>JALHRR010000021.1:28382-85366 GCA_022841345.1 Saprospiraceae bacterium
CCTAGTAAAAAGAAAATGATACCTGAAATTTCACCCAAATGATGATTCAGGTGTTCCATTCCTGCTTCCCCTGAATGCCCGAGCATAAAATATATTGCCCAACAAATGACACCAGTAATTAACGCCGAAGCAGCTTTATTGACATGGATGGAATGCTCAAATGCAATGGCAGCATAACCCAGTATAAATACAGTAACTAACAGTATTGTAATCATTACTTTCTTTCTTTGTGTAAAACCAGGAGGGATTCAGAAGCGTCTTTTTCCCAAAAAACAATTAATTTCCTGCTTGATCCGGCGTCATTATTCAGGACTTTTCCTCCATCTATTTCTACTTGAAATGGAAGCATATTTTTTGAAATAGTGTAAGTTACTGTTGTACCCGGGCAAGGGTAAGCCTTTGGCATCCATGTGTTGGATTCAACCAAAACAAGTTCAGATGGATTGGTATTCAGAAATTTAAATGCACTTTCAAACTCTGATTCCCAAAATGCTTCGTTGTGCTCACCCAGTTCTTTGACCACATAATCATACTGCAGTTCTTGTGATTCAGCAAGCTGAGCCCTTACCGAGTCCATGTCTTTTACATATTCAGGCCCTTCCAGTTTGCCTGCAAGAAAATGTATTTTAGAAGGCAGTTCTATTGGATTTTTTACAAGAAATGAGTCAAGTTCAGATTTTGCAAACCAAAATGCAGGTGAAAATACCAGGGCATTTCCGAATATCTCCTGATGTCTGAGAAGCCCGTACAGTGATATTAAACCGCCCATGGAGCTTCCGCCAATGGTAGTGTATTGTCTGCAAGTCAAAGTTCTGTAAGTTGAATCAATGAAAGGTTTGAGTTCCTGAGTCAGAAAATCCAGATAAGCATCTCCTTTGCCTCCCTGCTTATATTTTTCATTTTCCCATGGACTGTATTCATTCATTCTTTCAATTCCACCATTATCAATTCCTACGATGATGGCCGTATTTTCTCCTTTCTCCTCCAGACTTCCCAATATTTCATCTATCTTCCATTCACCTGAATAAGAAGTACTGTTGTCAAAAAGATTCTGCCCGTCATGCATGTACCAGACAGGATATGCGCTCAGAGTATCTGTTTTGTAATTTTTGGGAAGATAGATCCAAATTCTCCGGTATTTATCGAGACTCTGACTAAAAAAAGAATCAGTCAGGATCTTTACCTGTTCAGTGCGGGTAGAAGCTCCTGTAGTTCCGTCACCCCATTTCTGTATAATTATCTGAATAGAATTATTTCCTTTCTGAAGTGAATGCTTTCTATTAGGCACATCCATTCCTTCCTGATTTTTCTCCACCCTGCTCCATGAGCCTTGAGTGAGTTTGAATTCAAGCTCCTTTTGCCCGGTTTTAAATGCTAATTGAAGACCATTTTTTGTTGGTCTGAAGAGATAATTGCTGTCTGCGGGATTCCAGTTATTGATATTACCGGCCAGAAACACATCTTTAGAGCTGGAAGCCTCCAGATTTATTTGAACATTATATTGTGAGTAAAGCGAAGCATTATAGCCGAAGAAAAACAAAATACATATGAGTCTTAAAAAGAAGTTGTCAGACTCTCGGAGGTTTATTCTCATGGATATAATGTATAATCAATTTTTCAAATGGAGTTCCGTCATCTGTAGAAAGATTGTCACTAATAAGCAACTCATAAGTCCCGGTTTTTTTGAAGATGAGTTGGTTTCCTTTAAATTGCACGTCGTGTGGATTGCCTTTGGTTTTTGCAGGGTAAAAGACAAGTTTATCTACTTTCAGGAACTCAGTGATACTGTATAATGGCTTTGCCTGTGGTATTGTAGCCAAATCCTTTGGATAGACGAGGTAGTAAAATCCCCCGGAAGGCGTTCTGACGGCGAGTTCTTTACCGTGTGGAATAGTCAGATGTACCAAAATACTATCATCCATATAGTAGTTCTTATCCACGGTCCACATGGTTCTTTGGGCTGAATATTGAATCTTGTCTCTTGATGCTGCCATCCTGCGTTTGCTGCAAGATACAAGCACTAAGGAGAGCAGGATAAGGACCAGAGTATATTTGTTAATCAATTTCATGCCCAACAAATGTACATTCAATTTAATACCAACGCTAGTTGTGAGACCCATATTTTTTATTCTAGTTTAATTGCCAGTTTTGTGAATACAAAAACCTGTCTATATTTAATGCTTTATTTACGAATTGCCCGCGGGCAATTTCACATTCTTCAACTCATATAAAGCAAATCAAAGTGGAACAAGTTAAAACCTCCTGGGTCAACCGATTTTTGTCCATCATAGAAAGAGTCGGAAATGCATTGCCCCATCCCGCAACATTATTCGCACTTTTTGCTGGATTGGTCATTGTAGCCAGTTGGATTTTGAGCTTGTTTGACCTTACAGTCACACATCCCGGGACAGGAGAGACCATTGCGGTAGTTAACTTGATTTCTGAATCGGGTTTACATAAGATATTGACCCAGATGATTACCAATTTTACAGGATTTGCGCCATTGGGAACTGTATTAGTGTCCTTGCTTGGTATTGGTATCGCTGAGGGATCCGGCTTGATAGGGACTGCATTGAAGCTTATTGTCCTCAAATCTCCGGCACGTCTGCTTACCATGGTGATTGTTTTTGCCGGAGTTATGTCCAACACAGCGAGTGAAGTAGGTTACGTCCTTCTGGTTCCATTATCTGCTATCATATTTCTGGCAGCAGGGAGACATCCTCTGGCGGGATTGGCAGCAGCATTTGCCGGTGTTTCCGGAGGATATAGTGCTAATTTGTTATTGGGAACAATAGATCCTTTGTTAGCCGGACTCTCCCAGGAAGCGGCAAGAATCCTGGATCCGGTGTATGAAGTTAATCCTGCGTGTAACTACTATTTCATGTTTGTCTCCACTTTTTTAATTACCATTTTGGGCACATATGTAACTGAAAAAATAGTGATTCCAAGATTGGGAACTTATACCGGTTCAGAAAAACCGGAAGCGATTCAAAACCTGACGCCAATAGAAAAGAAGGGACTAAAATATGCGCTTGTTGCTGCATTACTGTTCACCGCTTTTGTGCTGGGAGGATTGATACCGGAAGATGGATATCTCAGAAATCCGGAGAATGGGGATATCTTGAAATCGCCTTTCATGTCAGGAATTGTGGCATTATTATTTCTGGGTTCAGCAGTCGTGGGTATTGCTTACGGCATAGGTGCTAAAACCGTTAAGAATGATTCTGATGTGATGAAGGGGATGGCCAAAAGTATGGAAACGCTGGGTTCCTATATCGTTTTAGTATTTTTTGCTGCACAATTTGTGGCATATTTCAACTGGACAAATATCGGACTGGTATTTGCTGTGAAAGGTGCAGACTTACTTAAATCCTCCGGATTGGGGCCGATTCCTCTTATGATCGCCTTCGTATTAATTTCGGCTACCATTAATCTGGTTATGGGCAGTGCATCAGCCAAATGGGCGATCATGGCTCCTGTGTTTATTCCGATGTTTATGTTGTTGGGTTATTCTCCTGAATTTACTCAAGCGGCGTATAGGGTAGGAGACAGTGTCACGAATATCATTTCACCAATGATGTCTTATTTTGCACTAATTGTTGCATTTATTCAGCGGTACGATCCGAAGGCGGGTATTGGAACGGTCATTTCCACAATGCTTCCTTATACATTCCTCTTCCTGATAGGCTGGATTTTATTATTGACAATTTGGATCATTTTTGACCTTCCTTTGGGATTTGGTGCAGGAATGTTCTATTCTTTACCCAATTAATGACGAAATTTGGACTTAAATAATAAATGTTTATATATGAAAAATATTTCAGTGATAGGAGCAGGTACGATGGGCAATGGTATTGCTCATGTGTTTGCTCAGAATGGTTTTGAAGTTCATTTGATAGATGTTTCACAGTCTGCTTTGGATAAAGCCCTGGCTACAATAGAGAAAAATCTCGACAGAATGGTTGGAAAAGGAGTAATAGATGAAGTAAAGAAAAAATCTACACTGGAGAATATCCTTACTTTCACCACTCTTGAGATGGGCTGTACAAAAGCAGATCTGATCATTGAAGCTGCCTCTGAACGGCTGGATATCAAACTGAGTATTTTCAGAGATCTGGATCAAATCGCTCCTGACCACTCCATTTTGGCTACTAATACTTCATCTATTTCCATTACTCAGCTGGCAGCTGTTACAGGAAGACCTGATAAGGTGATAGGAATGCATTTCATGAATCCTGTACCTGTTATGAAATTAATTGAAGTCATCAGAGGATATCTTACATCTGATGAAGTCACTGACAAGATCCTGATTCTTAGCAGACAAATCAGCAAAATTCCTGTGGAAGTAAACGATTATCCGGGATTTGTGGCCAACCGTATTTTGATGCCTATGATCAATGAGGCAATTTACACCTTATATGAAGGTGTTGCAGGAGTCGAGCAGATAGATACTGTCATGAAATTGGGAATGGCTCATCCTATGGGACCGCTTCAATTGGCCGATTTCATCGGACTGGATGTATGTCTTTCTATATTGAATGTACTTTATGATGGATTTGGGAATCCAAAATACGCCCCTTGTCCGTTATTAGTTAATATGGTGAATGCCGGAAGGCTCGGCGTTAAGTCCGGAGAGGGTTTCTATAAGTATTTACAAGGAACAAAGGAACTCATGGTAGCGACCCGATTTTTGAATTGAATTCTGCTATATTTCGAAAACAAAATTGATTAATTAAATCATTGAATTCATGCAAAAAGCATATTTGATTATTACAGCAGTTCTCATGGGAATCTTGCTGAATTCTTGTTCTGTAAATCCCGTTACCGGTAAGAAGCAATTAGTATTTATGTCAGAAGAGCAGGAGGTTGCTATGGGGCAGCAAGCAGATCCTGAGATTATAGCTATGTTTGGGGTATACGAAGATGCGACATTGCAAAAGTTTATCAATGAGAAAGGTCAGGCTATGGCTAAAATTTCTCATAGACCCAATTTGAAATATGAATTTAAGGTAGTGGATTCACCGATATTGAATGCATTTGCAGTGCCTGGAGGTTATGTGTATTTTACGCGTGGCATCATGGCTCATTTTAATAATGAGGCTGAATTTGCCGGCGTATTAGGACACGAGATTGGTCACATTACTGCTAGACACTCAGTTGTGCAGCAAAGAAATCAAATATTGGGTCAAATAGGACTCATCGCTGGTATCGTTTTAGTTCCTGAAATTGCTCAATTCGCTGAACCAGCTTCTGCAGGCCTGCAATTACTAATGATGAGATTTGGCAGAGATGCAGAGAGACAATCGGATGATCTGGGTGTGGAATACTCCTCTAAAATTGGCTATGATGCCCGCCAAATGGGTAAATTCTTTAATACACTCGAGAGACAATCAAGTGCCGGGGGACAAGGAGAGATTCCTGAATTTTTATCTACTCACCCATCACCTGCAAACAGAAGCCGGGATGTCGAAAAATTAGCCGTAGAATGGATTGCAAAACTAAGCCTCAATAATCCTGAAGTAAATCGCAATAGTTATTTAGATAAAATAGACGGCCTCATCTATGGTGATGATCCCAAGCAAGGATTTCTGGAAAACAATGTATTTTATCATCCGGAGCTGAAATTCCAATTTCCTGTACCACAGGGCTGGTCGTATTCCAATACACCGCAAGCAGTTCAGATGGCGCCAAAAGACGGAAAAGCTGTTTTAATGATGACACTGGCTCCTGCAACCACATTGAATGCTTCAGCTGATTCTACTCTTTCAAGATATCAGATGACTACTGTCAGCAGAACAAATCTTACTATCAGTGGTCTGCCGGCACTTGAACTTGTAGCCGATCAGGTTTCTCAGACCGCCACGATGCGCACTTTGAATTATTTTATTCAATATGGAGGTTTAATTTATCATTTCCTAGGCGCTTCAGCAGCTGCTGATTACAACAACTATGTAGGCTCATTTCAGAATTCTGCCAAACAGTTCCGGGCATTAACAGATGCTTCAAAACTGAATAAAAAGCCGGAAAGAGTTCGGATAAAGTCAGTGACTAAAGCTGGTACATTGAAAGAAGTATTAAATTCATTCAGTATGCCTGCCGCAAGACATGAAGAATTGGCTATTCTGAACGGAATGACTCTAAATGAGCAGGTAGCCGGTGGTACCAAAATAAAGGTTGTGGGGCAGTAGGTTAGATATAAGATAAACAGCCTGTGATGAGTAATGAGTGATGAGTTAACAGTCTAAGCAGCCAGGCTAAACGCTGATATTTTGACAAGTTGAAGCATTGCGTAAATTCCCTGATTGGCACACCAGTAAAGGCGAATTGCCATTCGCACTCTCAATCCACAATCAGCCCTTAAAAAAACAGGTAAAACGCACAACAGATCAATGTAGAGCCTAAATGCCTCCTGTGCAATAACCCGCTTCTTGCTTCATATTGCAAAAAAATATATATACTTTATCTTCCAGTAACGAAAATTAGTCTAATTTGCTGCCGGATTTTGAATTATAAATCTGTGCAGCAACATCACTATTCCTACCGGCTTTAAATATGACGAAAAATAAGAACTTGATTTTCGATATCGGAATGCATAAAGGGGAAGATTCTGATTTTTATCTCAAAAAAGGTTTTAATGTGGTAAGTTTTGAAGCAGACCCGGATCTTGCTGATTTTTGCAGAAAAAAGTTTGCAAATGAATTGGATTCAGGTCAGCTTACAATTGTGGAAGGGGCAATTGTCGATTCTGAACTGCTTGATATTACCGAAGGGAAAGTCAGATTTTACAAAAATAATAAGGTGAGTGTCTGGGGAACAGTGGTGAATGAATGGAGTGAAAGAAATTCAAAATTGGGAGCTAATGATGAGCTGATTGAAGTTTCAGCAGTAAATTTTGTTGAATGCCTGAATAAGTATGGCATTCCATATTATATGAAGATTGATATTGAGGGGATGGACACCGTTTGCCTGAAGGCGCTGTTGAATTTTACTGAGAAGCCGGACTACATCTCCATCGAATCTGAAAAGGTGTCATTTGAGAAATTGGATGAGGAATTTGAATTACTTACAAAGCTTGGTTACGATCATTTTCAGGCCATCAATCAATCCAAAGTCAGCGCTTTCAGAGAAGCTAAGAATAATGGAGAAGGGCAGTTTCTGAATTATCAATTTGTCAGAGGTTCATCCGGTTCTTTTGGCAAAGACTTGCATCCGGACAGTTGGCAGAACTTGTCAGCAATCAAAAATCAATATAGAAGCATATTTCAGGGATATAAACTTTTGGGTGATCATGCAGCTGTGAACAAGTATGGCATAGGAAGGTTATTTTCCCGGTCAATAGACAAATTTTTTGCTTATCCGGGCTGGTTCGATACCCACGCCAGACATTCATCTGTAAGAGATTGACGCCGGACTTGTTTTAGATTAAATCCTGGTATCAGAAGGATATGCCTTCAAAACTCTCATCGCACGAAGTGTATTCCATCTGCTTGGCTGCCCGGCTTTTTCCATTTTAAAATGTACCTGGCCAGGATGTCCTGATGCGAGTTTCCATCTCCCGTCGTTTTGCCTTTTACTTATTAGATATGAAATGGCTTCCTGCATTCTGTCATCATATGGGAACCTGGCTGATTGCAAATAGTCGAGAGCTTTTAGAATATCGTAATACCAGCGTCCGGGGTAACAGAGTTTTAAGAAATTTTCATTAATAATTTCTCCGGTCTTGTCAGACAGGAATAGCCTGTGCATCAAAATAAATTCCTGTACATTTTTTATGACTGCCTTTAATTCCTCCAATCTGTATGTATAGCCTTTAGTAATATATTCCTGAAATCCTTCCAAAATGGATAAACTGGTATGCAAGGAACTATGATGGACTTTAGTTCTCACAGAGCGACAATTGAAGCCACCGTCAGGCATCTGATTATTCAATATAAAATCAATCACTGAATGTAATTTTTCCTCTGCTGCGTTAAAATAGGCTGCGTAATTCAAGCCCATTCCATTGATACACAAATCACTCAGATATGTCGCTCCGGCAGGATTAATTCCGCCATCTTTTCCTTTCTCATATTTTAAAATATAATCTATACTTTCCCTGATCTGTGGATGCCGGGGACTGATTGCCAGATTTTTCAGATCAATCAAAGTATAATGCGAAGAAGTCCATTTTGGCTGGTAAAATCCAAGGCCCCAAAAACCTTTAGGCTCACGAAAACTTAAAAATTGTGCGCCCCATCCTTCAGTTGCAATTCTATCCTGTAAATCCGGCCTGAGCTCACCCAAAAGATCTCTGTACGTCTGAAATTGAATGGAGACATCTCCTTCCAGCAACCAGTTGATTATCTCTGAATGATCCATTTTTTGTGATAGTTTAGGAATCAGGTTTACTTTTTTATAGCCCGAACAGCGTACACCATAGGGATTTTATTATCCAGATGTTTGATTCGGTATTTTCCCGGTTCAAACTGGATGGTTTCATTAAAACAATCATAAGGTGAGTAGTCATATTCCTCCAAATCTGTGATTTCGAGCCCATTTTGAAGAAGATTTGCAATGACATCTGCCATGCTATGATTCCAACAAACAGATTGCAGGTTTAAATCTGCATCCCGGTCGGCATAAGTACCGCTTTCTTCTTCAATGATTGGTTCAGCATTGAAATAGTTATAAGCGATGGATTGAAAATTATTGTCAAACATCCATACAACGGGGTGAAATTCTGCAAATACAAAAGTGCCCTTCGGACGTAAATATTGCCCAATCAGTTTCGCCCAGGGAGTCAGATCAGGAAGCCAGCAAATGGTGCCATAACTGGTGAAAACAATATCAAATGTTTCATTCAGATGAGCTGGCAGATCAAAAATATTGCAACAGATAAATCTGGCTTCCAGTTTTAGTTCCGAGGCCAGGCTATTTGCCGTTTCAATCGCTTTATCAGATAAGTCAATTCCGGTGACGATGGCGCCCATTCTCGCCAGAGATAAAGTATCCTGACCAAAATGGCATTGCAGATGCAGGATTTTTTTACCCCTGACATCTCCCAGTAATTCAAGTTCAATTGAGTTCAGGGATGATTTTCCAGCCAGAAATCCCGGCATATCATAGAATTCTGACTTCAGGTGGGAATCTACCCTGGAGTTCCATGATTGTTTGTTGATGTCGAAGTAATTTGAAGGAGCAGACATTGTATCGGATTTAGATGTTTTGACGTAAAAATAGAAAAATTAAATTCTGAAATCTTAATACTTTTTGCATGTAACCCTTCGCTGAATTTCTGCATTATTGTAAATAATATGATGTCTGAACAAGAGATATTGAGTTTGTATCAAAGAGACAGGCGCAAAGCGCTGAAGTTGCTGCATGATTTATATGCAGATATGTGTTATTTGGTAGCGAAGAGATATCTCAAAATCACCGAAGATGCAGAGGAAATAGTGATGGATACATTTTTAATCGCATTTGAAAAACTTAAGGAATTTCAATGGAAGTATGAGGGTAATTTAAGAGCCTGGCTTAAGAAAGTGACCATTAATAATTGTCTGATGAAGCTCAGGAAAAACAGATTGGTATTTGAAGAAAAAAATTGCCTGGAATTTGAAAATGAGGAAGAACTGGTCTTTTCTAATTTGCAATATCATGAAATCATAAAGGCTGTTCATTCATTACCACAGCAATATGGTCTTGTATTTCAATTGCATGAAGTGGATGGCTTTTCACATACTGAAATTGCAAATTTACTAGGCCTGAGTCCGGGCAGCAGCAAAGCATATCTAAACCGAGCTAGAACCTCATTGAAAGAATTATTAATTCCACTTGGATACAAATATGAATAAGATGAAAACGACAATTGATGATTTTGAAAACAATGCCAGACCTGAGTGGAATAAGGAAGCTAATTGGGCAAGGATTGATAGCAAAATCAATATTCCTAAAAAGTACAGAAAAACACCCTGGTTAATATTATTACTGGGTTTGACAGTATTCGGCACCGGATATGCTTTAAGTTATTATGTTCATCAAGGTGAAAATAAGCCTTCTGTTCCGGAGGAAACTAAGATACAGCCTGACACTATTCAAGTAATTGCTGAGCTTAGAGACACTGTTGTTCAGTACCGAAAACAGTATATTTATCTGCGCGATACAGTTTATATAGAACAGGAGATGGCGGTAAATCTTGTTCCGAAATCACTTGAGAAAAGTGAAAATGTTGGGATTGCTGAATTACTGGAATTATACATACCAGGTCCTGAAACAAAATTAACTCTACCAGATTTCAAGCCGATCCGAACTGGAAAACGGACTACAAAACCGTATGCCACCAATGTGTTTTTTGATGATACTACATCTGTTACCCGGACGGAGTTCAGGATATTTCATAGGATAGAAGGGAAAGGTATGGGACATGAATTTGGAAGAACCATAGTGCTGATCAAATAAGTTCATATTCATTTTGTTGAATTTTTTTTCAAATGCTTAATTAACAAATATGCTAAGGATCACGTATTGCCTGATTTTTTTATCGTCATTATTCAACGAGTATTCCATTTATGCTCAGCCTGATTCTCCTTTGGAAGACTATATAATAAATTTTAATTATCAAAATGAATTGCGAATAGAATGGCCTGCAGGAACCTACGTTTGGTCTGTGAGAAATCTCGAGGAGTCAATCCGATTAACAGAAAAATATACTGGTTTTGTACTCAATAATTTAAAAGAAATTGAATACGAAATGGTTGAAGGAAAACCTCTGGATATTAAGTTGTATGAGTTTGGAGGCTTAATAAAAATGGATATAAATAAATCTTCCAGGCCAGTAAGCTACCTGTTCAAAGACTCATTACTGCTTTTTACAGGTTTACATATTATATATCTGATAAATGAAGATAAGCAGCCGGTCAGTATATGTTTCGATAATATTGATGGTTTAAGGAAATTGGCAGTTCTCAATATTCAAAATATCCTGTTAAGCTTAAAAAAAGACCTTAAAGGTGAGCCTTTGTTTTCAAAGAAAAAATTGAATAAAATTACCGAACTGATGTACAGACAAGAAAACGATGTAATGATGTATGTGGGACAACTAGAAGAAAAGAACAAAAGGATTTATACTATAAGAGGAATGTTTGGAGCGCAATTAACCCCGGGTAATATTGGAATTGCGGCAATGCCGGAATTTGCGATCATAAATTACCGGATAAATAAAATTGGTGAGGCATATGTGGACACCAAACATTCATTTTTGATACGAGCTACGGTGTTTAAGGAAGCTGGGTCTTTGAGCATGAAATATGCCCATTTAAGATCAGTGAAAATTAAGGATGAATTTATTTTATATGGATCAGGAATTGGATTATATCATCTGATGAATGATGAAGGTGATTTTCAATATGGGCCGGCCATTTCCTTCCATGGAGAAGGTAACAGGATTACAACAGAAGTTGAAATAGGAATACCCGTTGTCAACAGGAATTCATTGCCCTATTTGAATATAACAATTGGATTAAAATTTTAAGTCCTGAATGTTACTTTATCGGCGTAAACGGCCACACAATCGGAATCAAATAAAATGCCACTAAACAAATAAATACATTCAGCAGAAATCCTGTTCTGGCAAAGTCTGAAAATTTGTATCCACCGATTCCATAAACCAATACATTGGCCTGATGACCGATAGGAGTGAGGAAAGTGGTAGAAGCACCAATAGCGATAGCCATCAGAAATGCATGAGGCTGAATATTCATAGCAACAGCAATAGAAATCCCGATAGGTGCTATTAAAACCGCTGCAGCAGCATTGGACATAACTTCTGTGATCAGCGTTACTACCAGGAGTAAGCAGGCCATTACTACATATGGCCCATACGGCCCGGCAATATTTACTATATGATTGGCAATCCATGTAGCAGCACCCGTATGTTCATCATCCATGGCAAGACCTAGTGGCATCATTGTGGCAATCAAAAATATTACCCGCCATTCCACATTTTTATAAATGTCATCTACTCTGACAGATCCGGTCAGTACCATCAGGATTACACCGATCATACCGGCTACTGAAATATGCATGATTCCTGTTGCTGCCATAATGATTGCAAAAGCCATGGAAGCTAAGGCGAAAGGTGCTTTTGAAGTCTCTCTGATTTTTGGTTCCAAATGATTGATTACCAGAAAGTCTGAATTGCTTGCAATGTCATTCAATCGAGCAGGAGTTCCCTGCACCAGCATGACATCTCCCACTTCCAGAGGTAAATCCACATATTTATAATTCAATTGCTTTTCTCGTTTTTTTAGGGCAAGAGCCAATACTCCATATTTGTTTTTAATATTGGCTTGTCGGATAGTTTGTCCAAGAATGCTTGACTGAGGAGAAGGAACCACTTCAGCAAGTCTCATTCCTTTTCCGGTTAACTGATCATCATTTATTTTAGTTTTAATATGAATGATCAGATCTTTTGTTTCTATGACCTTGAATAGCTTCTCCAAATTCCCTTCCACCAGCAGGCGGTCTCCGGTTTTTAAAACTGTATTTTTATTTGGGGTAATCACGACCTCCGCCCCATTTTCTTTTCTATGGATACTGATGATGATCAGATTTATATTTTGAAGCGTCTTTGCATATTGTAGTTCTACGTTAGCAATGGAAGAACCAGGTGGAATAATAACCTCAGTCATGTAATCCTCCAGATTGTAAGTTTGGGTGTAGTCAGTGGTACTTTTTCTGTTGGGTATCAAATGACGTCCTATAAATGTCATGTATAGAATACCCGTTGACATGACTGCCAGCCCTGTAGGAAGAAAATCAAACATTTTAAAGCTCTCAAAACCAGCATCTTCCAATGCCATAGAAACTAATAAGTTGGGCGGTGTTCCGATTAATGTGGTAAGACCTCCCATCAATGATCCAAATGACAATGGGATCAGAAGTTTACTGGGTGAATAATTGATCTTTTTACAAATGGCGTAAATAGGCGTTAGCATTACCACTGTAGCACCAATATTATTCATAAAAGAAGAGAGAATTCCAACTGTAGCCATCACCGTTATGGTCAGTAGGGCAGGATTATTTCCCCCCGCCTTAAGCATTACATTGCCTAATACATCTCCGACTCCTGTTCTTTCAAGACCAGCGGTCAGTATAAACATAGCAATTACGGTGATCACAGCAGGATTACTGAAGCCGGAAAATCCTTCACTTATATTGACAGTGCCTGTGAGGATGAGAATGATCATGACGCACATGCCTATGATATCCGGTCGCAGCACCTCCAGAGCAAACAAAACAAGGGCAATCGCCAATAAGAACAAAATCATCTGGTGATCCATCAGGAATGAATTTTATGTTAGTGGCTTTGACTTATTACTTAGTTTTCCTGAATATGTATGATCATGATAAATCCTGTTTTATAGCAGCAATCATATCATCCAGTTTTTGCTCTTTTTCTGCATAATCGCTTCTTCGTTTCAGGCGGGTGTTGACACTGATATAAAATTTGATTTTCGGTTCAGTCCCGGAAGGCCTTGCCGATACTATTATATCCCCTTCAGTAAAAAACTGCAGAACATTGGATTTGGGTAAGTCTATGTCATATTGATTGCCGGTTTCAATATCTGTTTCTATGGAGCTTTGATAATCATTTACTTTCAATACCCGATGTCCTCCTAGCATCACAGGAGGCTGTGTTCTGTAGGAATGCATAATAGCAGCAATTTCTTCTGCTCCACTTTTTCCTTTTTTGGTAATGGAGATCAGGGCTTCCTTATAAAATCCATATTCCACATGAATATCCTGAAGAGATTCATAGAGGGTTATCCCTTTATTTTTATAGAAAGCTGCCATTTCAGCAATCATTGTGCATGCCACCACAGAATCCTTATCTCTGGCATGATCTCCGACCAGATAGCCATAACTTTCTTCACAACCTGCAATGAATTGCTGTTTGCCTTCCAGCTTAGTCATGAGATCGCCGATAAATTTAAATCCGGTCAATGTATTGTAACACATGACTTTTTTAGATGCTGCAATTTTATCCAGCAGATAAGTGGTAACAATTGTTTTTACGATATATTCATTACCGGTCAGTTTGCCTTTTTCTTCCCATTGAGTCAATAAATAATGGAAAAGAAGAGTCCCGGTTTGATTGCCATTGAGCAATATGAATTCACCCTTATCATTTTTAACCGCAATTCCTACTCTGTCAGCATCCGGGTCAGTAGCCAGGACGAGATCCGCATCTATTTCCCTTGCAAGTTTCAATGAAAGCGTCATGGCTTCTTCTTCCTCCGGATTGGGATACACTACGGTAGGAAAATTGCCGTCTATAATACATTGTTCTTTTACTAAGTTGACATTTGTGAATCCCACTGCTTTCAATGCATCAGGAACAAGTTTTACACCGGCACCGTGAATAGGAGAAAACACAATTTTCAGATCATGCTGAGCTTTAATAGCATCTGGGTTAAGACTTACGGCTTTTACTTTCTCCAAATAGATTGCATCAATCTCGTCGCCGATCATTTCGATAAGTTCCGGATTTCCCTTAAAATTTATCTGATCTACAGAGCTTATTTTATTTACTTCAGCAATGATGTTTTTGTCGTGAGGGGCAATGATTTGTCCGCCATCATTCCAGTATGCTTTATAGCCGCTATATTCTCTGGGATTATGTGAAGCTGTGAGCATGACACCGCTTTGGCAACCCAAATGCCTGATAGCAAAGGATAATTCCGGCGTAGGTCTCAATTCTTTGAAAAAGTATGTGTAAATGCCATTTGCTGAGAAAACATCAGCCACGATTTTTGCAAATACGGTGGCATTATTTCTATTGTCATACGATATGACAACCTTAATGTTTCCTTCCGGATACTGCTGTTTCAGGTAATTACTCAAGCCTTGCGTTGCAGCACCGATAGTGTACTTATTCACTCTGTTGGTGCCCACACCCATAATGCCTCTCAAACCTCCGGTTCCAAATTCTAGATCTCTGTAAAAAGCATCAATGATGTCTTCAGTTTTGTTGGAATCTATTAATTGCTGCAGAGAGGATCTGGTTTCCTCGTCATAATCTTCTCCCAACCATTTGTTTACTCTTTCCTGAATTTGATTGTCCAATTGAGCCATGATGCTATATTTTTATTGTGTGTTTTATTTCAATTTATATACTGCAATGTAGGGAGAAAAGTTCAAACTTTGGGTGTGGATTTTATGCTTATCTGATCAGATACTTACTAAATTCATAATCTGCAACTTGGGTGGATTCACATCCATCGTCTGACACTTTTTGTATATAATTTGTATTCTTCACCAAAGTCTCTCAGAAGTCTGGGTTCTTCTCTGAATACTATGAAGACATGAAAAGAACAAAATATAATCACTGAATACAGTAGTAGTGGAAATGACTGAAAGAAAAGTATTTCTCCGATAAGTACTAACATCACTCCTACATACATCGGGTTCCGGGAGTATTTATACAACCCTGCAATTACCAGTTTCTGTGTTGGATCAAGCGGGGATAAAGTCCCTCTGCCTTCAAATGCGAATCTGGCAATGCACAACAACATGATCACTAAACCTGTTAAAAAAATTATCAAGCCTGAATATTGCCAGATTGTCCAGAGACCATCCAGTTCATACTCCTGATCCTTAAGTAATAGCCAGGGTACAATGCCTGCAACGATGCCGGGTTGTAAAATTGTGAAGATAAGATTTCGGAAAAACAGTGAAACCATGCTGTAGCAGTTCAAATAATGTATTTGCAACGAAATGCAAAATACAATTTATTTGAACTGCTGCTATAATGTGTCACTTCTCAGGAGTTCCTTTTCTTTAAATTTTCACAAAGATGCCTAAGCTCAACAGTGCATTTTCCTGAGGAAAATTATTGTGTGACAGATTCCAGCTACCCGAAAGTTGGGCCTGTAATTTAACATTTTCAAGTCCTGCTCTGACAGTGAGTGCCGGTTCGACGAGAAAGGAAGATTTATGATTTTCCAGATAGGTAAATTGATCCACGCCATCGAAAATTAAACTTCCTTTTATGTTTGTGTAATTGAGAGAAACAAAGCGGGCAGATACAGCAGCAGAAAAATATTCAGATGTGTAGCCAATATTCGGCTGGATACCTGCTCTGAAAATGTTTGCATTAATGGTGCCGCTAGTGCCGGGATTTCCAGCCACAGTGGTAGGGAAATTATTTTCTACTGAACCAAAGCCTAAAAGTCCATAAGTCTCAAACACCATATATTCCCCAATTTTGGTAAAATATCCCAATCCCACTTCACCTAATCTTCCCGATCCACCATTCCCGTTATCATCATCTGCAGGAAAGAAAAAGCCCCCATTGACCATCAAACCTATATTGGAACTTAATCCAAAAGCTCCCTGAACTTCAAATTGATTTACATTGCCATGTACTGCCAGAGTAACTTGACCTTTTTCTTCGAGGAGTGGAACATTATGTGTATTGGGTACATAATATTTTGGACTGCATGCGGCTATTAGTAAGCTTACGAGTAAAGCCATTGAAAATTTTACCTGATTTCTCATTTGTTTTGTCTTTGTTGATAGAATGTAAAAGAACTACATATGAGATAAGTACGATGTTTAAGGACTTTTCAGGCGGATATTTTGATAGAAGAATATTTGGTTGACTGACCTAATCCTGATGTATATTCAGATTAATATCTACACCTTGCTTTAATGTTTGATACACAACACAATACCTTTCCGTCAGTTTGGTCAAAGTCTGAATTTGTTCTTCAGAAGCCTGAGGTTGAATATTAAACTTCAGTCGAATGGCTTTAAATCCAATTGGAGCAGCTTTATCTACTCCCAGTGTTCCTCTAAAATCTAAATCTCCTTCCGCTTGTACACCTGCAGATTGGATTTCAATGTCAAGGGCTGTAGCTACGGCTTTCAAAGTCACCCCTGCACATGCAACAAGGGCATCCAATAGCATATCACCGGAGCAAGCCAATAATCCGCTTCCTCCGGTTGCAGGATGTAAGCCTGCAGTAACAAGAGCCCTTGAGGTTTCGATATTGCACGAAACTCCTTCACTCAGTTCTCCTTTTGATTGTAATGTTATTAAAGCTGAATCAGGGTTGTTTCTGTATTGCTCTTTGATCGGAGCCTGAATTCCTTTTAATTCTTCCGAAGTCATAATTTCATATATTTTAAGGAACGGATGCCAATGATTTGATATTGAGAAAGTTCAAATGTATCAATAAAAGGAGAATCATTGCTATCTAAAATCCAGGTAGTCCGTATTTCAAAAGTTTTTCAGCTGATTCCTTCTTTATGTAATCTCCTTCTAATTGCATCCCCAGTTTTTCCAGTAAGCGAATAGATGATTTGTTGTCAGGTAATGTGATGGCAATTATTTTTTCAAGATGTAACTTTCCAAATGCGAACTTTATAGTTTCACTAACAATCTCGCAAGCATAGCCCTGGCCCATAAACGCTGGCAGAAAAGCAAAGCCTATGTCAATGAATTCCAAATCTTCTCTCTTTATTAAGCTCACTAATCCAATGGGGGTGTTGTTGGATTTAAGTGCTATCAATCGGAGCCAGGGAAATGTATGTTCGTTGGTTTTAAGGGGGCCATTTAGCAAGTATGCTTCTGCCTCTTCTATGGTCCTTACCTTTCTATCACCAATATACTTCAACCAGCCCTCTGTATTCAGGAGTTGAAGAATGAATGCTGCGTCTTCCAGCGTGAATTTTCTGGATAGGAGGCGTTCAGTTTCCAAAACAGGCTCCATTTCACTCACCCCTTAACTCTATTTGCGTTTGAGCAACCCATTTGGACGGCAGATCTGCATGTTGTCGCAATAACATATTGAGCTGACCCAGGTGATGATGGATATGCCGGATATTGTAAATCATAATTTCCATGAAAGAATAATTCTTTCTGCTATCAATGAATCTGGATTCCGGATCATCTATAGAAAGTCTGCTTCTGCATTTTGTTCTAATGAATTGCAGGTATTGTATCAATTCAACTTTAGTATAGATTCTATCGGGCATAATTCCTTCAGGATCAAATTCTGAAAGGGTATAAGGCTCCGGTGGCATGAACTCCGATGGATTCCTGCTCAGGTAGTAGTCAGTGTAGAAAAGAGTGTGATATGCGATGTACCAAAATTCCGATTTATCACTCCATACCTCAGCGGGGCAAGCCTCCAGCGTATTTTCAAACATATCCAGGGATCCACCGAATTGCTTCCAGATAATTTCATTGATTGGCTCAGTCATTAATGGATAGCTTCTTGCTTAAATAATGGTTTCGTAGCCATCCAGAATAAAACCGGAAATAAATGAATGGGAATTGTCAGACCCGCAAATAGTTCCGGAGACTCAATTTCCATGGGCAATTCGCTGGAAAACGGGATCAAAAAACTGACGAAAGTGAGCACCAGAAAAATGGCATTAAACCAGCTGTCGGTTCCATTTTTTACCCATTTGGCAAAGAAGAAGTACCCAAGAGAAGCTAATACACAGCTAAATATGCACACAGCTACAAGGTTGATCCATGTAAAAACACTGGAAAAATCTACCAGCAAGGCCTGTGAATATGCTTCACTATAGATGCTTGCTGCGAGCCCTGCCAGAGCCCCGGATACTACACCATGGAAGAGTGTCTGTTTCATAATATTAATTATTTAGTGACGGGGACTGAAATTTCGACAAGAAGTTCCCGGGCAGCTTTGCCGGCCATTCCTTTCGTAGTTCCGATATTATAATCGAGCCTATTGATGGTAAAGCTGCCACTGAATGTATTATTTACAAATGTGAATGGAAAACTGATTTCTTTTTTGACACCCCGCATATCCAAAATCCCTGTTACAGAATAACCTGAACTGGTTTTTGAAATGCCTGTAGAACTGAATCGGATCTCAGGATAGGTTTTAACATCAAACCATTTGTCGCTTTTGGCATGCTTATTTTTCATTCCATTTCCGGTGCTGATGGAATTCGCATCTATCACAACATCAAACTTAGATGCATTGAGATTCTTTTCATCAAAAATGATATCGCCTTTGAAATTCTTGAAGACACCTGATGGGTCTTTACTGCTGAATTTTATGGAATAGCCCTCAGCAATTTTCCATTTGGAAGTTTGCAAAGCTGTAAAGGCACTAAACATTAAGATCGTAAAAATGGCAAAAGGGTAAGCTAGCTTTTTCATGTGCAATCTGATGTATAATTTATACCTGTAAGATTACATTTTTTTGCGCAATAAATCAATCAAATTTCAGCTGATTCCTTTCTCGATTATAAACAAAGCTATGAGCTCCGAAGGTTTTAATTGAGTTTCCAATTCCGGATATTTTTTGCTTGCAAGGGAATATAATTTTTCAGAATCAAAATCATGTTGTTCCGCAGACTTTAAAATGCTGGGGTGTATATAATACTCGCGACAGATTTTGACTGTATTGCCCAGTTTTTGAGCAACTTTTTTTACGAGACAAATTTGAAGTGATCGTTTGACATAGATCTGTTTCTCTGCGAGCGCTTCCGGAAAGAGTTCCAGTGCACTTACAGTACCTCCCCATGTTCTGAAGTCCTTGGCAGTAAATGATTCGCCGGTTATTTCTCTTAAATATTCATTGACGTCCTGAGAATAAACAGGTAGCGATTTCCCATTTTCATCCAAATATCTGAATACTTCATGCCCCTTGAGTTCACTGCATTCCTGAATCAATCTTGTGATTTTTTTTCCCCGGATCTGAACCTTACGATATAATCCTCCTTTTGCTGTAAATTCGAAACTAATTCCATTTTTAGAAAGCTTCAAATGTTTCCTTCTCAAGGTAGTTAGTCCGTAAGTCCCGTTTTCTTTCTCATAAATTTTGTTGCCTATTCTTATAGCGCTCTGATCCAGAATGCTTATAATCAGAGCAATCACCTTTTCCTGTGGCCATCCATCCTTATTCAGCGTATAATTGATTTTTTTTCTGATGGAAGGTAATGCTTTAGCAAATGCTGCCATACGATCAAATTTCTTTACGAGACTTATGCGACTCCACTCAGGGTGATACATATATTGTGTACGACCTCTTGCATCAGTTCCTCTGGCTAAAACATGCCCCTCCGGTTCAGGGCTGATCCATACATTTTTCCAGGCGGGTGGAATAACCAGGGATTTGATCCTTTTTAGTATTTCCGGGTCAGTTATCTTTTGACCATTTTCATCGAGATACTGATATCCACGACCCTTATGGATCCTTTTATATCCCGGGTCTTCTGCGGATTTGTAAATTAAGTTACTCAACGCCTGAGCACTATTTGTCATGTCGTTTTATTGGTTTAATAAAAATTTATATCAAGACGATATACGATGAAAATTCAGGCAATGGTTACGATCATGAAACTAGGGAATGTAGGAGAAAGGTCAAAGGCTTTGAAATATAATAGTTTTTGGAACTTGGATAATGAAAGAAGAGTAGATAGGATATGGGTAGCAATTGGAGGTTTGGTCAATTGAAATTGTGGCCATTAAATCAATATAGACACCTCAAAATTAAGCAAGTATGAGGATAAACGTGGAAATGTTCAAGTCAATATTAATGACCAATTTTGTCCTGGTTCAAGTCCAAATGATTTATTTTCAACTCATGGATTCAGATTAAATGGAACAACTTTTCTATATACAATAAACAATGGTAAACTTGAACTGCCCTAAAATACAATTCATATGTCGAAATTCATTAAACTATCTGCACTTATTATATTTTGTGTGTTTTATTCAAAACAAATTATAGCTCAATACTTAAGTATTCATCCAATTGGAGAGGCAAAATATTATTCTAAAACAATCTCTCCAATACTTAATCAGGATGGCAGATTTGCGGATAATCGACAATATATTGGTATTAAATATGATCACTGGTCTATGAACAAAAGATTATTAATTGGTGTATTTTACTTTAAATTCCGTGGAAGCACAGGATTTCAGGTCATTGAACCTTATTTTGGATATGGTAATATTAACACAACCTTAAACCGATTCGGAGCTTTTGCTGGATGGAATCTTTTATCTTCTAAATCAAACTTCACAATTTCCCCATTTGCAACCATTATTTTTCAGAATGCGTTTACGACCTCCCCTAGTGGAGAAGTTGGGCCAATCGATCCCATTTATCTGCCATATCAAGGCACAAGGTACATTGAAGCATTAGGGGGCAATCAAATTGTATTAGGCCCAGGTTTTGACATAGGATGGAACCCATTTTGGAAAATATTTATCAATATCAAAATGCATTATGCGTTTGCATTTAAACCATATCAAAGATACATTGTGGAGTACTCCTACAATGGAGTTCAGCAGCCTGATGGAGTGTGGGAAACAGATGGGACAGGTATGTTTTATTCATTAGGTTTAGGATTTCGCTTGTTTGATATTCAAATGAAGACAAAGTCTAAGGTAAGACAGAAGCGAAGATAAAATCCAAATTTTACATGAATGGAGGTATTGAAGAATGACTTCTTGAAAATTTTATTATTTTTAAATAAATTATCCACCAGTAAATGAAGTTACCGTTTTATATTCCCCTGAAACATATTGGAATACCTGGGTTCTTGAAAAACCTGATTTTAGGTTTCATAGATCAGGAGGGTATTGCTTTACAGTGGTTCCTTGAAATTGTTATTTCGTGAAAATCTGCGAATTTCAAATCTGACACGCTTTTTATTATTTAAGATCCTGATAAAGGACAAGGAAGCGTACCATCAAACTTCTGATTTCCTCTCTACAAAATACATATCCACATCTCCCTTATTTTTGGCAGGGATTTTTCCTCTGTATTCGCATTCAAAGTCCCCATTCAACAAAGAATGTGTGGCGCCACTGATATTGATTTTACCGGGTTCAGAATGCTGTTCCATTCGTGCAGCAGTGTTGACTGTATCTCCCCAGATGTCGTAAGCATATTTTTTTACGCCTACGATTCCAGCAACTACTGGACCTGAGTGAATACCGATTCTTATCCGGAATAGACTATTGCTCTGATGAATGAACTCAAGAATGTCAAGTGCGGCATTTACAGCTTGCCTTGCATGATTTTCATTTTCATCCGGCATACCACTTACAGCCAAATAGGCATCTCCAATTGTTTTAATTTTTTCTAAACCATGCTTTTCCATTATAGCATCAAATGCGGTGAAGCTCTTATGAATAGCAGCTACCAATTCAGTAGGAGGGAGGCGCTCGCTGATACCTGTGAAATTCACGAAATCTGTAAACAAGACAGTCACATTATTATATTGTTTGGCTTCAGCTGATCCCTTATCTTTCAGTTCCATCGCAATATTATATGGAAGAATATTGAGCAAAAGCTCGTCTGACTTTTCTTTTTCGGAGTTCAGAGCCCTGGTTCTTTCAAGTACTTTATTTTCAAGATTAAGATTATAATCTTCCAAACGCTTTTTATTGATGCGCAGGTCTTCTTCAATCATTTTTCGTCCTTCGATCTCTTGCGACAGCACTGTATTGAGGTGGTTGGTTTGTTCAAACAGCATTGTATTCTGCAATGAAATGGCAGTCTGCGTGGCCATAACCTGCAGGATTTCTATACGCTCCTTTGTGAAAGCTCCTGCAATCAAATTATTTTCCAGATATAAAAATGCAAAGGCCTCACCCACTTGTTTCAGGGGAATACAGACTATAGATTTGATTTCATTTTTAGAAATATAATTTTCATGGGCATAAGGCATAGTTTCCGAAGCATTGTCGAGTACAAGAATTTCACCGCTTCGAATCACTGAATTGATAACAGAATGACTAATGGACTGGTACTTCTCAAAATCAATTTCCTGCAAGACTTTTACTTCTTTTCCTGAAGCATCAACAGAAGCTTTTATGCTAAGTTTTCCATTTTCCTTAATGATTAAAAATGCTCTTTCTGCGCCTGCATTTTCTGTTAATAAATTCATCAATCTGACAAGTAAATTTTCCAAATTCATCTCACCTGAAATGAGATGTATGGTCTTTAAAACGGTATTCAAATCAAGATTTGTTGACTTAATTCCGATTTCTTCCATCGAAAGGAAGCCGGCATACTGCGTCTTCATTTGCTCTAATTTGGCACTTGCCCCCCATTTACTGTACGTTTTGTACGTATGCGAAAAGTAAAAACGTGCTACTTCAGCTTGATTATTAGCCTGATAAAATATAGCGGTTCTTTCCCAGGCGAGGGCTTCATCATGGACATATTTATGAAGCCTTGCATTTTTTATGGATTCTGTATAATACTTCATGGCTTCATCATTCCTACCGGTGAGGACACTGTATTCTGCCAGCATTAACTGATATCTGTGGAGGAAATTGATATCATACAGATTGCTCAGCTCTTTGAACAATTTCAGGTTTTTCCTGCAAATTTTGAGTAATCTGGCTTGCTCTGATTCGGTTTGTTTGTTAAAAATAGGAGTGATACAAATGCTTTCATAAAAATAGAAGAGAAGCTCAGTGATCGTCCCTTTCACAGGAATCAGGTATTCTTTTTCTCTGCAACAATTTTTCCATGCCACTTCGTCCTGATTGAAAACAATGGCAAGGAATTTCTTCTGCATATTGATGTTATGATAATACAGATTATATGCAGGCTCATCCGGGAAATCGAATGATTTTTCATCATAAATATCACCCTGCAGATGCTCAAAGTCATTGACACCATATATGAGATTATTTACTGATTGAGTGAAAAGGTTGATTCTTGCATGTGTCAGCACCTGATTCAGTGGGGCAACCTGCATATTGAGCAATTGGCCCCTTTTTAATGTTGCTTGCAGTGGCTCACCCGCATAGACACTCCAGTACATAATGAATTGGCCAAGGATTGCTGTAAATTCAAAATCTCCGGTTTCCAGGCCTTTTCGAAAACCTTTTTCTATATCAGGAATAGCTTTACCGAGGTGCATTGTATAATGCGCAATGAAAGTATGATATGCCTGTTTGATGGAAGAAATTTGATCCTCATGCTGCAATAACTCTGATAATTTGTTGCCGAGTTCCCCAAACTGGATACCTTTCAGGGTTTTGTTCATGTAAGCGATGTTGATGTAACCGAATACAATGAAAGCGATAGGAGATTTGGGCCCAAGTCCATTTTTGAGTGTCAGTTTGATTAGTTCAAACATGATTAATGGAACTGCGTTGGGTTCGATAAAATAACTTGCGTAGGCAACCCTGTGCATAATAACCATAGCCGTTAACAACGCTTCATCCTTCAGTAAGGGAAGTTTTAGGATTTCATCTTCACTGAATTTTTTCAATCTGAAGTTTGTGAAGATATAACCTGTCAGCACATCGATCTGAGATGGTTTTCGCTTTATTTTTATCCCGATTATACGAAGCACTTGCAGGCCAATATCTATGACCCGGGTATGATTACTGCCGGCTATTGCATTTTGAATTTTGAGATCAGCTACTTTCAGTTTATCCAGTGAATTATTGATTCTAAGGTCCAGAATACTGATTAATTCATCAAATCTCTCCTGATTATTGCATTGATTCGCCGCCATTGCTGCTCTCAGATAAAGGCTGAAAGCAGATACATAATCTGATTCCCAGCTTTCACCGCTGATGAGTTCTATGGCATTTTCATAATACTGAAGTGCGAGAGAGTAGGCAGTAGCTGTTTGAGAACGATTGCCCGCAATGATATTAAGCTGCGAGATCTTGTTTCGTTCATCCGTGTCCGTGAGTTCAGATTTTGCAAAATTGAATTGATTTACAATATCAAATATGCTGTCTCTTACATTGGTTTCATCCGTTTTTTGAAATATTAAGCGTCCAATTTCAAGGTGAAAAAGTTTTTTTTGATCGTCCTCAGTGAGTGAATACAAGGCCTGCTGGACGCGGTCATGCACAAAATAAAAATCTGTATCCGCCGTGTCAATGATGAGGCCATTATTGATGGCTGGCTTGAGACTATCCTGAACTGATCCGGTAGTTTGTCCCGTCACCTGAGCAAGGATTTGTATTGGAAATTTATTTCCAATGCAGGAGGCGATTTTGAGAACATGGATGGAATCTTGTTTCAATTTGTTGATAGTATCCAGCATCAGATTAACAATGTCACCTTCTAAGTTGAATGACAGAATTTTATCGTTGTCCCATTTCCATTTTCTATCAGCCCTGTCGAAATACATCATTTTGTTTTCATAAATGGCTTTGACAAATTGATTGACAAAGAGTGCATTTCCTCCGGATTTTTTCTGGATCAGAGACACCAGTTCATGGATATAAGGCTCAGTACTTCCTGTTATATATTTAATAAATTCTTCGATATCCCCGGAAGTCAGATTTTCAAGATGTATTTCTTCAGGCAGGATGCCCCTTTTTTCAATTTCAAGTTTGAATTGCAGGAAAAAATGCCCTACAGTAATTTCATTGTCCCTGTAAGCACCGATCACGAGTATGTTTCTGAGTGAATCATTGCTGAGAATATTTCTGAGGAGCGTCAGAGAAGAGGAATCGCTCCATTGCAGGTCATCCAGAAACAGGACAATTGATTTGTTGAATAATGAAATGGTTTGCAAAAAATTAATGAATGCATAATTGAATCTCTGTTGTGCTTCATTTCCATTCAATACAGGTAATTCCGGCTCTTCCGGCAATAGTCTTTCAAGACCAGGTACGATATCGAATAATGCTCTGCCGATGGGATGTAAGACTTTTTGCAGTTCATCTTTCAGTTCCCTGAGCTGATCTTGTCCGCTTAATTCTATTTGTTCCATCATTCTTCCGAATGCTTGTGCCATTGCGGAGTAAGGGACATCCGTCTTAAGAGAATCGAATTTGCCTGATGCAAATATTCCACCATCATTGGAGACGGTTCGATTCAGGTGGTTCACAAGGCTGGTTTTACCGGTGCCTGAATGTCCATACACCAGGAGTAGTTCCTTTTTACCTGAAAGGACTTTATGGTACACGGATTTCATTTTTTCAATTTGCTTATCCCGGCCAAAAAGCAGATTGGTTGATCTCAGCAATCCGGAGGAATCTTGCTTCCCCAGTTCAAAAATTTCCGTTTTATCTTTCTTTTCAAGCGTATCCATTATGACACTCAGGTCATGAGCTATTCCATCTGCGGAATGATATCGTTTTTCAATATCCTTTTCCAGCATTTTCATGATGAGCAGTGACAGAATTTCCGGAATATCAGATATGGTATGTGGTGATACCGGGCGAATGGCAATATGAGCGTGGATTTTGGCAGCATCCTCCTTATCTTTAAATGGCAGATGTCCAGTAAAAAGCTCATAAAAAATCACTCCCAGCGAATAGATATCAGAGCTATATCCTATTTCTGCACTAATTCTTCCTGTCTGTTCGGGGGCTATATAATCAGGATGGGCATTGGTATATAACTGCGAGACCTGCTCATCTTCTTTTCTCAAAATTCTTTTTGAAAGCCCCAGACTGATAAAATAAATTTTGTCCGATTTATTCTCAATAAGGATGTGTTCCGGCTGAAGATTGAGATGCAGTATTTGCTGATTATGAACCTTTGAAAGTTGCTTAGCGATACGTAAACAAAGATTTATTTTGTCAGAAAGTTGAACCAGTTCTGTCCATTTTTCACGCAGGTTTTTGCCATCAATGTACTGCAATATTATATCGATCTCATTTTGGTTGCCTGCAATGTCAATGACTTTTCTGAATCCTTCTATATTTTCATTATTAAATGAAGCTTCATTGGAAGATTTAATTTGCTCAATTTGATTGAGAGAAATTAATGGGGCCGTTTTATGAATAGTTGATATTTCAGCACTACTGCTTGACCCATGAAAACTATACCGATTCCCAGAAAATAGTATTACTGTTTTCATACTAATAATTTTATTTACCGGCAATATTCTGTTCCTCAGGCATCGGTTCTATTATTATCCAATCACCTCCCGGTGAATTGATTTTCAGTAAAAATGTCTTAAAAATTAGTTCGATTGCCAGTCAAAGTCAATATTAATAAATCTTGTGATCATTGAGGAATTTTTGATTGAAATTGGTGATTTCAAGACGCTTTAATTTGATATTTTATATTGGCAGGTTCTTCAGTTTTAATTCCATTAGATCTGTTCCTGTATCTGGAAAGCGTACTATAAATGGCAAGCCTTGCGCGGTTTAATCCTCCCAGCGGTCGATGTACGGGTAGTGAATGCCAGGGATTGAATGATAACTTCTCTGCAAACTCCTTAATTTCTTGAGTATCAAATACCTGTCCCGGAATGTGCAGCGTCGCAAGTTTTATAAATGGTGAATTCCATTTTACTGTAGGATCTTCAATGGGCATTTTATCCGCATCCTCCTGAAATTGAACCATGAAATCAAATGTTATATCCGCATTTTCTAAATAAGCCACCAGCTGATGTCTAAGGAAATCAGGATCCTTTTGCCTGGGAACAGGGGTATGGTAATTTAAGGTGGATTTGAACATGAATTTAATAGCTCTTTGGGAGCCAAATTGGTAGGCAGTAGTACTGTAATAATTTTGTTCTACTACACTTCCCACTTTTGAATTTGCTTTGGCAACTCTGAACATTAAGCCCCAATGGAAAGGGTTCAGAATAAATAATATCAGACTCAGTTTTCCGGAAGTAAAGGCTTTGATGACTCCACTAAATTCTTTGACGCTCTTTGAAACAAAAGTTTCATAGTTAAGGCCAATAAAATCCTGGGTTTTTTCCATGTGCTCGTCATGCTTCAATTTTTCGCCTTCTACTCCAAGCAGTTTGACAGCAATGCCTCTCTGATCTTTGGCAGCGTCATTTTTAATGCCGGTGGCTGCATTGGAAAATCTGATGATGGCATCATAGCTTTTTTGCTCTGCAAAAATTCCTATCTGGTACTGAGGGTCCAGATTGGGTAAGATGCTGAAAGTTCCTCTCAGGCAACCATGCATTTTGGTTTCAGCCTGCCGAAGCATATCAGTTCCACGGGGAAACAGTTCATCCATTTGATTTTTTAACTCACTGACCATTTGATCTATGTAGAAATTTTCATTTTCAGGTGGATACTCTTTCCCTATTTCTTTTTTCATGGTCAATAATTTTTTGTCTAAATAGTACTTAAATATTTGATGGCTGTAATGGAAGGGAAGAAGAAATATGCGCCGCCCCTTATGGTTACAAAGCGCTGAAGCCCCTTTACCGTTTTATTAACAGGCTGTCGCTGAATTGTAAAATTTTGTTCCAGATCCGGCCTTTCTTCCTGAGCCCCTATAAAAGGATCCGGGTCATTATACAGTTCTTTAACCTTTGCAGAGTTTGCCCAGGTGAATTGCACAAACTCATACTGTCTGCTAATATCTGCGTTGAAACAATTGAACAAAATGCCTACCGGACCGGAAGGATTATGATTAGTGGGTGATCCGATGATGGGTTCACCATACAATCTGGCTCTTCTAATGATACGATGGCGGTTGCTAAGTGTTACTGAAAGTTTGGCACCATTATCTTCAAAACTGTCTCTTGGATTGGCCCTTCTGAGGTGTGAGCCAAAAGGACATTTCATACCTTCGGGATCGTGTTCGGCATATCCAAAATCATTGTCGTCGCTGATGATTCCGGGATCAAAATCAGGAAATTTGGTAACAGGTGCTCCTCCGGGCCATCGTCCCAGCATCTTTGCGGCCAGTTTGGTGCTTTCCAGTGTGTTCACTGTTCCATCCTGATTTTTAGTTTTTTCATTCATGAATGTCCAGAATGCATTCACATCCTGATCCATTTGCCGGATGACGAGATAGGTCCCATTTTTTCCAAGATCTTTCTGGCCTGTCTGTGCAGCATCTGCGGGCAGGAGATTGATATCACCCTGCTCATGCACTATCAGGGGTGATTGAGGATATACCCTGTATTCATTCTTGTACCCCATAATGAATTCCCCGGGCTGGACCATATCATTCTTAGGGCCCTGAATTCCGCTACCATACATCACCGGTTGAGAGATGCCGTCCCGAAAACCAAAATGTTCTTTATTGTTTTCCAGTGTCAGTCCATCCAGATGCAAATTATCAGAGAGCCCATGAGCGAGGTAATCTGACTGTAATTCATTAAAATAATTCAGACAAACTTCCTCATTGATCCCAAAAACCATTAGTAAGATATGAACCGACTCATCTGCGGAGTTACCCCAATTCCAGGTATCCGGGCTACTTTTTCCGCTGTCACCCAACATTCTGCGCCTGTGTGGAGTATCTATTCCCTCACGGAATTCTCTGCTGAATGCCCTGATATTCTCGTCGTGCAATCCCAAAGCTTTCAATCCGGTAGCGGTGAATGCTATATTCAGGGCAGTTTGAGATGGCTGATGCTCCAGTGTTTCCGGATGAGCAATTGCGTGCGTAATATCTGCTGCTATAGCTGATATCCACTTTTTGGCAGATTCTCTGTCCTCAACTTTTAATAACACATATCTTGAATACAACATGTCGGCATAATCATGAATAACATATGCCTGAATATCATTTAATTCTAACACTTCCATATGTGCATTATTATATAAGTTTCAAAAAATCTTCAGCTTTTTTCTCACTCAGATTTTTAAATAAAAGAGATCTGATGAGAGAATTATTATTCACATTCTTAATGGATAATTCCGGGTAGGCATTGTACCATACCTGAGTGGGTAATTCTGTGTTTCTGCTCCATGCCAGAAAATGTTCCTCATCATATGCTCCGCCAAAAAACAGAAATTTGGTCTTCGGGAAATTGGTAGTGTTAGAGAAAATTCCTGTGAGGCCCCATCCGCTTTTGTCAATGAAGTCACCCAGATATTGCTGCCAGCTTCCATCAAAATTGCTGCAGAAAAGAACTCTTTTATTATTATCAAATAATACCCATCTGGCAAAATGGATTGTTGGAATTCCCATTAATTTCCCTTTTACAAACAGAAATTTGATAAGCACTTTTGAAAATATCATCATGAATTTGAAAGTAAAAAGTCTCCATTTTCCGGGTTTCATTACTACCAGTTGTGTGAATTGATTTTGAAATTCAAAATCTTCATCCAGCTCTAATTCTCTCATCCGGTTTTCGTCCAGATCATTCCGCTTCAGCGTAAAGTATGGATCCTTTCTTTCATGAAAAAATTGAATGATCAGAATGAGCAGAATGATCAATGGTGACAAAAGGAGCAAAATAATGCCGGTAAATATCATCCCTATCCAATTGACTCGCGGCATCCTGAATGGCTCCAGAGCCCATCTGAATTCCGGCAGGGATTTTATATCATCCTGTAACTTTTTCTGGATACTTTTGGATGAATTTGCTTCGAAGTTTTGCTCGTCCAGTATTTTTCTAAGTTGATTGCGAAGTTTGCTTTCATTTCTGATTTGGTCTAAAGATCTGTTGGGGGATCCTCTGAAGAATGAGGCAGCAGGTACATTCCATTGTCTCAGGTAATTCATTCTGTTTTCCGGAGTTCTCAGTTTTTTTTCAGGATATCCACTGCAGTATTGATATATATGATCAGTAAGATCTGCAGATATGGTGCACAAGTCCCGCAGTTGATCTTCGATGCTGCCGTCGAAATTGGATGAAAAAATTAATTTGGCATTTTCCTGTTCAGGATTGCCTAATTCATCTTTATCGTCAATGATAATCCATCTTGCATAATGTATGGTGTGAATATTCGAGAAGTAAGATTTTCTACCTTCAGCAAGGTCCTGCTTTATTATCTTAAGGGCTGATCTGAGTTGATCTGTATTTCCCGGAGCTATAGGAATGATAAGTGTAATTGGATTCTGATGAACGGTAGTTTTTGCCATAGTTATGTTAAGATTACTATTGTAATGATATAAACAAATGTGCTGTAGCAAACTCCTCAAGGGTTAATTGCTAAATTCGAAGCTTCATTAGTAAACCCGACTCATCTCGATGTGCCAGGAATTAAGGCCGAATTGTATGCAATCCCTTTTCTCTAATGCGAAATTCTTAGTTTACAAAGATAAAAGTTGAGTCAGAGCCTTTTTACATTGTCTGCTCAGGTTTTTAGCTTTTGCGAATGTTTTCTTTTTTTTTCTTCCAGATTTTTTTTTGCGTATTCTGTAAAGTAATTATGATTTTCCATGAAATCTACCTGAATCTTGTTCCATTTTTCTATGGTCAATTCTGGATTTCTGTACAATAGCTCAAGATATAATTTATTGCTTATATGGTCAAAATCCTTTGTTCCTAAATATTCCAGATCTGCATCAGCTACTATCTCTTCCAGCCTGGTATATGCTTTTTGAGGAATTTTGGTGGCCATGATCATGCCACAAATTTTTTGAATATCATCTTCTTTAAAACCTAATGCGTTTAGTTCTTCCGTGGCAATTCTGCAACCTTCTTCTTCATGATTGGCATAAGTATTTACAAATCCATAATCATGGTATAAGGCAGCTAATTTTATCAACAAGAGTTCGCGCCCTTTTATCTTTTCTTTTTTGGCAATGAATTCGGCAGCATTCAGTACTCTTTCGGTATGTTGAGGGCTGTGGTAATAAAGATGTTTTGACAACTTATTACGCAATCTGTCCAATACATCAATTTTATGTCTGTCAAACTCTTTTGATGTCATGAGTTTAAATTAATGTGCATTTAGTTTTTTAAGGATACCGCCACTTGCTTCTTTAACTGTACTAACATAGAGAAACGCATTTGGATCGGCGTCTTTAATCGCATTTTTAATGTTCAATAGTTCTAAGCGTGTCACAATCGTCACAATGATATCGCAATCGTTTTTGATGTCGATCATTCCCGGCAAATATCCTCTTTCTCCTTTATACACAGTAATTCCTTTCCCGAAATCTACGACAATTATATTCTTTATCTTCTCACTTTGGCCTGAAATAATGGTAAGTGCTGTGAATTGCTCGACACCATCTACTACATAATCGATCATTTTGGCTGCTGTAAAGTAGGTAATGATAGAAAACATTGCAGTTTCAATTCCAAGTTCAAGGGCAATGATGAGAAACAATGTAGTATTCATAAGAATGATGACCTCACTCATGCTTAATCCAATTTTTTGTCTGGTAAGCACCACAAGTATCTCTGATCCGTCAATTGCAGCTCCGATCCTGATGATCAGCCCAATGCCAATTCCCAGTATTGCTCCTCCAAAAATGGCTGTGAGAATACGATCTGTTGTAATAGCAGGTATGTTGACCAATTCAAGTCCAATTACCAGTAAAAGTATAGCGATAAGTGATTTAATGGCAAGGGCTTTGGATATTTTCTTGTAAGCAATAATTAAAAATCCAATATTGCCGATTATCAAACAAAGGCTAAGATTGATGCCATAAATTTTATACAATAGAAGGGAAATTCCTATGATTCCGCCATCCAGAAATTTATTTGGTATCAGGAACCCTTTAAGTGCAAATACTACCAGCATTACTCCTAAAAGTAGCTGAATAAGATTGCTCAAAGTTAAAAGCGATTGCAAGGCATTTACCACACCTTCATTTTTACTATTGGACATCAGGGTGTTCTGTTTAAGTCAAGATAAATTCATGGAAAGCCATAGAAAGGAAGTCCTAAGTCTGTGTCAAATATAGTTAAAAGTGTAATATCATTTGAAATGAAATAATTTGTAGTAAAAGATATTTTTTTCTTACACATTCAGCATGGGCAGTTCAGGAGATTGTACCGTATGATAAAAGGTATTACTATGAAAGGTTGAATATATTTCTGTCTGCTTGTATTTCAATATTTGAAAAAGTTCCCTTTGAGTGAATAATGTAACTTATTGACTGAAATGTGTAACCATGTTGATGGGTGGCTCATATACCTTTGCTCCTTAACAATTGTGATAAATAATCATCACAGAGAGAAATTTTACACTTAAACAACTAAAACGATTTATCATGGTAAAGAAATTATTAATGGGCCTGAGCTTAATCACAATGATGGCAAGCACTTCAGATGCACAATATGTTAATTTGGGAGTGAAGGCTGGTCTCAATTTTTACAAAAATGTCAACAGTAATGATGTAAAGACTGATTTCAGGACCGGATTTAACCTTGGTTTACTAGGGCATATTCACATCAATGATGTGTGGGCTTTACAACCGGAAGTGTATTATTCAACACAAGGGTTCAATGCAAACACCACAAAAGTAAGAACGGGATATATCAATATTCCTATTTTGCTTCAATACATGTTTGCGAATGGGTTCAGAATTCAAGCCGGTCCTCAACTTGGTATCATGACTAGTGCTAAACTAGAAGCTGCAGGCGTAACTTCCGATTTCAACGATAATTACAAGGCGATGGAAGCTGCATTAAGCGTAGGTATTAGCTATGTACACCCTCCATCAAGTATTGGCGTGGACTTAAGATACAATCACGGTCTGACCAGTATCAATGAGAGTGATGCCGTTAAAGTTTATAACCGCGGAATTCAGCTGGGACTTTTTTATCTGATAAACCATAAGTCGTAGTCAGAAATAGTCGGGAAAATTTAACAGCTGAGGTGAAAGAACGAATTTAATATGTTATATTTAGGCAAGCCTGATATTCAGGACTCAATTCCCTAAATCAAAACAATATGACACCATCAGCTCCAAAACAAATTACCTGGATTATTGGACTTCTGCTCGGAATTCTCGGTATTATCGGACACTTTGCTCAGGTACAATTTTTAACAGAACATAGTTTTAATCTGTTACTTGCCGGATTTATTATCCTGGCATTGGGTACTTCGCTCAAAGGACTTTAGATCCCAATCATAGGAGTAGTAAATCAGTTTATTTGCTAAAGACTGGATTGGCCGAAAATAATTTAACCCCCTTCAAATACTTGTTTTGAAGGGGGTTTTTTACACTTTTTCCAGATTTATCGTTGCTTAGAAACCTTCTGATCTTCATACGGTACCCCTTTAATTTGACAAACTCAAAGCGCGCGTCATAATTCCTCCGGATTCTTGAGTATTGATGATTAAATGATTTTTACATTAGGTTTTTGGTCTAAGATCCAGATGCTGCGTAATTCCAATCTGTAAAGTATGGTTTATTTCTCTTCGAATCCCATCCGGTTTTATCAGTAATTGATTCAAATATCCCAATTGAACATTGCCACTTGCACTGTATTGATAGCCCAAAGCGGCATAAAATCTGTTTTGGTCAAAGTGATTTCTTTTAATGGCTATTCCGAAACTTATGAATGGCTCATCATAAATACTCAGAAAGGCAGTTCCTTTTGTAATGGTTGGTTTATTCAGGGGAAAATTTATCATGAGCCTGTATCTTAAACGGTTACTGTAATTGTAACCATCTGTGTAAAGTGAACCATCTGAATTAGTAAGCCAACGATCCACCCATCTTTGTTCCAGACGATATCTGTGCTGCACACTGAGACGACCTATTCTGTTGTTCAAAATTATTTGCTGCCAAAATCTGTGTTCTCCTGTTTCACCGACGATAGGTTGTTCTCCATATGGATAAGTATTGATCCACCCATAACCAAGTGTTGCTGACAGGGCAGGTGATATTACATAATCCACCCCCAATCTGAGCAGGGATTGTTGCCAGTTTTGGAAATATTCGCTTCTCCGCCATTGATACTCAGTGTGCAATTTCCAGTGATCGGCAATTGTATGATTTCCGAAATACATTACCCAAGCATTTTCCTGTACAGCATTATTTGGGTTGATTACGGTACCTTGCGATTGGGCATCAATGGATAATATAGAGAAGATGAACAGCAGGTAAATGAAGTGCTTCATGTAGGTAATCATTTTATTATTGTCCCGTATAAAACGAACTACTAATAATTTGGATGCGTAGAAAGAAGACTATTTAAAAATTATAATGGCAAAAACCTGCCTGAACCAAAAGAAAAGTTTATGCCGCTTCCAGAACGGTTACTTTCAGAAATTCTACCTCTAATGCCTCATTCAGAGATGGGGTAATGGTTAAAGCCCATTTGTTGATTTCAAAAACTTCAGAGTTGTTTATAATCAAAACATAATGTTCGGGAGTCACCTGAATGTTTTTTTTTGTTAACCAGGATTCTTTTAAACCTTCAGATAATGAGTTGTTATGAGGATAGTATTTGAATTCAAGGCTCCTGGGGAATATGTCTTCAATTGGTAAGCCCATTATCTCTTCCGGTTTTCTTTTCAAAAGGTTTATAAAATGGGAGTTAGCTTGTTTAATTATAAAGTTTGATTTGTCATTGATAATTATACATTCCGGAACATTTAATGAGACAAGCTCTTCGCTTGAATTAAAGTCTACAGGCATATTTATAAGGTAGTGCATTATTTATTATGTAAATATAGTGTTTTTTAATCTCCAATCACACAAGCTCTGAAAATACAAAGATTTTACTACAATAATAAGAGGGAATTACAAAATATACTTACGATAATATGAAGACAATAATTCAGGAATATTCCACTTTAATTCGCAATTTTTGTGCCCTTGATTTATGATCGTATTTTAAACTCAAATTATGTATTCATTTGCCTCATTAAATGGGATTTTACAAGCATCAGAAAATACTCATTTGCCTGCCTCTGATCTGGCCATATTGCGGGGATATGCAGTCTTTGATTACTTCAGAATCCAGGATGGAGTGCCATTATTCCTGCAGGATTATCTGGATAGATTTTTGCGTTCAGCAAATGGCTTAAGGTTGCAATTTCAATGGAGTAAGGGGGAGCTTAGAGAAATGGTTTTCAAATTGTTGGAGGCCAATCAGCAGACTGAAGGCGGAATAAGGATGCTCATGACAGGAGGAAGTTCGCCTACCGGGTATGCGATAGATTCAGCTAATTTATTAATGTTGTCATATCCTACTGTTGAATATCCAGCGTGGTATTTTGAGCAGGGGGTCAAAGCTATGACAGTCCGGCATCAAAGAGAGCTGCCCCATATAAAGTCAATAAATTATCTCAGTGGATTGTATTACAGAACCGAATTGCAGTCTCGCCAGGCGCATTTTTTATTGTATCATGATGGCTATTTTTTTCGGGAATCTGACCGCTACAACATCTTTTTCGTAGATCAGGAAAATAAGTTGATAACTCCGGAGAAAGCGGTGCTTCATGGTGTTACCCGAAAGCAAATTTTGGAATTAGCTTTAAAACACGACATCCCCATTGAATGCAGGGACGTTGAATTGACTGAATTAAATAACTTTAAGGAGGCTTTCTTCACAAGCACTACATTGGGGGCGGTCCCGTTGAAACAAATTGATAATTTTATAATAGGAGAGGGTGTGCCGGGAACAGTGTATCAGAGAATCAAGTCATTATTTGATGGACATTGTCGAGAATATGTGTCTGAAAACGGGCAGTGATGTTTTTCTGCGCCTGCGGCTTGAAAGGTGATGGTTCGATTCCTCACCACAAGTGTTTTTTTCATGGGACAAGCCATGAAAAAGTGATGTCTTTGTTCTATTTTCAGCTACGCCTCTGTAGAATAAAGGTGATGTTTTTCTGCGCCTGCGGCTTGAAAGGTGATGGTTCGATTCCTCACCACAAGTGTTTTTTTCATGGGACAAGCCATGAAAAAGTGATGTCTTTGTTCTATTTTCAGCTACGCCTCAATAGAATAAAGGTGATGTGCGATCGGAGATCGCGATTGAGTTCGGGGTGTAGAGTGTGAGTTTGCATGGGTGTGAGTCAGTTTGGGTTAATTTAGTTCCACACACAAAGGCTTCACTCGAACTGGTTGTTTTAGCTAGAAGCTAGAAGCTAGAAGCTAGAAGCTAGCAGCCTGAGCCAGAAGCTTTAGACTTGAAGCTCGTAGTTTCATCTTTTTTGAATGTTATCGATTTGCCGATTAACCACATAACCGATAAACTATTACCTCATCTACTCAAATACTCCGCGGCAGTCATTACCGGAATTTTAGAGTTCCTGAAATCTTTTTTATTACGGGTCAGAATTATATCTGAAGCATTATCCATAGCGACATAGTATTGTAATCCATCTTCAAAGTCTTCAAAATCAGATGCTAAAGCAAGTTCAACAGCTTTGTCATCTAATGACAAAATATTAACAAGCACTTTTAGTTGGGATAAATACTTTTTGGTCTCTTTCGGTTTGACATGTTTTGCAATTGAAAAAAATGCATTTGCGAAAGTCAGAGAGGAGATTTGAAGGCTGATTTCTTTTTTATCACTCAATGAAAAAAGCTGCTGGGCTTCTTTGTAGAATGGTTCTCTTTTGGCCAAAAGATCGATTACGATATTGGTATCAACAAATATATTCTCCATTACTGATATTTTTTATGGATGTAGTTTCTGTATTCAGATCGCTCATCTACATCTGAAGGTATGATACCGGTGAGGCTTTCAACAAGAGGGGTTATTGCCGTGGCTTTTTTAGATTCTCTGGTAATGGAATTCAAATAGTTTTCGATCAATTTCGAAAGACTTACATCATGGCTTTTGGCATATATTTTTGCCTCCTCAATAATATCTTTATTCAGATTTAAGGTGAGTTTGGTATTCATACTTCATTTATTTACGTACAGGTTTGTATTATTTATACGTAACAATCGTTTTATGAATTCAGTTCATTTGGAAAGAGCAACTGTAAAGTGGCAGTGATGTCTTCCTGCGCCTACAGTTAGGAAGGTGATGTTTTTACAGAGAACTGGCTCTGAAAAAGTGATGTCTCCGAAATAAATTATCTGCTTCGCAGCCAGTTTATTTCTGGGGTGATGTGCGTGCTGAGCCCGCGTTTGAGTGCAGGGTGAAGAATGTGAGTTTGTATGGGGTGTGAATCAGTTTGGGTTAATTAAGTTACACACACAAACGGTTCACTCACGCCGACTGTTTGCTAGCAGCCAGAAGCCAGAAGCCAGAAGCCAGAAGCCAGTAGCCCAAAGCGGCTGTCTGCTATTCTCTCTCCTTAAACTTCCCAATTATCCTTCGATCCTTCTTGGTAGGTCTACCGGTTCCTTTCTCCCTGAATTCTCCTTTGGCTTTCCCGACGTACCATTCATCGAATTTTTTCATTTCATCCTCAGGGGTAAGATTGATATAGCATGTTTGAGCGATTGGTGCACCTACCCTGGAGGGAATTAAAGCTATGACTTTATAAATCAGGTTGAATCCATCTTTTTTCAAGTGAATTAAATCATTGGGGACGACCATTTGAGAAGCTTTGGCCGCTTTTTCATTGACTTTTATGTGTCCACTTCTGGCCGCGTCAGTAGCCTGTGTGCGGGTTTTAAAAATCCTGACACACCAAAGCCATTTGTCGACGCGCATTTTATCATCAGCTTCCTTCATATATTTATTCTGTTTTGGGTGGGAGCGAAGGAAGCTCAAGTTTCATGTCCAGTAGTGCTTTAGCTACAGCTTCGGCTACCAGATAATTTCTGTACCATTTTTTATCTGCCGGAATAATTTGCCATGGAATGCTGCTTTGATTGATGGCATATTCATAAGCTTCCATATATTGTTTCCAATATGGACGCTCCTTCCAGTCTCCGTCATTATGTTTCCAGTTTTTAAGCGGATCATCGATTCTTTCCTGCAGTTTTTCCAACTGTCTTGCCTCGGATATATGAAGATAAAATTTAAGAACAGTAGTATTATTGTCAAATGTGAGGAGCTCTTCAAAAGCATTGATGGCTGCCATCCTTTTTTCAACCCTTTCCATATCAATCCAGCCATGTACTCGCTGAATAAGAATGTCTTCATAATGAGAGCGGTTAAAAACCTGAATATATCCTTTTTCAGGGGCATGTTTGTGCACCCTCCACAGAAAGTCATGACTCATTTCTTCTTCTGTTGGTTTTTTAAAACCATATACTTTGACTGCTCCCGGAGTGCATTTGCCGAAAACCTCCTGGGTAGTACCATCCTTTCCACTCGCATCCATCCCTTGTAAAATGACAAGCAAGCTATGCTTCTGCTGAGCATAAAGTATATGCTGCAGATCGCTTATGATTTTGGCCAATTCTTCCGTACGCTTTATGATATGAGATTTTTCAAGCGTATTTGGAGCTTCAGTTTTTATTAGGGATAGTTGTATCATAAGCTTGTTGGTAGGTTTAATTATGAAGCAAAATACTGGAAATTTACTAATATGGCAGTAAATAGGAGATTTACGATTTACGAATTACGATTGAACAGCCAAACAGCCGGCAAGCTGATAGCTACATCTTTTACTCTTACTCCACTTTTAAAGTTGTTTCTGTCCCGCACGTAAAAGCGTCACTTTGACAGCTTCGCTGTCAAAAAACGTCACCTTTTGCCGAAGGCAAAAATCGTCACCTTGCGAGCGTAGCGAAGCAAGATGTCACCGACTTACGACTAAAAGCTAATAAAAAGTCAACTTACACCTTCATTCTTGCCCGCTTCACCAGATAGGATTGCAGGATTTTAAAATATCCCTCACGGATATCTGCTTCAACCACCTCAATTTTATATTGCAAACATTTCATTCGCAATTCATCTTTATATTTCTTTATCTGTGAGATGTAATGATCCTTAACCTGGTTGGATTGTAATCTTACTTCCTCCCCGGTCTCAAGGTCCACAAACAAGTAAGGCCTGTTTTCGTAAGCGAAATCTACTTCCAGTTTTTTATCCACGACATGGAATAGAATGACCTCATGCTTGTTATGCTTAAGATGCTGTAGTGCTGAAAACAACTCCTGGGGATCTTCAGACTGATCAAACATATCACTGAAAATAATCACCATAGAACGTTTGTGAATACTCTCAGCAATCTGATGGAGGGCCACTGCAGCAGAGGTTTTTCTTTGGGATGTTTTTTGTTGAAGTGCCTGATCCAGATGGCTCATCAGTAGTTTATAGTGAGTTGTGCTGCTTTTGCAGGGTGTATTGACATACAACGTTTCATTGAACAAGCTCAGGCCATATGCATCTCTTTGCTTTTTCAGCAAATGCATCAGGGAAGCCGAAGCCACTGCCGAGAAATTGATCTTATTGAGTAAATCTCCTTTCTCAGATTCCGGAAAATACATGGAGGAAGAGGTGTCCACTACCAACTGGCACCTGAGATTGGTTTCTTCTTCAAATCTCTTTGTAAATAACTTATCTGTCCGGGCATAAACCTTCCAGTCAATATTTCTGGTGGCTTCTCCCGGATTATAAAGTCTGTGTTCGGCAAACTCAACAGAGAATCCGTGAAACGGGCTTTTGTGCAAACCAATAATAAAACCTTCCACCACCTGTCTTGCAAGAAGGTCAAGGTGGTCTAAGGAATGCGGAGCAATATTTTCTACTGAATTCATGTGTGATTAAACGATGCTGAAGTGCTAAAAGTACAAAACTCCTGAAGGAATTTCCTCACAGGAGTTTTGTCAATATATTTTTAACTGAGAAATTAAGACAAGTGAGCATTGATTTTTTCAGTCAGAGCCGGCTTAGAAATCGTTCCAACATGCTTTTCTACTACTTCTCCGTCCTTTAAAATCAGGATAGTAGGAATAGATCTTATATTGTATTTCATGGATATCTCCGGATTTTGGTCAACATTGACTTTCCCGATTACAGCTTTGCCTGCATATTCGTGTGACAATTCTTCTATAATAGGGGTAATCATTCTGCATGGGCCACACCATTCTGCCCAAAAGTCAACAACTGCAACATTTTTGGTATCAATTGCTTCCGTTTGGAAATTAGCGTCAGTGAATTCAAATGCCATTTTGTTTTTTGCGTTTATAGAGTGAAATAATGTATTCAGAAACATAATCCAATACTCATTAGTTGGATTGCATCGGAAAAATAACAAAACTTTAATAATGTTTGTTCAAAGAGGCTATCTTATGCATCAGAACTCAGCCATCAGTTGAAATTTATATATATATTACAGCTGGCCGGATGAAAAATTTAATAATGAAATCATCTCATCCGAAACAACATTTTAGACAGAGAGTTTTCAACAGACATGACAGATGAAGTATTTATGAATTATTTTTCCAAAAAATGGTCTGATTTTCGCGATCCTGCTGCCGGTTGGAGAATAAGTTCTGTGGTACTATACTGGATTTTGGCAGGATTTAGCTTATTCACACTTATCATCCTGATGATTCCCGGTTTGCAGGATACTTTTTTCAAAAACATTTATTCACCTTACATATTTCCCGGCATCAGGTCTGTGCTGGATGTTCTATTCAGTTCAACTGCTTTTATTTTTGGATATTTCTTTTTGCTTTTGTGGCTGTTTTTATGGGGCAAGGGACTGCTCAGACTCATCAGCAGCATCAGAAAGAAAACTAAAACAAGAGTGGTTTTGCTGAAATTTCTGGGCATTTGTGCTGCTCCGATGGTATTCTTTTACTGGATGTGGGGGTTCAATTATGCAAGGGAACCGCTATCCCGAACGCTTAATTTACAATTGAAAGCAGTGAGTATCAATCAATTGAAAGATGAGATGGAATATACGCTTGACCAGATGATCTTTATCAGACATCAGATGAAAATAGGGGATAGCTCAACTGTTTCGGTGGCTTATGAAAATGTATCCGCGGATACGATTTTGCAACATTCCGCACCGGTGACGCTGGAAGAATTTGGGTTGACTCAATATTCTGATGCTCCGGTGAAGTCTTTTTGGCCAAAAGGTATTTTGCATAGATTGAATACCAGCGGATTTTACAACCCATTCACCGGGGAATGTTATAAAGAGCGGGATTTGCATCCCATTCAGATCCCCTTTATTAAAGCACATGAATGGTGTCATGCGCAGGGAGTGACCGATGAAGGTGACGCAAATTTTCTGGCATACTGGATTTGTATTTCATCAGGAGATCTTCTGTATGCTTATTCCGGATACATGGAGTATTGGCGTTATTTGAGTTCGGAGATGAGAAAGCTTGATCCGGATGCTTACAATATTTCAAGAGAAGTTCTTCCTTTTGGAATCAAAGCTGATTTACTTGAAATCCGGGAAAATCTGCTAAAATATCCTGAATTCATGCCGGATGTACGCGATATTGTATATGATTCTTATTTGAAATCTCATGGAATCACGGAAGGAATGGCCAGCTACAATCGTCTTGTGAATATGGTTGTGGCTACGAAGCGGCAGAAGAGGCTCTAATTATTTTAATTGGTGAATTGGTGAATGAAACAGCCAATTGAACAGCCAATTAAATAGCCAATGTAACAGCCGGTTAAGCAGCCATTGAAGAGGTTAATCGTTTAAGCGAGGTGTATTTAGGTCTTGCCAATTTATTGGCAAGAAGCTGAAGCATGAAAGAAAAAGTGAAAGTTCCGGACTTCGGATATGACTCTCATGTACTTTACTTGATTTCAACTAGTCTGCTAATAAATTAGCAGAACCAAAGATGAGGAGAACCAAAATCCGGATTTCTATATTTGGCTGTTCCAAATCTGAAACTATTCCTACGCAACATTTTTGCACAACACTGATATTCAATGACATATAAACGACCTAAATTTATGCATTTTGCATTATAATTTACAAAAACTCGATGTCTTTATGGCTGTTTCAAATCTAAAACTACTGATCCCCAAAGCTTTGGGGACTGAAATCTGAAAACTGAAATCTGACTTTCTTTAAGTACGCATTCAAATTCTTTATCGCCAAGCCAATCTCCCAGGCATCTCTGTTACGAGGCTCCACAAAATTAGAAATAGCGCGGATTTGTGTACACGGAATTCCTTCTTGTCCGGCAAAATAATAGAATGCAGCTCCCTCCATATTTTCAATCACCGGGTCAAACTGCTCTAACAATGTATCAATACGACTCTGAGTCCCGCTCACAGTATGCACCGTAACAGACCGAACTTGTTGTAATTCCGGAAAATATGAATTGGAATGGCGAAGAACACCTTCAGTGTAAGGCTTTTCGTGTTGCGTCCAGAGTCCCAGATCAAACATGGACAGGAAGCTTCCATCCTTATCCTGAGCTCCTGTGTCAGCCCAGATTTCTTCCATGACTTCCACCAGGGTACCATTGGGCAAATCCTTCCTGAATGTCCCTGCAATACCGGTCAGAATCATCATATCCGGAGTTGAAGAGGCATGAATATGCTTGCTTAAGTTATATAAAAATGGAACAGACCCTGCTCCTGCAATCAGGATATCCAGCGTAATATCTTCTAATTCAATTGAATAAAAATTCTCCTTAATTGAAGTAGCTTGAATATGATGAATAAAAGGCTGGATTTCAGGAAGAGTTGCCGCAATCAGTAAGATTCGCATAAGCTAGAATTGATAAATCACATTCAGAGCAGGACTGAAACCCAGTTGTTGATTCCAGGCAGAGGCAAGATCGATCTGTAAACTCTTCAGCGCTTCTACACCAAATCCGAAGGAAACACCGGATGGAAATGTCTGCAATCCCAATCTGAAAGCAACAACTTTGGCATATTTGTATTCCAGACCAAACTTGAGGTTTTCTCTGTATTCAATGTCTTTTTCGGCTCCGGCCAGTAAGGAAAGATTATCTGAAAAGGAATATTGCAATCCCAGTCTAAGAATAGTAGGCATCTGAAAATCATTGCTAAAACTCACCGGAACGGGACTGAAAACGTGGAAACCGACTTTAAGCTTCTCCAACAATTGTGCATTAACCCCTGCTTCAAAAGAGAAAACTCCCTCACTGCCACCTTCCTCCACCTGAACAAACATATAATCAATCTGTCCTCCGATAGAGACTTCTTCCATTAATTTACGTGCATATGCAAGACCTACTTTCCCTTCATTGTAACTCTTATTGCCAAACAACTGCACCTGTACACCGAAAGTGCCTCCGCTGGTAGGAGTTGCAAAACCAAGTCCGATATGTTGCACTCCGGGTAATAAAAATCTTCTCTCTAATGTAAGTGCCAGAGCAGATTTTTCCAGAAAGGCTAACCCGGCCTGATTGTGAAACAAGGCATGAATGTCTCTGAAATTCTCTGTATTTCCGGATAATGCAACAGCTTTTCCACCCAGTGGACGACTGAAATTTGCCTGTGCAGAGGCTTGTTCCTGAAGCGAAAACAATAAAAACAATAATGCAGATATGTAGAGGCTAATTTTCAAGCAGGGTAATTTTGCTGTGAAAGTAGGAAAATTAAAAGGGTAGGAGAAGGTTTTGGGGAGGAAAAGTTTTGGGACATACTTGTGCATAGTTATGATATTCAAAAAGTATAGAACTTGAAAAATTGAATTTCTGAATCGCATTCAAATTTTTTCAAATTTAACTGATCAAACCCTCCCGTATTTATACCCGAATTGTATGGATAAACTACTGATTATAGGCTTTTGACTTGCGGATTTCTGGTGCAAAGATTATGTTCGAATAAATTATTACAAATAATTGCTTCACACAATGAAAAACTTTGACATAATAATTTTTTAATCACCAACTTAATATACTTTTTATGAAACCTTTTATTATTTTATTAGTCCTACTCAGCAGCTTTACTTTACAATCCCAGGAGGTAAAAGAATATAAGGCGCATGTCATAAGCTCTAATTTCACAGTTCCCATTTTGAGATTTAATCGCATTGATCCAAGTGTTCCGGGTGCTCCTCAAGATAAAAAAGGCAGTGTGGCATTTTTTAATTCAATTGGTGCGGGTATTGGTTATTATTATGGAAGACTATCTGAAATTAAGGATGCCGAAAGGGTAATAAGTACAGAAATGGACAATATAATTGGCGTTCAGACTGGATTTTTATTTTCTGCGAATTCTAGTGAAGGCAGTAATTCTAATGTATTTGCCTGGACATTTTCTGTTAGTGTTTTAAATTTTCAAATAGGGTATGGTTATGAATTTGGAACACTCAATTCCTATGAAAAAAGATCCTTTTTTACATTAGCATATGGCATTCCTATTTCAAAATTGGTGAGGGGGGGATTTTACAAAATTTCTGGAAAAAGTATTGAAGCTGGACAGCCTGGTTTAAAAGCAGGATTTGTATTTTGATAAATTACACCATTGGAGAGGGGAGGGTATGAAATCAAGAAAGGGGAGAAATCCGAATTGTCCTTTTTTTGCCTTAATTCACGATCCTTAGAAAATGAAATAGAATCCATAAATCTAAGACATCCTAAGGTAAAATTATCGTAAATAAGCCATGTTCACCCATCGCTTAAATTACAAACCTTGTATGTATTCAGGGCATAATAACGTGCATAAAGAAAATTCCAAACCCATCTTTGGGATTCCCGAAAATGGTGCCAATGACTAATTAGGGATTGATGGCAATAAAAGACCGGAATGCTTAAAGCTTTCAAATCCCTTAAAAAGTGTTTCATTTTCCAGCCTATTTTTTCTATCCACGTAATACTCTGGTTAATTCTTTTAGTGAGTTTGTTCCGGTATTTTTGATTTCATGAACGGCAAGATTTTTTTTATTACCCTCTGACATTGTAGGTTGCTAATTCAATTTTGCCTGAATCATCTGTAACATGAATATCAAAGCATGCTTTTATGATAAACATTTTAAGAGATCATATCACCCGCAGACTGGGAAAGAATCCTGATCATCTGGACAAGGTCCTTTCTACTTTCAGGCATATCAAAACCAGGCGAAATGAGCAGCTTTTGCAGGAAGGTGAGGTTTGTAAATATGTTTATTTCATTGCCAAAGGATGTTTGCAAGTGTATGTTTATGACAAAGACTTTAATGAAACAACCCGAGATATTGTGACAGAGGACAATTGGTGTTCTGAACTATTGAGTTTTGGGAGTGGAAATCCTGCAACTGAAAATATTCGGACTGTCGAGCCTTCAGAACTGTTTGCTATTGACAGACAAGCATTTCAGAATATGATGGAATCTGTTCCGCAGTTTGATAAAGTGTATAAACAAATCCTTGAGGCTTCATATGCCAATTCAGTATATCGGATAAATACTTTTGTTTCATTATCAGCGCTGGATAGAATTAAATGGTTGATGGAGTACAGACCCATGCTGATGACAAGACTTTCCAGTAAACTTATTGCTTCTTATTTGGGTATCAACAAAGATGTGTATAGCCGTTTGAAAGCCAAACTATAAAACGTAGACTTTTGTCATCGTTCATGGAAGTTAATAGTGTGAATTTTGTCCAATCATTCACAATTTAAATTTCAAAACCATGACAGAGTTTTTATTATTGTTTCGCAATGCAAGTGCAGAAAGCAGCTATTTATCAACGTCACAGGATATGGCTGAAGATATGCCAAAATGGGAATCCTGGATTGGCAATATTGCTATGCAGGGAAAATTAGTTCATACCGCCCCTGTGCGATATGATGCATCAATTGTCAGTCAAAATGGCATTGCATCTGGACCACATAAGGAAGCTGACAGCGTGTTGATATCCGGTTTTTTAATTTGTAAATCTGACAATTTGGAGGAAGTGCAGGAATGGAGTAAAAGCTGTCCCATACTAAAATATCCACACAGCTCCGTCGAAATCAGACCACTTGTACCATTTCCTGTCAACTAAATTCAACGAAAATGGACAAAATCCTCCATACCGGAAAATACATTTTTCCGCTTTCCTTTCTGCTCTACGTTGGTCTGCATCTTGGCAAACCTGAAGTTGGCGCCTCATTTGTTCCGGACTATATTCCATTTCCTTACTTCTGGAATTACTTTACGCTGCTCTGTATCATATTATTCATCATCAGTGCCCTCATAAGGAAATATGATAAGCTTGCCTACTCATTGATGGCACTTTATGTCATTTTAATGGCATTTTTGGTTCATTTACCCCGCGCAATAGGGCAGGACCCAGGCATTGATAATATGACCGGTGATATGGTTTTGGAAAAAGAGCTTGAAATGGTGAATTTTTTTAGAAATATTATGGTGACCGGTGCATTGATGGCTTTTGCAAAGTTTGTTGCTAAGGATAAAAGGGTAATAGGATAGTTTAAATACAGAATTTCAACAGTCGGGACAGAAATGTTCTGACTGTTTGATTTTTTCTTTGAAACAATTATAAAAGAGCATCTTTGTATTGAAAGTTGCTCAGATGTAATTGACTTTTATTTTAAAGCTATGGTAAGTGTTTTTACAGAAATGCTGATTAATAAACCGATATACTTTGTATCTGAATATGCAGCGAATCCAGATAATGCGCCTGAATGGTATATAAATATTAAATCCGCAGAATGGAAATCTCCGAGACCATTAAATGTTGGCTCAAGAGTGGCTTTTGTTGCTCATTTTTTAGGTCGTAAACTGGCTTATACTTATGAATTTGTTGAATTCATTCCCGGAGAAAAATTAGTGATGAAGACTGCTGAAGGACCATTTCCAATGGAAACGACTTATACATGGACAGCCATTGATGAATATACTACCAGGATGACATTGCAAAATAAAGGAAAACCCGAGGGCTTTTCGAGATTTTTTGTTCCCTTCATGGCAAAAATGATGCGAAAGGCAAATACAAAGGACTTGCAAAATATTAAAAGAATACTTGAAAGTAAACAGATTGGATAAGGATTAATACTTTTAGATAATGGATATCTTTATTATCTCTATCGTCGCATTTCTTGCAGCCATCCTGACCTTCTTTTCCGGGTTTGGTTTGGGTACAATATTGACTCCTGTACTTATGATATTTTTCCCGGTTGAGGTCGCCATAGCACTGACCGGCGTTGTCCATTTTTTCAATAATGTGTTTAAGTTGTTTTTGGTCGGCCGGCATGCGAACAGGGATGTGCTGATACGATTTGGTATTCCCGCGGTCATTGCTGCGATCCTGGGCTCCTGGTTGTTGCTCAATATTACTGATCTTCAACCATTATTCACTTACAATGCTTTTGGGAGAGAAATTGAAGTTTATCCGGTCAAATTTATTATCTCCATCCTGCTGATCATTTTTGCAAGTATGGACCTGATTCCATATTTCAGCAAATTGCAGTTCAGTAAAGACAAATTACCCATAGGCGGAGCATTGAGTGGTTTTTTTGGAGGGCTTTCGGGTAATCAGGGAGCGTTGAGAAGTGCTTTTCTGATCAAGGCAGGACTCTCAAAGGAAGCATTTATAGGCACGGCTGTTGTAGTTTCGACCTTAGTGGACTTTACGAGATTGAGTATTTATGCTACAAATTTTACCACATCCGGGCTTACAGATAATTTTTTATTGGTTGTGATCGCAACATTATCTGCTATTGCCGGGGCATATTTGGGAAATATTTTGTTGAAAAAGGTGACACTGAAATTTCTGCAGGTGACTGTTGCTATTCTGTTGATCGTAATTTCAATTGGATTAGGCTCGGGTCTTATTTGAAATAGAATTTTAGAATTTAGAAGGCAGAATTTAGAATTATAGCAGCCGATGTGATTAACAGAGACGAATATTTCTTTGATGAATTATAAATTCATGAAATATGGGATCTAATTCTTAGACTTAGACCATCGGGGGATAATTTTTTAAATCAATATTTAAACCGACATGGCTTTGATCCTCACTCTTGAATTATTGGCAGGTACATGGTATATTCATTTTACCAATTTTCCCATGTGGCTGAAAGGTGATAAGCTGCAGCCTTCATTTAATTATAGCATTGCGGAAAAAAATGGAAAGCAGGGATTGACAGATATCGTTAGGTATCAAAAGAATGGAAAAACAAAAGAGATTGTGGGTTTTGATACTCCGATGAATACGGAAAACACGCAATTCAAGTGGAGAGGAAAAGGATTGTTGGCGTTGTTTGTCAGTCGATGGGAGATCAAGCATTATGATGAGGAGCAGGAGTGGGTACTCATATACTTCAGTAAAACACTGGTAACTCCTGAAGGATACGATGTCATTACGAGAAAGCCGAAGCTTTCACCTGCTCAGGAATCTGCTATTCAGGATAAATTAAAAGCGCTCGGGATGGAGAGCATTCTCACTCGATTGAATAAATGAGTTGAATTATAAATTCATGGTATATACTTTCCTGATGGCTGGACTTGAAAATAGTAAATGATTAATAACTGAATATAGTTTTCTAAAGTTCTGACATATATTAATTTAGTTTTATCTTAGCAAGCCTATAAGTCACTGAATTTCAAGCATCATTTCAATTCACAGAAATATGAAAAAGTTTTTTCTTTCAGGATGCATCATATTTGTTTTGATGAATATTTCATTTGCACAAAAGAGCTCTTTTGGACTTAGCGTTGGGATTGGAGGAGGATCTGTTTTAAAACAAGCATTGGCTGGGGGAGCTTCATATGATTTGAAGACAGGATATTTGATTGGTATTGATTACTCCGGAAAGCTAAATAATAAGCTTTCATTTCAATCCGGATTAAATTATTATAGCAATACTGTTGTGGTAACTCCAAATATAAATCCGGATATAGACCAGACTCCGAAGGAACTCAGTTTAAATTTGATATATATTCCTTTATCACTAAAGTTTGACCGGTCAAAATATTTTTTTGTCAATGCAGGGTTCATTGCGGATATCGACATTTCAAAAAATAAAACTATTTCAAATCAATCGGGACTTGGAGTGATGCTCGGTGTCGGAAGCGAAATTTCAATAAGTAATAATTTTGCCATCCAAATAAGTCCATACGCAAACCTGCATGGACTTCTGCTCCTGAAGGGTGATAATTATCCGGAACGAGTGCTGGATGCAGGCATAAAACTGAGTTTTATACTGAAGTGAGATAAGACTTTCATACAATCCTCCATTCTTTCTCTTTTATTAAGACCGCCTTTCTTAAATGAAAGTGAGGATTCCCGCAATGAAGTTTTTTCGGATAAATATATTTATAAAAATTTGCGCAGTCAAATAGCTGCATTATATTTGCAGTCAAGTAACTGCGAATATGGAAATCAGAAGAGATGTATTTCAGGCTATTGCCGATCCCACACGAAGGGCAATCATAGCATTATTGGCGATGCATGCCATGACCCCCGGAGCCATTGCCGGGAATTTTGAGTCTTCCAGACAAACCATATCCAAGCATATTCAAATATTGACAGAATGTGAATTGCTGAGGCAGGAGCAAAACGGCAGAGAAATTTACTATCATTTAAATCCGGTGAAAATCAAAGAAATCGCAGCGTTTATCGAGCCATTCCGCAAGTTGTGGGATGAGCGGTTTGACAAATTGGAAGCTGTCATGAAAAATTATAAATCAAAAAAATAAAATGGGACAAAAAACTAAGTTGAGTGCTGAAGATGCCAGACAAGAAATTGTAATCACCCGGGAATTTGATCTGCCGCTGGAATTACTGTTCAAAGCATATGAAGAGCCGGAGCTTGTCGAGCAATGGATGGGAACAAAGGTGATTAAACTGGAAAATAAACAGCACGGAAGCTGGCAATTTGAAACATCTGATCAACAGGGTAATGTGGTATTTCAGGCACATGGAGTCATACATGAATTTGTCCCTAATGAACGGTTCACACGGACTTTTGAGATGGGGAATGCACCGTTCGGTGTTCAGCTGGAGTTTTTTGAGTTTGAAAAACTAAGTGAAGAAACAAGCAAATTGACCATGCATATTGTTTTCAAATCCATTGCTCACAGGGATCAAATGTTGAAGATTCCGTTTGCTCAAGGATTGAATATGGCACACAACAGGCTACAGGAAATTGTAAACAAACTAAAATAGAAAAACCATGTCAAAGAGAAACAAAATCATTTACTGGATCGCAACAGTATGGCTATCATTAGGTATGACCTCAAGCGGCGTAATTCAATTGATAGGATTGGAAGAAGAAATTAAATTCATACTGGATCTGGGATATCCGGCTTATTTTTTAACCTTGTTGGGAGTATGGAAAATATTGGGAGTTGTAGCCATTTTGGTGCCCAAATATCCCTTGCTGAAAGAATGGGCATATGCCGGATTTTTCTTTACAACCACGGGAGCAATTTATTCCCATATTGTAATGGGGGATGAAATCAGTGAAATGTTTGGGGGAGTATTGCTGTTGATATTGACAATTGTTTCCTGGTATTTCAGACCTGATAGCAGAAAAATCGTTTCTTTAAATAATAAATGATTCAAATGAAAAAGCAACTGGCGGAAGATCAGATAGAAGATTTGTTGAAAGCATTGCAGACCCGTTTTGCGCAAAATATGGATCGTCATAAAGGCCTGGTATGGGACAAAGTGCTTGCAAAGCTGGAGTCAAATCCTAAAAAATTATGGTCACTTCATCAGATGGAGCAAACCGGTGGTGAACCGGATGTAATCGGATACGATGAAAAAAAGGATGAGTACATCTTTTGCGATTGTGTGGCTGATAGTCCGAAGGGGAGAAGGAGTATTTGCTATGATCATGAGGCACTGGAATCCAGAAAGGAATACAAACCGGACAACAGTGCCGTACAAATGGCAGAAGATATGGGTATTAAACTCCTCAATGAAGAAGAGTACCGGGCATTACAGGAACTAGGACCATTTGACACAAAGACATCCAGTTGGATAATGACGCCACCTTCTATCAGAAAATTGGGAGGAGCTATCTTTGGGGATTATAGATTCGGACAGGTGTTTGTTTATCACAATGGAGCCGAGTCTTATTATGGAGCCAGGGGGTTTAGGGGGAGTTTGAGGGTGTGATGGTTTTTCTAACACCCTCACCCACACTGCGTGAGTGATCGCAATGAGCACGAGCGACAAAGGAGCGAAGTAAAATGGAGAGCACGACTGCGAGTAATATAAAATTGCATATTCAAAAATTGCAATTTTATATTACCTCGCAGGCACGCCCAAATGGATTTAATGATTATTTGCCCGGATCAATTGTTGTTTGGTCAGTCTGAAAAACCTGATATTCAGCATGATAGCAGAAACAGTCAGTCCAAAGACGAGGCCGATCCAGATACCTGTAGCTTCGAGCCCCAAAGGAAATGCCAGCAGGTATCCAACCGGAATACCGATGACCCAGTAAGCGATGGTGACGAATAGGGTAGGGACTTTGACGTCGTGAATCCCGCGCAAGAGCCCGACACCGATGGCCTGTGTGGAGTCGGATATCTGAAATATAGCAGCCAGAATTAAGAGGTGTGCCGCTACCGCTATGACCGGAGCTTCATCATTGAATATCCAGGGCAACTGATGCCTGAAAATGATGAAAATCAATCCGCAAATGACTCCATAAATGATGGCCATTTTCAAAGTGCCTTTACCGATCTGTCTCAATTGTACAAGATCCCTGCGACCCTTGGCATTGCTGACTCTGATGGATCCCGCTGCTGAAAGCCCGAGTGAAACCATGAAGGTAAACGATGCCAGACTGAGCGCAATCTGATGGGAAGCCTGTTGCTGTGCACCCAGCCAGCCGATCATAATTCCCGAAACCGAAAATGCCCAGGACTCCATCGCATACTGCATGCTGGTTGGAATTCCGATGCGAAGGAGACTCTTCATCGTAGCCCACTGTGGCTGCCATTTTTCATAGACTGTGTTGACGTAAGCTTTAAATTTGGGACTCTTGACAATCAAAATGGCCATAGCTATCAGCATGAAAACCCTGGTCAACAGTGTCCCTATTCCTGCTCCGACTAATTCCATTCGCGGAAATCCCAACTTGCCATATATCAAAATGTAATTCAATATAATATTGGCCGGAATGGTAGCAAGACTGATATACATGGGCCATTTGGTCTCTTCCAGTCCATCCGAGAATTGCTTCAGGGTTAAAAATAATATCATCGGTATGATGGACCAACCCATGATTTCAAGGTAGGGTTGAGCCAGTTCGGCAACAATCGTATCTTGTCCCATATGATGCACTACGAATGAGACTAATTGAATGATCAGAGCGATAGCTAAGGCAAATAATCCGTTGAGAAGCAATGCGTTTTTGAGTATAGCAGTCATGGATGCTGTTTGGCTGGCACCTAATGCGCTGGAGATCAAAGTAGCAACAGCCAGCGTGAGACCGATACAGAGTATATATGGTATGGAGATGACATTGACTACCAGAGATGAAGCTGCCAGTAAATCAGAATTGATCGCTCCGACCATAGCACTGTCAATGATACCCATCAACACCTGCACCAGATTAGCGACGATGATGGGAATCGCTAGTTGAAGTGTACGTTTGTTTTCAGAAGTAATCAGCATCTCTTTGGCTTGAGATAACAAATGTAGTTTATCGGGAGTGCTTCATATCCGGATTTGCATTATATTTTCAGACATTTTTAATCCACGAATTATACGAATGTACACGAATGTATTCAAAAGCTTTCCGATCAGGATAAGTGGATTTTATTTTCACAACAGAAAATTAAGGATAAGTCTTCGTACACATTATTTGTTTGATTTATTGGTGTCTTTTAGTGTCATTTAGTGGATCATAATTTCTTGTCCACGAAATACACGAATGTACACGAAGGGATTCAAAAGCTTTCCGATCAGGGTAAGTGGATTTTATTTTCACAACAGAAAATTAAGGATAAGTCTTCGTACACATTATTTGTTTGATTTATTGGTGTCTTTTAGTGTCATTTAGTGATCAGAATTTCTTGTCTACGAATTACACCAATGTACACGAAGGGATTCAAAAGCTTTCCGATCAGGATAAGTGGATTTTATTTTCACAACAGAAAATTAAGGATAAGTCTTCCTACATATTATTTGTGTGATTTATTGGTGTCATTTAGTGGATCATAATTTCTTGTCCACGAATTACACGAATGTACACAAATGGATTCAAAAGCTTTCCGATCAGGATAAGTGGATTTTATTCTCACAACAGAAAATTAAGGATAAGTCTTCGTACACATTATTTGTTTGATTTATTGGTGTCTTTTAGTGTCATTTAGTGATCAGAATTTCTTGTCTACGAATTACACCAATGTACACGAAGGGATTCAAAAGCTTTCCGATCAGGATAAGTGGATTTTATTTTCACAACAGAAAATTAAGGATAAGTCTTCCTACATATTATTTGTGTGATTTATTGGTGTCATTTAGTGGATCATAATTTCTTGTCCACGAATTACACGAATGTACACGAAGGGATTCAAAAGCTTTCCGATCAGGATAAGTGGATTTTATTTTCACAACAGAAAATTAAGGATAAGTCTTCCTACATATTATTTGTGTGATTTATTCGTGTCTTTTAGTGTCATTTAGTGATCAGAATTTCTTGTCTACGAATTACACCAATGTACACGAATGGATTCAAAAGCTATCAATCATAATTAATGACTTAATCCCATATTCATAACCGGAGAAGTATTAAATTTTCTTTAATACCTTGAAACGCACAACAGCATTGCTTATTATGCTATTTTTGCAAATACAATTATGGCAAAATTCAGAAGACAACACAATGCCGGACAGGCAGCCAAAGCCGGAAGCATGTATGCCAAAGTAGGATTTTTAGTCCTCCTGATGGGAGCGGCTCTGGTGGGATACAGATATTTTATGGGTCCGGAACAGAAAACCCAAACAGAATTGAATGGCGGGTCAGGCAATCCTGCACCCAATTTACCCGCAGAAACTGCAGGCCCGGCTCCGGGTTCCTGGCTTCCTTATGCACAAACCGGCGAGGTCATTGTGGATGAAGACTTTTCTCTGGCTTACTCTGAGCAACATGAACAAGCCATCTGGGTGGCATATGAATTGAGAGGCGATCAGCTGAGAAGCAGGGAAGCAGAAAGGTCTGACTGGTTTGAAGAAGACGCAAGAGTTACTTCAGGCTCTGCCCGCCATGCCGATTACATCAAAAGTGGCTACACAAGAGGACATTTGGCACCTGCTGCAGATTTTGTCCACGATCAAAAAGCTATGGATAAATCCTTTTTCATGAGCAATATTTCTCCCCAGGTGTATCATTTCAATGGAGGTGTTTGGCGGGAATTGGAGGAAAATGTGCGGGACTGGGCCAGGTTGAATGACAGACTTTTAGTTGTTACCGGACCGGTATGGGATGATAATCCAAAGCAAATCGGTAAGAATGGGGTAAGTGTTCCGAAGGCATTTTATAAAGCTATCCTGGATGCAGATGAACCAGAGAAAAAAGGTATTGCATTTCTGATTCCACATGAAAAAACAGACAAACCTTTAGATCAGTTTGCGATCTCAATAAGAGAATTAGAGGAAGTGACAGAGATTGACTTTTATATGGATTTATATGATAAAAAGCTGCAGGATAGTCTGGAAATGAACTTTGATATGAGACAATGGCCGGTAAATGCAGCAAGATTCGAAAAAAGGGTGAATATTTGGAACAAAGAAAAATCAAATCATGAAGAAAGATAAATTGATTCAGGACATAAATGCAGGTTATACTTTCAAAGGAGCATACATTGAATTGGGAGCTGCCATGCTGGATGGAGAAGTGCTGGGAGACGCAAAAGTTAAGGTGGCCATGAAAACGCTTAACAGGCATGGGCTCATCACCGGAGCAACAGGAACCGGTAAAACCAAAACATTGCAAATTCTGGCAGAACAGTTGTCTTCTCAGGGAGTCCCGAGTCTGTTAATGGATATAAAAGGAGATTTAAGCGGAATCGCAGCTGCTGCTCAAACCAATCCAAAGATAGAAGAGCGGCACCATGCTATTCAGATACCTTTTCAGGGCGCTTCGAGTCCGGTAGAATTTCTGACTTTGTCTCAGGAAAAAGGAGCGAGATTGCGTGCCACAGTGACAGAGTTCGGTCCAGTTCTTTTTGGAAAAATTTTGGAATTGAATGATACGCAATCCAGTGTATTGTCTGTGATTTTTAAATTCTGCGATGATCAGCGCATGCCTTTAATGGACCTGAAGGATATTAAGCAAGTCATTCAATTCATTCAGCAGGAAGGCAAAGCTGAGTTTGAAGAGGAATATGGAAGGATGTCAACAGCTACATTAGGAATTATAACCAGAAAAATCATTGAGCTTGAATCTCAGGGAGCAGAGGTGTTTTTTGGTGAGCAATCATTTGAGATTGACGATTTGCTCAGGGTAAAAGATGGTAAAGGAGTCGTTTCCATTGTCAGACTTACAGATATTCAGGACAGACCTAAGTTGTTTTCAACTTTTATGCTGCAATTACTTGGTGAAGTCTACATGTCCTTGCCCGAAGTGGGTGATCCTGAGAAACCTAAATTGATCATTTTCATAGATGAGGCGCATTTAGTATTTCAGGAAGCCTCTAAAGCTTTGTTAAATCAGATTGAAACTATCATCAGACTGATTCGCTCAAAAGGAGTGGGCGTAGTGTTCTGCACTCAAAGTCCTACAGATATCCCCGATATAGTTCTGAGCCAGTTAGGGATGAAGTTGCAGCATTCACTGAGAGCCTTCACAGCAAAGGACAGAAAGGCCATTAAGCTGGCGGCTGAAAACTTCCCGCTATCTGATTACTATGATGCCGCCGAATTAATTACTCAACTCGGTACGGGTGAAGCAATGATTACTGTTTTGGATGAAAAAGGAAGACCAACACCTCTTGCACACACGATGCTTCGGGCTCCTCAATCCAGAATGGATATTCTGACGGATTCTGAAATCGATCATATCATCAGACAATCCACTTTGATTTCAAAGTATAATAGAGAATTAGACAGAGAAAGCGCTTTTGAAATTCTGAATAGCAAGGTCGAAAGAATTAAGCTGGAGGAGGAAAGAGCTGCATTTGAAGAAGAAAAGCATAAACGTGCCACTACAATTGACCGGACATCGACAACCCGTCCAAGGACATCCAGCTCTGCTCCAAAAACCAGCACACGCAGAGGAAAATCCACTCTTGAGAAAGCCCTTGATAATACAGTTACCCGCCAAATGGGACGAACATTTACCAGAGAAATCACAAGGGGATTGATGGGGATGCTGGGGTTTAAGTAACAGCCGGCTTTTAGCCGTTAGTTTTTGGCCAACAGCCGTGAGAAACTGTTGGCTTTTGGCTATTTGCTGTTGGCGAAAAGCCATAACATCCGGGTCCAAAAGATCGCGAGTGAAACAAAGCGTAATCTCGCGATGAAAGTTGCGAGTGTGGGTGAGAACCCTATCCCAACCTTTCCCTTTTGAAGGGAAAGGAGAAAAGCCCGTCAGAAACTGGCTTTGCTCCCCTCTCTTTTCAAGCTAGCGTTTATACATAAATAATTTATTATATTTGTAACAGACTAAAAAACGCTCATCATGAAC
>JALHRR010000022.1 GCA_022841345.1 Saprospiraceae bacterium
GCCCCCTTTTTGCTAGTCTGGCATCTCCATACAGACTAGTGCCATGTAGTTTGTTCATGATGAGCGTTTTTTAGTCTGTTACAAATATAATAAATTATTTATGTATAAACGCTAGCTTTTGAAGGGAAAGGAGAACAGCCAAACAGCCGTGTGTGAGTTTGGTTAAATTTGCCAGTTTAAGATGTTAAATTCACCTGTAGTCTAGTTTTGAAATGTACGTTTCTTGCTACTGTTTACGAAAAAACTTGCAAATTGGTGGTGGGTGTGGAGCAGCCTGGGAAGAAGTTGCTAAACTCTCCTCTCTTCAAAAGAGAGGGGTCAGGGGTGAGTTAAAGCCGCGGAATCAGGGATGAGCTGTTGGATTTTAGGTGCATGAGAAACCTCTGGGTTTAAGTTTAAAATTTGAGTGGCAACCACATAAAGCAGGATTTAATATTGTTTTGTCGTGGATGAATTGCAAATTCATAAATTATTGGATCGAAGTCGCTCCCCAAAGCTTTGGGGACGACCATCGGTCGAAAGTAGCTGAACCGGGCTCACACCCAAAACTCAGCACTCAACCGCGAGCTTCGCTCGCACATCACATCCGCAATAAATTGTCTGCTATGCAATCAATTTATTGCGGAGACATCACTTCTTCGCAGCGAAGCTAAGAAGAAACATCACCTTTCCAGCCAAAGGCGCAGAAAGACATCACTTCGAAACGATTTCAGCCCCGATATATGTCACACAAAAAAGACGGAAACAGCCGATGGAACGTACAAATTAAAACACCACAAACAATGGAAACATCTGACAAAATAGTTAGGAATTATATGATGGAGAATGATGCTTTCAGCCAATGGCTGGGCATTGAGATCCTGGAACTTCGCGAAGGATATGTGAAACTCAGGATGACTGTCAGGGAGGAGATGACGAATGGTTTCGGGGTGGCTCATGGAGGGATAACATATTCTCTTGCAGATTCCGGGCTGGCATTTGCAGCGAATAGTCATGGCATAAAAAGTGTTTCGATTGAGACTTCTATCCAGCATTTGAAACCCGTGCATGCAGGTGATGTGTTAATTGCTGAAGCGATTGAGGAAAGCTTAAGTAAAAAGCTGGCGGTATATACGATAAGGGTGAATAGAGAAGAAGAATTGGTTGCATTGTTTAAGGGGATGGTGTATCGGACGGGTAAAGAGTGGTAGCTGGAACAGCCAGAACAGCCGCTTCTGGCTCCTTGCTTCTAGCCTCTGGCTGAGCAGCCGGGTGGGGGTTATGAGTGATGAGTTATGAATTATGAATGAACAGCCAAACAGCCGGAAACCCAGTTTGGAGCCATAAGTTACGAGCTGATTGAGGAGTCGAAGCAGCTGTGTAGGGGCGATTCATGAATCGCCCCTACACAGCTGCTTGCTCGATGTTAACTAAAAAGTCGGTATTTGCTGGCTGAAATTGCAGGGAGGAAGCTTCGAGCTTCGAGCTCAAGCTGCAAGGTGAACAGCCGGAACAGCCGGCTATACATTCGGCTTGCGTTGCCTCGATTTTCTCGTAGGGGCGCACGGCCGTGCGCCCCTACGAGAAAATCGAACGAGGCTAGTTTCGTTGCACGATTTATGAGATTCTTGTCTGGTCGTATTGAGCGCTAGCTGTCACCTCCTAATTATATTGGATGCAAAGCATACAATATATTTAGGAGGCGTCACCTTTTGCTGTAAGCAAAAGATGTCACCCTGCAAGCGAAGCGCGCAGGGCGTCACCCGGGCTTACTCAGATCCACCTAAAAACGCCTAAAACTATTCCCCCGAATTTCTGTTCTTGCTACCTCGACAAACACATATTCAGATGTCAACTTTGATTACACATGCACATTTTTACATACCTCAGCTGGAAAAACACAGGACTGTAAGAGTACTGCTGCCTCGCAATTATGGGAAAGATCATAGTCGCAGATTCCCGGTGATTTATTTGCTGGACGGACAGAATTTGTTTGAGCCACATACAGCAGCATTTCAACACTGGAAGTTGAGGGAACAGATGGATAGACAACCACTTTATCGTCAGGCTATACTGGTAGGAGTGGATAATGGAGGTGCAGACAGAATCAGTGAATATGCGCCATGGACAAGAGGAAAAAATGAAGGGAAAGCAAATCTGTATCTGCAATTCATGGAGAAAACGCTGAAGCCCTTCATTGATCATCATTACAGAACCTGGTCCCAGGCGGAGGCTACCGGAATTGTTGGTTCGTCCCTTGCAGCTTTGACGTCTTTGTATGCCGGTATAGAATTCAATCATACTTTTGGGAAAATCGGAGCACTGTCTCCTGCAATTTGGTATAATCCGCAGATCAGCACACACATGACTCAGAAGTTTTCTCATAGCACAAAAATATACATCTCCGGTAGTAAGACCGAAAGTCCTTATATGTACAAAACACTGGAAAGATTGTATCATAGTTTGGATCAATCCGCACTGCCCAGGGATCACTTCAGAGTAGTGGCAAGAGATAAAGGAAAGCATGCAGAGCCTTTTTGGGGAAGGGAGTTCAAGCATATGTATGAGTGGTTGTTTCCGAAGACGGTGCTTTGAAACAGCCAGCTTCGAGCTTCGTGCCACGAGCTGCGAGAAAACAGCCGATTCTGGCTACTGGCTTCTGGCCTCTGGCTGAACAGCCGGGTGTGAGTTATGAATTATGAGGGAACAGCCAAAGACAGCAAGAAATGGCGGGTTGAATTTCCTTGATTTTCCCGTAGGGGCGCACGGCCGTGCGCCCCTACAGGAAAATCAGAAGAGCTTAGCTGATTTTTACACTTAAATCCCACTGGCTCACACCCTAAACTCACTACTCAAGCGCGAGCTCCGCTCGCACATCACCTCCGAAATTAATTAACTGTTTCACAGTCAATTAATTTCGGAGACATCACTTCTTCGCAACGAAGCTAAGAAGAAACATCACCTTGCAAGCCGCAGGCGCAGCAAGACATCCCAGCGACGGCCTGCACTAATCCCGGTAAATTTCAGCCGAAACCGCGGCCCAATCCCGCCCGAAATCTTGTAATTTCGGAGTTATTCGACAGAGCATATTGATTTTCAGACAAATGGATACACAAGTATCATTTCTTCAAAATATCTTTACGCACATTATAAAACAGAAAACAGAAAATTCATCATGAAAGCAATTAAATTATTTACCATGTTATTATTCCTGGGAATATCAGGAATGACATATGCTCAGACTGTTCAGGAAATTCTTGATAAGTATGTGGAGAATACAGGCGGGAGAGCAAAATGGGAAGCAATGAAAGGAATGAAAATGACTGCTTCAGTCAATCAACAGGGAATGGAAATTCCATTAACCATTATTTCATTGAAAGACGGCCGTCAAACAACTAATATTAACTTCCAGGGAATGTCTATCAAACAAAATGTTTTTGATGGTACAACACTTTGGTCCACAAATTTCATGTCCATGAAAGCAGAGAAAAGTGATGCAGAAACTACTGCCATTTTCAAAGCAACGGCTACAGATTTTCCGGATCCTTTTCTGAATTATAAAGCAAAAGGCTATCAGGTTGAACTTCTGGGAAAGGAATCAATTGAAGGCACTGAAACATTTAAAATTAAACTGACCAAAAAACCAGTCATGGTAGATGGTCAATTACAGGATGATATCAGTTACTATTTCTTCGATACGGAAAATTTCGTTCCGATCATGGTCGAGGCTGAAATCAAGTCAGGTCAGGGTAAGGGAATGATTTCACAAACCACTATGAGTGATTATCAGGAAGTGGATGGTCTTTTCTTCCCATTCTCCATGGCTCAGGGCGTTAAAGGTCTTGGTGCTCAGCCTATCGTTATTAGCAAAATAGAGCTGAATCCAACAGTTGATGATAGCGAATTTATTTTTCCGGAGGATAAGTAAGTTAGTTATGAGATATGAGTTATGAATTATGAGTGAAACAGCCAATTGAACAGCCGGTGCGAGTTGGGAGTTAGGAGTCATAAGCCGTAGGTCGTGCCTTCCATTTCAGGGCCATGGCAATTAAAACAGCCAGTTAACAGCCGGAGATTCAGATAATCGAGTTCAAAGGAGTATTGTAGAGACGCAAGGCATTGCGTCTCTACACAAACAGCCAGTTAATATATGAGTTATGAGATAAAAATTATGAGATGAATAGTCGGAGACCATTAGGAGTGATTTATATTAAGCCGGGCTCGTTTCGTTCATTTAAGGGCTATTTCAATTGAACAGCCCTTTCCATTTGTCCATTATTAATTTTCTCCCCTCCCCAATGCTTTGGGGATTGGGGATCAACTTTCAACTATTTATGAAGCACATTATTTTACCACTTTTTATTCTTTTGGGATTAAACTCATTAGGAGCACAGGATGCTGTCACGAGAGGAAAAGAATTATTCGGAGATCTGAAAGCCCGACAGATCGGGCCCGCATTGATGAGCGGAAGAATTACGGATCTGGAAGTGCACCCATCCAATGACCGCATCATTTATGCAGGAACTGCCGGAGGAGGAGTTTGGAAAAGTTCAGATGGAGGAGCCAGATTTCAATCCATTTTTGATGATTATTGCCAATCCATAGGAGCTGTAGTACTGGATCCTTCACAACCGGATAAAATTGTTTGGGTCGGAACAGGGGAGACCTGGACAAGGAATAGTGTTTCAACCGGGAATGGAATATATCGCTCAGGTGATGGGGGAACAAACTGGCAAAAAATGGGTCTGGAAAACTCTGAAAGAATCGGAAATATTATTGTGCACCCCAAAAATTCTGATATCGTGTATGTTGCCGTTTTGGGGGCTCTTTGGAGCGACTCCGAAGACCGGGGTGTTTATAAAACCACAGATGGTGGCAGGACCTGGAACAAAATCTTGTATGTAAATCAAACCACCGGCTGTGCAGATTTGGCGATAGATCCTGCCAATCCCGGCATCTTGTATGCATCCTTTTGGGAATTCAGAAGAACACCATGGTCATTTTCCTCAGGAGGACACAATAGTGCATTATATAAATCTACAGATGAAGGAAAGACCTGGGCAAAAATTCACAATGGATTACCTGCAGGTCAATTAGGCCGTATGGGAATTGCAGTTGCTCCTTCTAATCCCAATATCTTATACACTGTCGTAGAATCTGAGCAAAATAAGGACAAAGGCCTTTACCGAAGTGATGACGCCGGAGCATCGTGGAAATTGCTTTCTAACGACTTCGGCCTTGTCGTACGCCCATTTTATTTCTCAAGAATTGTGGTGGATCCTAAGAATCCGGAAGTAGTAGTAAAAGGTGGTTTATTTGGTTCAATCTCCAGAGATGGTGGCAAGACATTCAAAAACCTTGGCCCCATGCACGCAGACATTCATGATATAGCATTTGATATCAAAAATTCTGACCGGATGTATGTCGGCACCGATGGAGGTGTCTACAGAACCTGGGACGGAGGAACAACCATGGAAATGGTGGAGAATATTCCTGTTTCTCAGTTTTATCATGTGACGGTGGACTATCAGACTCCTTACAATGTATATGGTGGATTGCAGGACAATGGTTCCTGGTATGGGCCTTCTTCCTCACCGGGTGGAATTGAGGCAAGAGACTGGCATTCTGTGGGTGCAGGAGATGGATTCAGAGTTTATCCGCATCCGACAAAAAGAATTGTTTATTCCGAAATGCAGGGTGCTGACAATATCTGGCGCCTGGATGTGGAAAGACAGCAGGTCAAAACCATTCAGCCATTGCCGGTGGAAGGAGATCCTAAACTTCGATTCAACTGGAATACGCCTATCACAACCAGTCCGAATAAGCCGGACAGAATTTATGTGGGCAGTCAGTTTTTGCATAAATCGGATGATATGGGGGATAATTGGGTAAAGATTTCTCCGGATTTGACTACAAATGATCCTAAAAAACAAGACCAGTCTTCTTCCGGCGGCTTGTCAAGAGATAATTCAGGTGCAGAAAACCACTGCACTATTTTTACTATCTCAGAATCAGAACTGGATGAAAAAATTATTTGGGCAGGTACGGATGACGGTCAGGTTCAGGTTACGCAGGATGGAGGAAAAACATGGAAGAATGTAACGGCTGCAATTCCGAATTTACCAAAGAATACATGGTGCTATCATATAGAGCCCAGCCACTTTAGTAAAGGAAGTGCTTATGCTGTCTTTGACGGACATTCTACCGGAGATATGAAGGCATATGCATATAAAACTACCGATTTCGGGGCAACCTGGAACTCCATCATTACGTCTGATATTGAAGGATTCACAAGATCATTGAAGGAAGATTATGTAAATGAGAATTTACTATTTCTGGGAACTGAGTTAGGATTATATGTCACTGTGAATGGTGGACAAAGCTGGATGAAATTTACCAATAATGTTCCTGCTGTTGCTGTGATGCATATTGCTCAGCACAAAGGAACCAACGATATCATTCTGGCTACGCATGGCCGTGGAGTGATCATTATTGATGATGTCAGTCCACTGCGTCAGATTAATGAGACAACACTGAATAAGGAATTGCACTTTTTTGACCTGAAGCCAGTCACTGTGTATGAAGAAAACGGCTTTGGCGGAGCAAGCGGTGAGACTCAGTTTGTTGGACCGAATCCAAGTAAAGCTGCCAGATTTATTTATCATTTGAAAAAGCGCCACACCTTTGGTAAGATGACCATGGAAATCCAGGATCTTCAGGGGAATAAACTCTCAGAACTTACACCCGGAAAGTCAAAAGGAATTAATGTTGTTGAATGGAATTTCAGAACTAAAACTCCAAAAGTGGCAGGAGGTAAAACCTTCAGTGCCGGAGGGATGACCGCTCCAAGAGTTCCAGCCGGAAAATACAAAGTTGTAATCCAAAAAGGCAATGAAACTTTTTCGCAAGAATTTGAAGTGAAAAATGATCCAACTTCACCAATGAGTCCCACAGATAGAAAGGAATTGGACGGTATAACCCAAAAACTATTTGACATGAATCAGGATCTGGCTTATCTGGTATATGAACTGGATGAAATTGTCAACAAAGCGCAGGAAGTAAAAACAAAATCTCCTTCTTCTGCTACCAACAAAGTAGTAGATCCGTTGATTAAAGATTTTACTTCACTCAAAGAAAGTCTTGTTATCACAACAGGTGATAATTATGTGGATACTGCAGAGCCTCAGTTGAGAGAAAAAATGGGAACCCTATATGGAAGAGTTGCCAACAGCTTCTACAAACTAAACAGCTCTGAAATGGACAATCTTAAATTGATTGAAAACAGATTCAATAAGGCGAAAACTGATTTCGCAAATATGAAGACCAAACATATGGCCAAATTGAACCAACTCATCATCAAGAATAAATTAACTCCTGTGAGTCTGCAGAAATTTGAGGATTACATTGCCGCTCCTTAATAGGTATAGTTATCAGCAATAGTTTTTAAGCTTAAAATGGCCACTTAAGGTACATCACTTTATGTGGCCATTTTCTTTAAAATACAGGGCTATATTTTTTGCAAAAATGATTGAAAAAACAGAAAGACAGATACAGGCAAGGACCATCAGACTGATGAGGCGGATCCACAGAATCACGGGTATATCTCTGTTTCTGTTTTTCTTTGTAATCGGATGTACAGGAATTTTATTAGGTTGGAAAAAGAACAGCAATGGCATCATTTTGGCTAAAACCTATCAGGGAACTTCCACTGATCTGAAAGACTGGATCAGCATGGACAGCCTCTATAAAAATGCCATCTTTTACCTGAAAACAGAAGTCTCCGAAGATTTATCTACCACAGTCGACAGGATGGAAATCAGAGCGGATAAAGGCTGTGTCAAATTCACTTTTGAAGGACATTTTTGGGGATTACAGCTCGATGGAGCCACAGGAAAATTGCTGGCAGTAGAACGCCGTAATGCGGACTGGATCGAGAAGCTGCATGATGGATCCTTATTGGATCTCTACCTGGGAAGCAGCGCTCAGTTTTTCAAATTATTCTATACCTCGCTGATGGGATTAGCATTGATCACATTTACTATTACGGGATTTTGGTTGTGGTATGGTCCGAAGCGGATGAGGAAGTAGGGAAAACAAAGATCAGCCCTTCAGCATCTTCCCAGTCGCCAGCACCTGCCCTTTCGACACGATGCGCATCACATACAAACCAGAGACCCAGTCGCTCAGATCCATCCACACATCTCCCTGTGGAGCTTCCCCATTTAGTGGTAGCCGGGTGATCAGTTTCCCATGCAGATCGAAAATCTCCAGCATAGGTGATGCCACTTGCTTGCTAAACTGATAATGTATGATGGCATTTTGTGTTGCAGGATTCGGATAGGCTCGAAGACTGATGCCTGCCTCTGTGGATATTTCCCAGGTATTCACGCTGATACTGTCACAGTCAGGAAAAGGACATCCCAGGCTGTCCACTTTGATCAGCCAGCCATCTTGGTTGGAGCCAAAGGTGGTTCCGTAACCCCAGAAGCCACCTTCCTTATCAGGACTAAGGCCAAATAAGTAATTATTTCTTTCAGGATTAAAATATACTAATCTATCCCAAATTACAGATCCGTTAAGATTGATTTTGGTAATCGAAGCATACCGAACAACTGCACTGCTATCTGAATTTACTACACCTCTGTATCCTCCAAGAATAATAGATCCGTCATCCAGTTCTATCGGCTTGGTATAGAAGCAATTATTCCATTCAGATTCATAATATTGTTCCTTAATAATATTACCATTCGATGGATTGATAATGGCCAGCCATGAGTCATAATGGGTTGACGATGGAGCATGTCTGCAGGTCGCCATGAGAATGTTTCCATTTTTGAGAACTGTTACATTGTTTCTATCCCCATCGTGATTGGGTCCACCGTACTTTCTGAGCCATTGCTGATTTCCTTCTTTGTCCGTACAAACTAACATCAGATCATTTTTAAATTCGCTTCCTTGTCTGACACTACCTGCAATGACATAGCCGTTGTCGGGTAGTTGGACGACAGACCATGCTTCCTGGTATCCTGGAGGACCATAGACTTTTTCTTTTAATACGTGACCAAGAGAATCGAACTCCACCATGTAAAACTGTGCATATCCGTTTAAGTCTGTTACCCCAATACCTATTATTGTATTTTGATTAGATGGTATAGAACTTCTAATCTGATTTTGAACTTCTTCTACACAATAGAGATTACTGGTAGAAGTCATATCTTTTAAATTAAGTTTCAGATAAATTATACAAGATTGATTTGTGCGGGTGTCTATATAGTCACCAACTGAATAGTACACATCAAAATCTTTTAAAGTAATTAGCTCTCTGACAAATATGATACATGAATCAAAATGGATATCAATGCTATCAATAATTTCTCCGGTTTCTTTAGTAATTTTATAAATCGTATTTTTAATTTCTTTATTGGTGATTTTTTCAATAGCAAGTGTTGTAAAAAGAAAGGAATCTTTAAGGTCTAAATTTAGATTCCCATCAAACCTTCCACGGTCTAAATTAAAATTATAGTAATTAATCTGAGATGATACTTGATTGCAAATCAAGAATATAGTACTTACTATTAGCACAGATTTCATTAAAAACATATTGCAGCTATCTATTAGTGAATGACAATAAGTTTTTCAGTGGAAATAAATTTACCGCCAAAAAATATTCTTACTAAATAAATACCTGATGGCCAATTCTGAACACTGAAACTCTTCATCTCATGCACGTAATATGATTCTTTTAGAAAAATTTTACCATTAAGGTCACTCACCAATATATTCCAACCGTGGTTGTCATACTGATTTAGCCATTTTACTTGAAATGAATTGTTTGAAGGATTTGGCCAGAATTTATAAATTTTGTTGTCATCACCTTCTTCAAGTTGCGATTTGATATTTGGTTGATTGTCTTTCTTAGTTAAAGGAAATAGATCCCTGAATGAACCAGCAGATGATGTGATCGCTGCTTTAATTTTCAGAGAAGATACCTTCAAATTAGATGAGAAAGGTTGAGGTCTTAGTAACAGATCTGCATACCGAATTTGAATAAGAAGATGCAAAGAATCAAATTCTTCCACACGCTGTGATATGGTGTCCAGCCATTCTAAAACCAGCTCTATACTGTCTACTTCAAAATAGTGAATTAATACATCCTGTATTTTAATATTTTTTGAATGGTGGGCATATCCTAAATTTCTATCAATATCAGCCTGACTCATACCAATAGGGGGCCTATAAAGTAAAGAGTCAATAACCAACAATGTGGAGTCCACCGCCTCAGTCCAGCATGGTATTGAAGGAGTCGGACATAAGATAGGTTCATCACAAAATGCTCCTGGCTGAGGAATAAATAAACCTGTAGCATTCACATTATGACTAATACAATCCGGAACCTTATCTGAAAAACCAACATATCCAAAAGCATCATTATCTCCATCGCTATAGATATGACTTTCATCATTAGATTCCGAGCATGAATCCAGTGTATTCCAGTCATTACCTGCAGGTATATCAGATGTGCCCTGATCCATTAATGTCGTTTCTTTCTCCAGTCCTACCGCGAAATCACTGCCTCCACTCAGGCGGAATTCATTACAGAAAATCTGGAGGCTTTCCTGAGCTCCATGCAGCTCTACCTGTCTCCAGGAGGAAGAGTCGGCTCTGCCGAATGTATTACGTGTGATCTCAGAAGCATGCTGATCGACAAGCTTGTTTGAGTATATGAAAAAACTGTTGTTCGCATCTGAAGCTCCGAAGCTATTTCCATCTTTAATCTGTACTGCGTTGCTACCATCATTCACGATACCGGCTGCAATCTGAGCAGTATCAATATCTTGAGGAATACGGAATGTGTTTCCTACGATCCGGGTAAAATCTCCACCTCCCAACAATATGGACCAGCGACACTCATCGAATGTATTGTTTTTTATGCTGGTAATACCTCTGCCCCCAGGAAAAGTATTATGCTTCGATATTCCAAAACGCTGATTCTCAAAATGACATCCACTAATAGTAACATCAGCATCTATCAGCGTGACACCTGTTCCATAGCGATTATCATCTAAAGATGCCGTGGAAATAAAGTCAGAACCTGTTATTGTTATGAGGTTGCTGCTCTCTACCTGCACAAAGTAATCGTGGTCAGGATGATTATTTTGCGATCCATTCAACTCCAGTACAGTACTGTCCCATAATGGTACATGCCAAGCCACATCAAATAATTCTTCATCAGTAATAAATGTGCAATTTGTAATCCTGTTGGGTAATAGTCTCCTGTATTGGGATATATAGATAGATTTCTTATTGTTGTTAAAGGTAGAATTTTCTGCATTTACCCTTCCTCCATTTTCTGAATAGACTGCGAGGCGTGCATGTTCCAGTGTTGCTCCATCCAGCACTAACCAACCGTTACCGGATGTCTGTCCGGCACCTTCTACAATGATCCCTTGCCAGAATTGGCCTGTAGTATATGAAGTAATGTGAGCACCATTTAATGTCAACTTACCACCCGGGGCAATTATCATGCTCGCGAAGAATGGCATTTTAATAGTATCCTCAATAGTTAGGTCCCCATTTTCGCTCACAAATATGTTTCCTCGAATATCTTTGTTGCCGGTCCATACAGCTATACTATCAATGATGATATCTTCAATTTTTAATTCTATGCTTCGTTGAATTGGAAATAATGTTGTATCCTTCCGAATCGCACAATGCATGGCTTTTGCCTGAAGTGGAGAAAAATAAAGGAGACATTCATGGTGAGAATAAGACATTATATTTTCAGGATCAGGAGAAAGTGGTTCATTGGCTTCGTCCTTTAGTTGGGCAAGAGTGTCTGAGGGTTGAGAAAAATTACATTCCGAATCAACATAAGAAGAAAGGCCAACATTATCTGCAGGTGTATCACACAAATAATCACCTCTAAGATTGCACTCTGTAAAATCAGCTAATTCTTGGCTGTCATTGAAATCATTATATGTATGAAATAAACCAAGACAGTGCCCCATTTCATGAGCTGCTACACCGTTCAGATGGCCACCAAGCGCTGAATTAAAATATAAGGTAAAGTAATTACTTGGAATACAGTAGGCATATCCATTGGATGCTTCGGTTCCATTTAAATAAAATCCAAAAATAGAATTCCTAAATGGGTGATTAGAAATATGATTATCCATTCTTGTTTGAATAGAACCTCCGATGAAGGATATATTATCTTCCATAATAGGTAAATGAAAGAACAATCCACTTTCATTGTATAACTTATTAATAGTGTGTACACTTTTTAGAAGATCATTTTGAGATGGATAATTTGGACTGCCAGGGCTCTGGCTTGAAAAATAAGTTGATACGGGTACAAAATTTATCACTTTCCTTGAATAGTCAGCACAAACAGTATCTATACTGTAATAAGGATGAGGAGCATTTAGACACCCTGTTTGAGCATCACATTTCACATCTATTGAAATAGAAAATTTAAATATTAACCAAAATCTTAGGGAGTAGATTATCAAGACTTTCATGTGTAAAATATTTTAGTGCCCTGTAATTTGAATGAATAATTGATCCTGAAATGTATAAAGATATCAATCATTCTTATGTTCTAAATAAGGCTAAACATCGCTTAAACAGTTGTATGATAAGTAAATATATCAATTTTATTCAAATGGGCAAGCACATGTCTAGATAATTCTCAAGTCTGCTGATGCTCAACTTTATTTTCGTCTATTCCTTATCCAAAATTTCCCTTACATTTGAAATAGATCAATTCTATCTATTTTATGAAGCCCATTACTTGTACCCTTCTGCTTTTTCTCTGCCTTATTTTTACCCAATGTGCCGACAAACAAAATAAATCCTCTTCATCTGAATCCGGATTATACTATACTCATCAAGACCACCCCCGACTCGCAGCTGAATGGGAACCCGCGCTCGGAACTGTGTTCAGCTGGCCATTGAGTGTACCTCATAAATTGGTCATTGAACTGGCACGCGATTATCAATTGTATGTGATGGTAGAAAATGACAGCACTCAGGCAGATGCTGTCAATTGGTTTTTAAAATGGGAAATAGATACCTCCCGTGTACATTTTATACAGGCTCCTCAAAGTGTGGATGCTTCCTGGCTGAGAGACTGGGGACCACATGCCGTGTTTGCTCCGGATGGAGCATTTAGTCTTGCCAATCCAAATTACCTCAACAGCACTCCCATCAGCGGAATGGGATGTGAAGATACTTTGCACTTTATTTTCATGAAAACAGATCCTGATGGCAGCCGGGTAATCGATCCAACCACTGCGGAAAATAATGCTCCGGAATATATAGGAAAAGCTTTGAATGTGCCGGTTGTGAATTTACCCTTTGTTTTCACTGGTGGAAATGTCATGACAGATGGAATTGGTAATGCCCTATCCACTTGTATCATCGTCAATGAAAACAAGTTCAATGGCAAGTCACAGTCTGACTTTTTTCAATCAGCAAAAGACTTGTTGGGAATTAAAAAGTATGATATCATTTCCAATTTTGAGCCAAGAGGCATCCAACACATAGACTGCTATCTCAAAGTTTTGGACGAAAATCGACTGTTTGTGGTCCGTCCACCTGATGACCATGCTGAGCGTTCTGTTTATGATTCAATAGTGGATCATGAATTATCAAAACTGAAAAACGCTTATGGCCGACCTTACGAAATTCTCCGATTAGATACCGACCGATATGAAGGAGAAAAACTGGCTGCTTACACAAATTCAATTATCATCAATCAGCATATTTATGTGCCATTGTTCGGTATTGCGCAGGATTCAATCGCACTGCAGCAATGGCGGTCCGCGATGCCAGGATACACAGTGAAGGGATTTGAATTCATTATTGCTGATGAACCCGCCCTATCTGAAAAAGCCAGGAGCTATTATACCAATATCGGCTGGACCTACGGAGATGCACTGCACTGTCGCACCCGTGCTATCTGGGACCCTGAAATGTTATTTATCTCAGTCAACAGAGAGTCTTCGGTTTCTTCAAAGAAAAAGGAATTTAACATTCATACAACGGTTATTGATTACAGTTCTTCAACGCTAGCTCCCAGTTCTGTAGAATTGCATTTCAGACCCAAAGGCAAGACTGAATGGACAACAAAAACAATGACTAAAGACGGTTCGGATCAATGGTATACAGGAAGTATTCCTATTGATAAGTCAGGAATTACTATTGAATATTACATCACAGCATCTTCTTCTTCAGGCAAAAAAGCATCAAGACCTGCAACTGCACCGAAAGGGTATTTTGAGGTAAAGGTGGAGTGAGAACAGCCGGGAAGAAGCTATTAGATTTTGGCCTTTAGCTGTTGGCGAACAGCCGGTGTGAGTTGTGAGTTTTGTGTATGAACCCTATCCCAGCCTTTCCCTTTTGAAGGGAAAGGAGAACAGCCGGAAACAACCAGAGTGTGAGTTGCACAACTCCCCTCTCTTTTCAAGAGAGGGGTCGGGGGTGAGTTTAGCCCCGGGAAGAGGGAAAAACAACGGGGTGAGTCGTACACAGATGCACAGAGCCGGAACCTGCCTGCCTGTATTATGCGCCAGCTGTCACCTCCTAAATAAATTGGCTGCAAAGCAGACAATTTATTTAGGGGATGTCACCATTTGCCGCAGGCAAAGGATGTCACCTTGCAAGCGTAGCGCTGCAAGATGTCACCCGGATGAAGTCAACAGCCCGAATTAAACTGTCGTGTCAAGGAAATAGTCCGAATGAAGGCAGATGGTTTTCAACTCATCATTCATCACTACTAACTCATAATTAATTATTTTGCACCTCATTATTAAAATTCAGTTGCTATGATACATCGTTTTTTCACATTGACATTAGCCTTGTTCATCATTACAGGCATTTCACAAAGTTTGATCGCTCAGGCTGGGAATGAGAAAGAGAAAGAGAAAGAGAAAGAGAAAGAGAAAGAGAAGGAAAACCCCTGGGATGTCAATAATCCTCCCGGAGCATTCAAAGAATTTCAATTCAAGGTTGATGAAGGAACCTGGATGAATCTGGACTTAAGTCCAGATGGCAAAACAATGGTCTTCGATATGCTCGGAGATATATATACCATGCCCGCGACAGGCGGAGAAGCAAAGGCAATCCGATCCGGGCTTGCATGGGAAGTGCAGCCGCGATTCAGTCCCGACGGAAAGAAAATTCTATTTACAAGTGATGCCGGCGGAGCAGATAATATCTGGATCATGTCAGCTGATGGATCGAGTGCAAAACAAGTAACTACTGAGGATTTTACTCTTTTAAATAATGCTGTCTGGATGCCGGATGGGCAGTTTTTTGTAGCCAGGAAGCACTTTACAAGTGAGCGTTCACTGGGAGCGGGAGAAATGTGGATGTATCATATTTCAGGCGGGAAGGGAATTCAATTGACCAAGCGTAAAAATGATCAGCAGGATGTCAACGAACCTTCCGTTTCTCCGGATGGCAGGTATGTGTACTTCAGTGAGGATATGTATCCGGGTGGTTTTTTCCAGTATAATAAGGATCCAAATTCTGAGATATTTGTCGTGAGGAGATACGACAGACAGGAAGGCAAAATTGAGAATATAGTCGGTGGTCCCGGAGGAGCCTGCCGTCCGCAGATTTCCAGAGATGGGAAGAAATTGGCGTATGTAAAGCGTATCCGCACAGAATCAGTACTCTGTGTACATGATCTGGAGACAGGAAAAGAGACAATATTATTCGATGGATTGTCCAAAGATCAGCAGGAAGCATGGACGATTTTTGGAGTTTATACAGGGTTTGCCTGGACCCCTGATGATAAGGAAATCATTATCTGGGGTAAAGGCAAATTCTGGAAGATCGATGTTGCGAGCAAGAAAAGCACGATGATCCCTTTCAGTGCCATGGCCAATCACAGAATGCAGGAAACTTTGAAATTTGATACGAAGGTATTTTCTGAAAAATTTGATGTCAAAGTTATTCGCCACGCTGTGACTTCACCAAATGGGAAATTACTGGTTTTCAGCGCTGCAGGATACCTTTGGAAAAAGGAATTGCCTAATGGAAATCCGGTTCGGGTGACTAATGACCGTGATCTGGAATTTGAACCTGCCTTCTCACCTGATGGCCAATCCATCGCATATGTCACCTGGAATGATGAGACTCAGGGTAGCTTGCAATTATTGAAATTATCAGGAGGCCAAAAGCAAAAATTGAACTCCAGCCAGGGAATCTACCGCACCCCATCTTTTTCCACGGATGGCAAAACGATTGTGTATCGCAAGGAAGCAGGTAACGGACACCAAGGCTACATGAATGGAAAAAATGCAGGAATATATACAATACCCGCTAGCGGAGGGGAAGCAAAAAAGGTCTGCGATGAGGGAGAATTTCCGCGTTTTAATACAGGCGGAGACAGGGTATTCTATCAGACAGGTGGAAATTTATTTGGCCCCCTGAGCAAAACTTTCAAGAGCGTGAAGCTGGACGGATCGGATGTGAAAATTTTGTTCACTTCAAAATACGGGAATCAATTTGCACCGAGTCCGGACAATCAATGGATCGCATTTACGGAATTGTATAAAGTATATGTCACTCCGATGCCGATGGGCGGACAGGCTACTGAACTAAGTGGCAGCACCAAATCTATTCCTGTCACGCAGGTTGCCCGTGATGCGGGGATCAATCTGCATTGGTCAGCAGACAGCAAAGAGCTGCACTGGACACTGGGGGACCGCTATTTCACAGAGAAATTGCAGAATAGATTCAGTTTTGTCGAAGGTGCTCCGGATTCTTTACCGGCATTGGACACAGTTGGACTGGAGATAGGATTGAAACTCAGTTCAGATGTACCCCGCGGAACTATTGCTTTTAAAAATGCCCGCATCATCACGATGAAAGGAGATGAAGTCATTGAAAACGGTACGATTGTCATCACCGGGAATGTCATCAAAGCAGTGGGAAAGAATTCACAGGTAAAAATCCCTGATGGGACTAAGGTGTACGATTTGAAAGGAAAGACAATCATGCCGGGAATCATAGATGTACATGCGCATGTAGGTGATTTCAGATATGGTCTCAGCCCGCAGAAAAGCTGGTATTATTATGCCAATCTGGCTTATGGGGTAACGACTTCTCATGATCCTTCTTCCAATTCTGAGATGATTTTTTCCCATAGCGAAATGATCAAAGCCGGCAACATGGTGGGACAGAGATTATTTTCCACAGGAACTATTTTGTACGGTGCTGAAGGTGATTTCAAAGCTGTAATCAACAGCCTGGAAGATGCCAAATCTGCTCTCCGCCGCACAGCTGCATATGGCGCCATTTCTGTAAAAAGCTATAATCAGCCCAGACGTAATCAGCGTCAGCAAGTAATTGAAGCAGCCCGTCAATTGGGAATTCTGGTTGTTCCTGAAGGAGGATCTTTCTTTTATCACAATCTGAGCATGGTGGCGGATGGTCACACAGGAGTAGAGCATAATATTCCTATAGCCCCGATTTATAACGATGTAATTCAGTTCTGGAAAAATACCAAAACCCATAATACCCCCACATTGATTGTGAATTATGGAAGTGTAAATGGTGAAAATTATTGGTACCAGCATACAAATGTCTGGGAGAAAGAAAGACTGATGCGTTTCACTCCCCGTGCCGTCATAGATGGTCGTTCCAGACACCGTACCATGATACCGGAAGAGGAATATGTAAATGGTCACATCCTCACTTCAAAATCCCTGAAGAAAATGCAGGACAATGGCATCAATATCAATCTCGGAGCCCATGGTCAATTACAGGGATTAGGAGCACACTGGGAGCTTTGGATGCTCGCTCAGGGTGGTATGAGCAATCATCAGGCATTGAAATGCGCTACCATCAATGGTGCAGTTTATCTGGGAATGGAAAAAGAAATCGGCTCACTGGAGCCCGGAAAGCTGGCAGATATGATAGTGATTGACGGCAATCCATTAAAAGACATCAGAACCTCAGAAAAAGTGGTGTACACCATGGTCAATGGCAGAATGTATGATGCCGAGCACATGAATGAGGTCGGAAACAATCCATCCAAACGTGGCAAATTTTACTTTGAACAGGAAGGCTCAGGAAACGGATGGCCGATGATCAGCGGAGTGCAGAGTTATTTTGTGCCGGGCTGCATTTGCAGATAAACTGTTTACAAATTTTATTCAAAACCCTTCCAGGACGATAATTCTGGAAGGGTTTTTTATTTCCAGGTTTGGATGCGGCGGCTTTTCTTATTACGAAATAAAATTGTTATTTTTTTTTGTTAAAAATATCCTTTATCAACCAATACAATAACAACAAATAATATATTAAAATTAATATTATGTGAACTTCAATGAATTTTTTATTGCACTTTTTTCAACCCTAAAAATCTAAAGAAAATCGTATCTCGTATGTAACGGAGTCGGATAGGTCCCGGAAAGCGAAGATTTTTAAAAGTTTAAAGAAGCTGTTTTACAACCTACTTCAAACTGGTTAATTTGAAAAATCAGTCTTTCTTACCAACCACAAATAAGTAAAATAGTATTATCCTTACAAGGACTAAAGAATTATATGTGCTGCATTATGTTAAGGTGAGAGCCAACCCCTGAAGTGGAGTTGGCTTTCCGTTTTTAAGGAACTTTCCCTTACCCGGGCAGAACAAAACAAGTCCTCATTATCTATGGAATTAGTGAAGCTCCGGATATAGCCGGATAATAAGATTAATAGGTATTTGGAACGATTTTACAGGATCGGCTTTATCTGTGCCGGCCCATTTCTGTTTGCTTTACTTTGAAAAGAAACATCCTTACTCATTATTCAAGCTCGTTCAATCATTTCATCCGGCTCAGGCATTTTAAATGTGTAGCTTTAAGTGCAATTGAGCAATCAGTTGAATGGAGCAAATAGCAGTATTTAATATTATATGAAGCAATGATTTCCAATATTTGGAAATCGACTTCCTGGCTGGGGAAAGGATGGAAAACATTTATTTCATTAAATGCCTTGCTGAGATTATTTTTAATCAAAGTATCGCAAACAACCTTAACAATTGATTTTTTGTATTTCAATGTTGGCCACCTTGCCCCGGCTTTTTGTTTTACTTACCTGACTTCCTCATCAGTCTTTACTTCCATAGAATCAAGCGGAATTTCCAGAAAACCTTCCAGATCATATTCAAGAGATTTTTCAATTCTGGACTGAATGTCAGGGTGTGAACTCATGATCTCAATCTGATTGGCAGATTCCGGATGCTCTTCTTTCAATTTCCTGAATAATGTGCCCAAATATTTGGGATTGATTCCACTATCATACAGCAAAGAAAGTGCAAATTCATCTGCCTCTTTTTCCTGTCTTCTGCTAAATGCTCCTCTTGTCATGGATAAAATAATTTCTCTTGCTAATACCATATCACCTCCGGTGGCAACGGTGGTAATGATGGTAAGACCAAACTCTGAAATCAACTTGTTGACCACATGTTTTTTCTCCACATGAGCAATTTCATGCGCTAATACCGCTGCTATTTCCTCAGGCTTGTCTGCGAGATCGAGCATGCCTTTGAAAAAGTAAATATTGCCATCCAGTGTAGCAAATGCGTTGGGGATTTCATTATCCAGGATTTTTATTTTGTACTCATAATCTGAGTCCGGCATCTGTTTTTCAAACCTGGTTAATATTTCTTCAAATGTCTTTGTCCAGACAGTATCCTCAATGACTGTGTACTGTTTTTCGATTAGATCTGTTATAAATTCAGCCAGTTTTTCCTCCTGTTCAAGGCTAATAAGATTATTCAATGGTTTTTGAGCTGGTATTAATTTGCTCAGTGCAAACCACAATAATCCGCAGCCCACAATGAGTATTAATCCATCTCTGATGATTTTTTCAAACATGATTACATCGGAGGTTTATTGGAAGGATTAGCTCTTACGTATTCAGATTCTTCATCTCTCACCTGAAATACCTGATGATATGCCAGTCTGCCAAAAAATAAAAAGTAGTAGAATCTGCCTTTCCTTGCCTGAATTGCGGCATAAATACTTACAGCAAAATATATGATATTGATCAGTACAGCAATGGCTAAGAGTCCGAGATAGGCACTTGAAAATTCTCCTCCTTCAAATAGGATTCTGATAGTCCAGATGACAATGACACCATTCAACAAACTGGTTGGAATCTGCGACCACAAGGATTGCAGAATATGAAATCTGACAAACCGACCCTTCGATTTGTGCAGAAAATAATAAATTAATGCAGCCAGAATATTCAACATAGGAAGAGGAAGACCAGCACCCAATGCGGCAAACATCATGAGATATGAGCCCATGGCGTCTTCCTTTTCCCTTGTTGAAATTTCTTCCGGCTGAGGCAGAGGATGATATTCTGTCAAATCACTCATACGAGATCTTCAGGTTTTGGAGGTTTCGGATTTTCTTCATCATTCTCATTGCCGGTATAATTCAAATCTGCTCCGGCGAAAGGATCATCAAAAGCTAATGTCGGGGTTGGTCCCAGGTACGGATCATCATAACCTTCATCATGCTCAGGCTCACCCGTGAAAGGAGGATATGTGTCTGTCATATACATCATATAGAGATTTACTCTGGTACTCCATCTCAGATAATTGATATTGAACTTGTGAAAATCCTCAGGATACTTCTTGGTAAAAAGAACTATCCAAAATGCCAGAAACGCAAATATCTGGACTACAATGCCCACAAATAATAAAATAAATCCATGAGGTACCAGAACATACAGCCATCCAAAAAGTGCTCTCAATAATACAGTTCCTCTGTCACTCTGCTCGATATACGGCACTTCAAAATGAATATTTTCATCCTCCACATCCAGCCCAAAAGCAGGATATCCATCCAGCAAATTGAGGACTCTGGTATTCAGACGGATCCCCCACTTTAGATATTTTACCTGATACTCAAAAAAACTTTCAGGAAATTTTCCGGTAAACAAGATCACCCAAAAAGTAATAAACTGCAAAATACCGCTCCAGATTGCCAGAAAAAACATGCAGAAAGCATGCGGTATGACAATGTACAGCCATCCAAAAAATGTCCTTAACAATAGCTCAGTCCTTGAATAGGACTCCTGATAGTTGATTTTGAGTTGCATATGGCGTTGAGATTTGGTTTAGTTTTGTTTTATTTTGTCAATGCCCGTTTCCGAAAGTAATCTTCTTCCTTTTTTATGGAATGCATATCGTCTGTATCAAATATAATATAAGATTTTTAATATGATATTTTAAATTATACATTTCGTTTAAAAATATGTAATTCCATATTTTATAACTAGTGGTGATGTAATAATTTTTATCACCACACTGTCAAATGCAGGATTCTGATCTGAAATCACACGCGATAGAATTAGTTCATTGAAAGTGCTTGCCTGAGATGCAGACCCCTTTAGTGTAAGAGGTGATCTATACGGAATAGAACCCATTCATCAGGATAAAAAAAAAGAGGCTGGTGCAGAAATACCCAGCCTCTTTTATGCTCACATTTACCAGAAAATAAACTTCTTCTTTTTGATAGTTGAGGAGTCAGTCGCGGTTTCATTTTGTTTTCTGGCTGGTATGGAATCTGTAACCATTCCATTCCCCTGATTCAATTTCTCCAAGGAAGGGTTTTGCATCTCTTGCTCACCTTTAATTTCTCCCTGAAGCCCTCCGGTGGCTGATTCATTCAGTGATGATTCCTTGCTATCCAAATTTTCAGTACCGGAATTTTCAGACACATTTGCATTTTGCTTAGATGGGTTCTCAATTTTTTTAATGGCTGAACCCACTTGTTCATCAGTTGATGTTTCAATTTGTCCGCTGTGCTTTTCCTGTATCTCTCTGACTTGATTCTCCTGAGAATTTTGAATGGCAAGCGCACTCCATTGTGTCCCTGCCATAGTCATGATCAATGCGAATCCTCCCAGAAAAATCCATCGGAATCTTTTGAACATCTTTCCAGCTCCGGTTTCAGGCTTACTGTCACTGTGTGCAGCTCCGCCTGAAGTGGAATCATCTGCCGGAAAGTTTTGGTCCAGTAAAGCCTGCATTCCTTCCCAGTGTGCCTCATTCATCAGAGGTCTGACATTTGCATCCAGGGTTTGCATGAATTGATCCACAGGATGATTATCTATTGGTTGCTTGTTCATAATTGGCTGTTTTGCTGTAAATACAATTGCAATCTCTTTCTTGCGGAAAATAAATGCCATTTTGAATTGGCTACCGAAATCTCCATCATCGCTGCAATTTCCGCATGTGAATAGCCTTCCAGCGCATACAAGTTGAAGACAGTCGCGGTCAGATCCGGTAATTGACTCAGCAGGAACTGCATCATCTGGCCGGCATCCTTTTCTTCTGCGAGATTGATGACACTTTTCTCCGGAATATTATCGATCGCTTCGGTATTAGATAATTTATTGGTTGCTCTAAGATGATCCAGTGCTTCATTGATTACCACCCTTTTTATCCAACCAAAAAAATTATCCTCATTTCCTTCAAACTGACCGATCTTCACAAATACCTTCAACATTCCTTTGTTCAGAATATCTGCGGCATCTGCCTCCACTCTTACATACCGAAACAAAAGGCGCATCAGATCCGGATAGCACTGACGGTACAATGCCTCCTGTCCTTTGCGCTCTTTGTTTTGGCATGATTGAAATATGATTTTGTCAATCTTCATTTCCGGTTTTGTCTTTTATGTTCGCTCTGATGAAGCTGTGATCGCTTTTCAAAAATGAATTTTTCAGAAAAACAGTGTTCCGCGGATCAGTATATTATGCCAGTGAACGGTCCCGGCTTTATCTCCGCTATCCCTCCACAGCAAACTACTGTTATTGTAGTGATATCCCACATCCAGCATCAATCCCAGGTTCTCCAGAATATTCACTCTCAGTCCTATCGATGGATTAAAATAATAACCATTGCTCATTTTCATATTCGCAAACAGGGTCTCATCAAAGTAGTCTCCATTGACGGTGAAGTTGTATCCGCCGCTAAGCCCCAGCATGGTTGTAAATCTGCCTGATTTGCTTTTAAGGATAGTATGCCTCAGGTCCAGCGCCAGCGGAAATGTCTGCCTGCTGGGAGCATTTAGCGGATCACTTAGTTGTCCGAAGTAATGCACTCCCAGACCTATTTGAAAGTCCGGATTAACATTCACTCCAAAGGACAATCCGAATCCCGCATAAGCATAATCTCCGCCTCCGGTTACCCCATGGACCATTCCGTAAGTCCTGCGATTGTTGTAGACTTTTTTGGGAGATTGGAGCGCGTCTTTCTTTGTTTTTTGCGGACTTAGATCTGATTCATCTGCAACCAGTCGGGTCATTTTTTCGATGGTTTCATATTCGATTTTCAGTGTATCCTTTTCCGGCAATCTGAGCAAACGTATATATTCACCCGGTTTTTGTTCTATGACGATACCTTCATAAGCGCGCTGGTCAGTCAGAAATATTTTATCCAGCGCTTTCATTTGGCTGATGGCGGATTGCGTGAAAAGAATCACTATCAATAATGTGTTGGCTACAATCGTTTTCATGGTTATTTGGTCTTTGAGTGTAAAATTAATTATTTGATTATTGTCATCCTGATCAAGATGCCCAATTGACGTTTCCTCCTTCCGGACGGTTAGTATCAAAGTAATTTTTTTTAAATTTTTTGTTTTGGGCGTCCCCTTCGGTCGGGCTCTCCGCTTTACTCAGTCGTACCTCCTTCGTGCTCGCTGCGATCCCTGACGCTTGTTGTTCTGCTAAAGTTTTCAGCTTATACCCGGCCGTTCCAACTTAAAGATTGCAATTTTTTTCATTGGTGACACCAGGATGCGTGTCACCCCTCAGAAGCTCGAACCAGGATTTGACCAATAAATTGACAAGTTTAAAATCTTTCCCTAAATCTCCGGCCAGACACATTTCCTCACCTGGACTGGCTGTTCGCTAACAGCCAAAGGTAAATAGCCAAGAGCTTCTTCCCGGCCGCGTATCAGCACGTTGCGCCGCCATCCTCCACCGGAATATAAATATCAAAAGTAGCCCCCTTGCCCAACTCGGATTTGGCAGAAATGATTCCCTGATGATTTTCCACTATTTTCTTTACTATGGCGAGGCCGATCCCGGTTCCGGCGTATTGACTTTTTCCGTGTAGTCTCTGAAACAGTCCGAATATTTTTTCCTGGTAAAGCGGTTCAAATCCTATTCCATTGTCAGAAACGCTGAAATGACAATACTCTTTGTCTTTATCCAGTTTCTGTATGTCAAATTTGGAGGATGGAGCAATGATGCTCCGGATTCTAATGACAGGGGATTCATCGGGTTTGGAAAATTTGAGTGAATTGCCGATCAGATTATGCATCATCTGACGAAATTGGAATGGTATCACTCTCAAAGTACAATCCACATCCACTTCTACATGTGCATTTTTTTGCTGCAACTCCTCTCTCATATCTTCCAGCACTTCAGTTATTATTTTATCCAGCCGGGTTGCTTCAAATGTATGTTCCGGATTAGAAGAACGCGAATAAGCCAGCAAATCTTCAATCAGTGTCTGCATGCGTTTTGCAGCAGATTGAATGCGTCTGAAATTATCTTTACCATTTTCACTGAGTTTGGATTGTTCCTTTTCCATGATGCGAGTGGAAAAAGTCTGAATTTTTCTCAGCGGCTCCTGTAAGTCATGACTGGATATATATGCAAAAGATTGCAGTTCTTTATTCATGTATTCCAGCTCTCTGTTTTTTTCTTTTAGCTCTGCAGTTCTTTCCTGAACCAACTTTTCCAATTCATTGAGAAATTCCTTCTGATCCTGAATGTCGGTACTTGTGCCCACCCACATTTGGATGATTCCATTTACATCCCTTTGCGGTATTGCCCGACTCAATTGCCATCGATATTCTCCGGTATGTTTACGGAATCTGTGTTCAAACAGAAAGTCCTTACCAGTGCTTACAGCTTCCTGCCATAGCCTGATATTTTGTTCCCTGTCATCAGGATGTATGATTTGAAGCCATCCATCCTTCATGATTTGGTGCAGACTTAATCCTGAGTAAGTAAAAACCGATTGATTGAAATAATTCATATGGCCTTCAGTATCAGCGGTCCAGATATGCTGAGGCATTGAATCTGCCAAAAGTCTGAATTTATGCTCGCTCTCCAATAACTCTTTCTGACTTCTTTTCTGCTCAGTAATGTCCTGAACAGTTCCGATCATTTTATGGGCTTCATTTTGATCATTATAAAAAACTCGCCCCTTCCCTTCAATCCAATGGATGGAGCCATCATTCCAAATGATCCTTGAAATATAATGTAATACTCCGGTTTCAAATGCCCTATGCATGGCCTTTTCCCTTATTCCCAGATCTTCCGGATGCAGATGGGAAATAATTTGTTCATGTGTCAGCTCCACCGGAGAATTGTAACCCAGTATCTGAAGATATCGGTCAGAGTAATTTACTTCTCTTGTTTTCAGGTCTAATTCCCAGGTCCCGAGCTCGCTCGCTTCTATTACAATATTGAGTTTTGCTTCATGATCTTCAAGCTTTTTCTGATAAGTGACCTGATCATGAATATCCATACAGGCTCCAATAAATCCCTCGAATGCGAGACTGCTGGCCACTCTGGGTTTTCCTGTAACCGAGATCCATCTGTACGCTCCATCATGTCTCCTGAGCCTGTATTCCATATAAAACTCTTCTCTTCTCTCAAAAGATCTGGAACAAATCTCCAGACTGCGTCCGAGATCGTCAGGATGAATACCTTTTGTCCAGCCATTTCCCAGTTGATCCTGCATGGACTTGCCCGTATATTCAAGCCAGGCTTTGTTTAAGAAAACACACTGATTATCGATGGTGGTCATCCATATCATTGCCGGCGCACTATCAGCTACCAGTCGAAATCTTTGTTCACTTTCTTCAATTCTTTTTCTGGCCAGTACTTTCTCTGTCACCTCTATTGCTGTAGTAATTATTGAATTTATTTCTCCATTATTTTCAAGCAAGGGGGTGTATTCAAAATCAAAATAATATGTTTTTATTTCTCCCGATTCCATTACCTCAACAATTGAATCAAAAAATCTGACTGGCTTTTTGTGTTGGTACACCTGATCAAGAGAACTAATAAACTTGTCCATAATAATCTCCGGGAATGCTTCGGACAGTTGTTTTCCAAGTATATCTCTTTCGCTTTTATTCCATCTTTTGAGCATGACTTCATTGGCCATTTCCACTCTGTGATCAGGCCCTTTGAAAATAGCAATACCCACAGGTGAGAGCATGATCAGATTCCGAAACCGGAGTTCACTTTTTTTGAGATTTTCTTCTGCTTTTTTCTGATCAGTGATATCCACGCATGATCCGATATATCCTTCAAACACTCCATCTGCTCTGTATCGGGGGCTTCCTTTTGCATAAAGCCTGTTGTAGCCTCCATCTCTGTTAAGTATTCTGAATTCACCGGACCATTTGGCCTGAGTTTCGAAGGCACCCAGGTAAATTCTCAGGAATTCTTCTCTATCATCAGGATGCACCAGATCTACCCATCCGAATGTCAGCAATTCTTTCGTCGGTCTTCCGGTCAGCTTTTCCCAGGCCTGATTGAAATATATTGCATTTCCTGTTTCGTCTCCGGTAGCAATCAGAATATCAGAATTTTCAGCCATATTTCTGAACCTGGCCTCACTTTCTGAAATTTGATTTTTTGTGATATTTAGGTCCGTCACATCCGCAGCAGTATTCAGTACACCATATACCTTTCCTGATTCATCCAGTAAGGGTGTGAAATTATAATTGAAATAGAATGTTTGCAATTGATTGTTGACAAATAAAACGATGGGAGCATTTTCTGCGAAAAATGGAACGCCTGTTTCAAAAACTCCTTCTACCTGCTCAAAAACGAGCGGGTCCAGCTCAGGTAAAATCTCTCTGAAAGTTTTCCCGATAACGTCATCTCCCTTTCCCCAGGTTTTCAAAATTGCCTGATTGGCAATTTCAATACGAAGATCCTTGCCAACAAATACGCCCATTGGGAACGGAGTATTATGCACCAGATCGCGCACTCTCAATTCACTTTTTTCAACTTTTGCGCGGGCTTTAACATGATCTGTAACATCCGAGGCTATTGCTACGATCCCAGTAATCCTGCCATCCGTTTCTTTGAGCGCTTCATAAACAAAATTGATATAGACTGTTTCAATTTTATTATTCCGGGGCAGATTAACAGCTCTTTCTTTTTCAACATATTTTTCTCCGCTGGAGTAAACATCTTCCAGGAGTTTTTCAAGCCCTTGTCCTTTTGCTTCCGGTAGTCCTTCGAAAATGGGGAGATTTAAAACATCTGCTTCATTTTTACCCCACAATTCCAGCATCAATGGATTTACAATTTCAACTACATGATTGTCACCTGTAAATATGCACATAGCCACTGGTGCCTGCATGATATGATTTTGAAAGCGGCGCTTACTCTCCTCCAGTTTCTTTACATTGATTACCTTTTCTGTAGTTTCAGTGCAGGTCACTAAAACTCCGGCTACCTGATTGTTGTCGTCATAGACCGGGCTATAACTGAAGGTCCAGTAAACGTCTTCTATCCGGCCATTTCGATATATCGGTATGAACTGATCTTCACTCCAGGTGGCTACTCCTTCCTCCAATACCTGAGTGATGAGAGGATAAATAATATCCCAAATTTCTTCCCATGCCTCCCGGGCCGGCATTCCTAAAATGGAGGGGTGTTTTCCAAACTGTCCGAGGCTGGGTCTGTATGCATCATTATAGAAACAAATTAATTCTGGCCCCCACCAAAGAAACATAGGGAATCTTGAGTTAAGTATAATTCCCAGAGTAGTCTTCAGGCTTTGTGGCCAGTGCCGGGTAGATCCGACTGGTGTTTTGCTCCAATCTTTTTGCCGGGTCAGAACATGCATTTCTCCGGTACCCTTCAAAAATTCCAGTTGATCGGTATTCTCCATTCTCTAATTACGATAGCAGAATAAATTTGTCTTTATTAGCCTTGATGGATTCTTCATTTTGAATAATCGATAATACATCCAGCAATACCTTCTTCAGAACCGAAAAATCAGCAGGCTTGCGAATATAATAATCTGCGCCCATATCGCGAAGTGTGGCTGCAACTACAGGATCAAATGAGGTAGAAAAGATGGCAATAGGTATAGCGCTGTATTTGTCGTTTTGTTTGATCTCTTTAAGACACTCCTGTCCATTCTTTCTGGGCATATTGAGATCCAGAAAAATCAAATGGGGAAGCCTTTTGGTATCTGTCCCGGACAGAAAATCAAATAATTCCACGCCATCATGAACCAGGTTTAGATGGGTGTCTAAACTAAGCTCCTGTAATGCTTCAGAAAATAACAGACAATCATCATGATCATCGTCAGCCAGTAAGAGTTGGATTGGAGTGATAGGCATTAAGATGTTATTGCATGAATGGGGTCAACTTTCGCTACTCTTTAGACTATTTGATTGCAATATACTATGAAAAGAGTAGAGTGATTAAATTATTTTAACAAAAAACATAAAAATTACAGCGGCTTTCAATACTTATTTGATCCCGAATCCCGGGTGTATTGCAATTTACTATTCACGGAATTAGAATATGCTGTAAAAGTATTTGATTGTTTGCTTTACTTAACCTGCAGCAATAACAGTGGGTTGGAATTTGTAAAATATTTGTGTAGCCGGGAGCGGTTACAATCTCACCCAGATCAGTTTTTTAGAAAGAAATCCTTTTCTCATATTGATATGAATTTCATTATCCTTAAGTATGACAGTTGCTGTTGCACTGAGTCCATCTTTTGGTCTGATCATGAGTGCAGTCCATTGTTTATCAATAAATTGCAAATTTTCCATGACTACTTTTTGACGCTCAAGGGAGATGCCTTCAAAACCATTATTTTTTCTGCTTATTTCTACAGTAAATCCATCCTGTGTTCTCCACTTTCCTTCAAAATTGGGACTTTCTTCCTGTGCTATTACCATGCAACTGAATAAACATAATATAAGATGTAATACTACTTTTTCCATGAGCCTCATTTTAAATCTGAAAAATATATTTCATGCCATACTAATTTAACGTATAGATTAACAGCAAGTTATATTTTTTCTATAATTCTAACGATTCATTTTACATTGTCTTTCGTGTTTTTTCTAAGTTTCGCTCTTTAATGGCTTATAATGACTATTCAAGATCTCTTGTACTTTTTAAGGAGAAGACAATCATTAATCTTCATCCTGGAACATCGGTTTCATTCACCAAAATTTCCTTTCCGGGAAAAATTGCCGGCGGAGTAAATGAAAGGGAAGATACTCATGATTTACTAATGGTTATAATGGGAACATAAGGTGCAAAGAATCTTCCTGAAAAACTATTTGGCAGCAATGCTTCCTCCTTGTCGAAGTATATTGATGTTTCACTTTTACTGGTGCCTTAAGACCTTAGATTCCATCTAAACTTTAATAACTTCAGTTCCGGATATGCTGTCGTGAATTGTCTGTTTACCCTTTTTTGCTAAAAAGAAGATAACGAAGGCCATCAAAATGACATTAGATAGATACAATGCAATATTGGGTTCAAATTCAAATTGTCCCATATCCGGTTGAAATCCACCTGTTTTATAAACAGGCAATAATCCCAAGTGGGCAATCTCCCAGGGCAACAGCTTTATACCAGTTCTGAGCATAGATTCTTTACTGCTTATTTTGGCACCAATCCCAGATTGAACTTTCAGGCTCATTAGTCTCTTTCCCAGTGTGGCTTGTTTCTCTGACTTTTCTGTAAAAATGAAATAAGCCCAGAGCGGAAATGAAACAGTCATCATTATCCAAAAATATATTGCAGAAGGTGCTTTAAAATATTTGAATGGAGCTCCGTCAAGAAAATGATAAGCCAATACCTGAGGAATAATACATATACACCAAAGCATCACAAAATCAATAAAATAGGCAATTGGCCGGGCAAGCAGTGAGGACAATACAGGATATTTTACTCTAAGGAGAAATCAAAATTCATCTTGGCAAATTTAGCATTTTTTTCACCTTCTATGCTTGCAAATAATTGAGTTTTAATTCTTCGGTAAGAAATCCTTTGAGGAAAGTCATGTTCAGGATTTTCAGAGATAAATTCAGTACCTTTTATGTAAATCACTTTGAAGGATATGGCTTTACCTTCATTTTGTGTGGCAACTGTAGGAGTATAATACCAATCCCCATTTCTGAAACTCAGTTCTATACTTTCTTGTGGGATAGTATCTGTCCCGTTCCTGATAAAAACACTCCTTCCTGTAAGAGTGCTGTCATTCAGAATTTTCCAGTCTTCCTGAATAACTCCATTGCCGGTTTTGATTTTCCAGGTTCCTGTCATCCAATTCATTTGTTCTGATTTCTGAGCAAAAACATTGAAAACTGTCAGTAACAAAATGCCGGTTTGAAATGCTAATTTGTAGTTCATATCAATTCATTGAATGTAATGCAATTTTGTTTCCTTCTGAGTCCAGAAACAAGGCGAAATATCCCATGTCGGGACTTATTTGGGTCTTGGGCATAATGATTGTTCCATTGATAGATTCTATTCTGGTCAGGACTACCTGAAGGTCATCCCCCCCGTTGAGGTACACCAGAATACCTGAGGTTGACGGAGAATAATCCTCTCCCTGCACGATAGCACCGCTCACATTTTGCCCGTCTGATGGAAACATTCCCATCCTGCTGCCAAACATTGCGAGTTCGCTAATTTCAATTTGAAGAATGGATTTGTAAAAATTCAGCGCTCTGTCAAAATCTGACGCCGGTATTTCAAACCAGTTAATTAAATTTTTCATGATTGTCATTTTTTTATTGCTGCAAAAATGAACAATCCGTTATTCCTGAAATTGTAAAAATGCGACACTTACTCAGAACCTATAAAAAAGGCTGACATTCTGAGATTCGTTGCATAAAATTGTTTTGGACTGATGCCGGTAAACTCTTTAAAATCTTTGATAAAATGGGCCTGATCGTAATAGCCATTTTGATATGCCAGATTGGTAAGACTTGTAAAATGAGGTCCATCCATCATTTTGAGTGTGCTCTGTAATCTGATGATTTTAGCTAGCTGTTTTGGACTCAATCCAATGGCGGAAGAAAATTTTCGTTCCAATTTTCTGCGATTTAACCGGAGCTGTTCACTGAGCTCATCCACACTCAATTGCCCTCTGGATTTCATTAAAATCTCTACACTTTCTTTTGCAATCCTATAGCTCAGATCAGGCGTCTGGAGTTTTTCCAGCAGAAACTTTTCCACCTTCAAAATCCTGGACGCTGTACTGTCACTTTCTAAAATTTCTTTTTCAAAATGTGAACTCTCCTGTCCGAAAATCTCTGCCAGCGGGACTGCCCGGTTCTCCATATTTTCCAGTGGAATTGTCGTGAATGGCAAGAATCCATTTGGTTGAAATCGAACAGAGAATATGCCTGTAATTCCTGAAGGTTCAATTTCAAGCGTGTTGGTAATTTGACCAAAAACAAAACACCGTGGTTGTTGTATTTTTTTGTTAGAATCTAAATATTGAAAGTAATGATCCCCATAATGAAAAATCATTTCCATGCATCCATCCGGAACGATGGTTTGTTTTTCGGCTATTTTCTCAGCAGGTAAGTCCAGGGTCCAGTAGCACTTGATAAATGGCTCAAGATCCGTGCCCGGATTGAAACTTTCATAACTCATTAGAGATAGCTTTTGAAGATTGTATATTTATAGGCTAAAGTTATTGTTTTGAGCTGGTAGCATTCAATATTCATTAATAATCAAACTCCACTCAACCCAAACAAAATATACTCAGCAAAAAACAGCGCCCAAATAAATAAATAATACTTTTTAATTTCCTTGTTTTTATTTGGGCTTGTCCTGCGCCACATGAGCAGCAATGCAGCTACCATGATGGAATGACCTGTGATCAGCAAGAGCGCATTTCCTGAAATGGGCTGAAAAATTTCAATCATTATAACTGAAATGAGCGTAACGAATAAAATCATATTTCCCCATCGAAATACCTGATCAGCACCGTAGCTGAGTGATAGTGTTTTGATGGCATGTTTCTGATCACCTGCCATATCCGGAATGTCTTTGAACCAGGCAATGACAATACTGTAAACAAATATCACTCCTGTCAATAACCAGATAACAGCGGGAAGATTCGCAGCACCCTGAACTTTCTCTGAAAAATGTAAGTAGATGAGAAGATTGACTACTAATCCCCGTATTGCAATAATGCAAAATGCAGCCCAAAAATGGAATCGCTTTAACCTGAAAGGGGGAAGAGAGTAAAGCGTCCCAATTAAAATGCTAATCAACAATGTACCCAGCAAAAAACCACCTGCTATCATTCCAAGAATAATGGACAAGATTACAGAAATACTAATAATTGCAATAGCAGCAGATTTGGAATATGCTCCCGATGCGAGTGGTAAATGAGGTTTATTGACTTTGTCGATTTCAATATCTGTCAATTGGTTCAATCCAACAATGAAAATATTCGCACCCAGACAGGCAATAATTGCAGTCAACCATATACAGATCTCATTCATTCCACCACCTGCAAGTAAGTAAATGGAACTGATACTCAGCACAGTTCCGATCACGGTGTGCGGTCTGGAAAATCTTATAAAGTGGAGAATTGGATTCATTTATGCCCCTGTAATACTCCAAATTTAATCAATCCCATCCGATATCCTCTTTGCATATATTGCATTGCCCATGCACCTTTAATAGTGCCCCAGCCTGAACGAACAAGCCCCTGAATACTTTTAACCGTCAATGCAGATCTTATCACAGCTCCCCAGAATGGCTCAACAGACGGACTCCAGTCAGCCGTTTGTACCTCATTGAAACCAGCTTTATCAGCAAGCAATGCTAATTCACTTATACTGACCATTGGAGGCAAATGATAATGCTTGGAAACTTTTTCTAATAAACTCTTTTCTGTTTTTGTGTATCCTGCCCCCTCATCACGAACACACCAGGTAGCCATGATCAGTCTGCCACCCGGTACCAATGAATCAAAACACAATTGAAGCAGACCGGCTTTGTCAGCAATATGTTCGGCGCTTTCCATGGACCAAACCAGATCGTATTGCGAAGCCCTTTCAAGTGTCATCATATCCTGCACATTGATTTTAACTTTTTCCTGAAGATTTTGGTTAATGTTGTAAGTCTCAGCAATAGATGCCTGAACAGGGGACAGCGTCACTCCTTTTGCATTTGCACCAAAGGTCTTTGCAATAAATCTGGAGCTGCCGCCTACACCGCAGCCCAGATCCAGCATTTTATTTACCTCTTTGATATTTGCCCAGTTCAGCAATTCTCTGATCATGTCTTCCTGTGCCTTCAAACGATCTTTTTTAATATTTCCATCAGGTCCATAGTGACCATGATGCATGTGCTCTCCCCATCTTTCGATCCAAAGCTCAGATGAATCATCATAAAAAGTTTTGATTTTTTCATTCAGTTGGGACATCTCAGAACACTATTTTGTAAATAATAAAAACCAGCAGCAGACCTATGATCACTAAAACTGAAATCTGATATCCATTGAGCTTTTCTCTTTGATCTTTCGGAATGTGATGTTGCTTTCCAATGGCAAATAAGTAACCGATTAAGGCTCCCGGGATAAAGAAAAAGCCTGCCAGTGAACCGATAATCACTCTAAAGAATAATTGAACTTTTCTGCCAAAACTCATGGTTGGTTTCGTTTCCATTCCGGTGGGAGAGGAGAGCGGCTGCCAGCCCGGGGAAACACCCGGATTTGGTTTTCTACCGGAGATACCAATACCGTATTTCTCACGACCGGGAATCCAGTGTGGTGCTGTGTATACATGTTGTATGTCTACAAATCCTGCTCCTTTCATCCATTGAAAGTATTCTTCTTCTTTTGGAAAAAGCATCCATGTATTGGCAAGGAATTTTGCGATTGGGCCTTTGGGCTCTATTGGGCCGACCATGAGGGCTATTCCACCCGGTTTGATCACTCTGTAAGCTTCCATCAGACCCTGTTGTGGATTGGGCCAGTATTCTATACTCCCGGTGGAGGTATATCTGTCAAAACTGTCTGTTTCGGCCGGAATATTTTCAGCATCACCCAGAAGAAAAGTGCAATGCTGAAGTACTGCTTTCTTTTTGGCTCTTGCGAGTTGATGGGGACTTTGATCTACACAAGTCACCTGTGATGCAGGAATTTGATTTACAATACCCTCTGTGTTAAATCCTGTCCCGGAACCCACATCGATGACACTTAAATTTGGATGGTTAAGCTTTGCCAGTGCAAGGCATTCATCCCGCATTCTGGCTGTCCAGAATAATGGATTCACCAACTTGTCATAGAAGTTGGACAGGAATCTGTAAAACCACCAGGCTTCTTCTTTATGTTGTACTAATCTCACGCTTGTTCCGGTTGAAGTGAAGGAATGAATGAACTCACTTTTGTATGATGGATGGCAGAAACAGGGCAAATATTTTCACATATCATACAAGCAATATCACAAGGTCTGTCTATTGCAATGGTATCAAAATGACTGATGAAACTTTTTTCCTGAGGACAGATGGCTACACAGACTCCACACTGAATGCAGGCATTCCATGAGATTGAAAATAAAACCGGTTCTGATTTTGCCATTTTATATCTTTTTAAATGGGGAATTGGGACTGAAATATTCAGACATCGTTTTGTACAATGCCAGATCTCTTTCTTCTATATTTTCCATTCTGAAAATCTTAGATTTGATTTCATACAGCTCCCACATTTTTTTTCCATTTGCTTCCATCCACAAGTCCTGATATTGACTCATACTTTGAGCGGAATGATCATTACTTGTCTGAAGATGTCCTGCCAAAAATTGCCCGGCAATTCTGCCTGCAGTGAGTGCTGTATGGATACCCCCACCTGTGATTGGATTCACTTGTCTTGCTGCATCTCCCACCAAAATCAGATTATCTGCATACTGAGTTCGAAGTGGATGAGACAATGGTACGCCGCCACCCTGTACTTCCAAAATCTTTGCATTTTTAAACCTTTCTTTCATGAAGGATTTCTTCAAAAAATAATCTAAATGTTGTTGTGCATTTCTTTGAGTCATGGAGCAGATTACTCCTAATCCGATTTCTGTATATCCATGTCCTTTGGGAAATACCCATGCATATCCTCCCGGAGCCCATTCATGTCCGGTTATAATTTCAAGTAAGCCGTCTGCTTCTACGCCATCCGTTACAAACTGGAGGCAGCTTGCAAGTTCTGTGAATTTGATATGAGTCTGAAGGCCGGCCCATTTTCCGACCTGAGATTGAAGCCCATCTGCTGCCACCACAACAGAGCAGCGTATTTCCATTTCATCATTATAATGCCGGACTTTCAAAACTGCCTTCCCATTTTCAACATACATATCCACTGCTTCAGCCTTGAGCAATACTTCTGTTCCCTGCCGTTCAGCCTGCGTCATCAGATACCGGTCAAAGCGTCTTCTGTCCACTACATAACCCAAAGGGACTTTGTTTTCTTCTGGTCCATATTCATAAGGTTTCAGTAAGCGGTAGTCCATTTTGATCTTCTCTCCATTGCTATGATAAATGGCAAATCCATATATAGGTTCCTGTATAAATTCCCCGCTGATGATTACTTCATTCTCCAGCAGTGCGTGGCGGCTGACAGCCCCTGAGCATTGGACCGGAGCTCCCAATTCTTGTTTTTTGTCTAGTAGGAGCACACGAAGTCCTGCTTCAGAAGCAAATTTCGCTGTAGTTGCACCGCCGGGTCCTGATCCCACGATTACAACATCATAATCTGCTTTCATCGCGTTGATTTAATTCATTGAAATCTGACATATGGCTTTATTGGGAAGATTAAAAGTACCTTTTATTTAAACATATACGTCAGTTTGAACTGAATAGTCATTTAATTACAAACAGAGATTTGAAGAGCTTTCCTTCAGGACGGCAAAAATTGACTCTTTAACCCAAAAATTACGTAACTTTAGTAATAGAATTGAGCTCCTCCAATATTAATTTCATGGCTTTCGCTCAAGAAATAAGACTACCCAATAGATCACAATAAAATTAGCGCAGGATAGGAAATTATAAACCTATTTTTGGGCGGTATAATATTGATATTTTCTTTAATTTATAAAGCACATGTAATGAAAAAAGTAATTTACTTATTCCTGTTTACTGGACTGATTTTCTCCGGATGCGTCAAGGATTCTGAGTTCATGGAAGAGTCAGAAATGGAACAGACTGAATTTAAGAAAGCAAAAAAACTCAAACCTTTCAAAGGAACCCTGATTTCGTATCCTGCCGAATCTGTGGATCTGAGTTGCAATTGTGGAGAAGTTCCACCATTATTTATTCAAGGCTCAGGTGATATTTCTCATATGGGAGAAGTTCAATCAGATGGAGTTTCATGTGCGATTCCACAGCCATGGGGATTCAGCGTAGATGGATGTGTTTCACTGGTTGCTGCAAATGGAGATGAGGTATTTGCGGATGTAGATCCTTATGATTTGATCTTCGACACAACTTGTTTCTGCAAAGCAAATGGTACAACTTATGGGCAAATTACCGGAGGAACCGGAAGATTCGCGAATGCTGCCGGTGAAGTGGATATCGAAGTGGAGCTGGATTTAGCTACCTTCAAATTCACTGTAAACTTAGATGGAGGAATCTCGTACTAAGTAAAAGTAGCTTTCTAAATAAAGAAAGGGGCGTTCATCTGAGCTTTCAACATTACACCTATCAGGACAGAAAAGAAACCTGAAAGCCGGACGAATGCCCCATAGAAAACACTGATCCTTTATTCAAACACCAATTCGATATAAGGTAAAGCAAAATTGACTGCAGGGCCTCCCGTTCCATATAGTGAGGAGCCGGTAATATTCAGGTTGCCTTCAGTAATGGGGAAGTTTAGCAAAGCTCCCTGAATATAGGCAAGTCTTCCAATAGTATTTCCAATATTCCCATTCCATTGAGTTTGAATTCTTCTAATCGTATAGGACTCTCCTGCTGTCAGAGCTGTAGGTGTGATGGCAACATATTCTGTTGCTGTTGATGAGAACAAATGACTTCCTGTATATACCAGTTGATTTGTTGAATTATTAAAAATCTCGATCAGGTACGGAGTCGTATTAAATGTCGGCAAACTCTGATACCCTACCTGACAAATTGTAGTAGCAACGGTAACATTGAAGGTATATTCATGGGTTATCAGATCCATAAATACATCATCAGCTGCTCCTTGAGAACTTGTAACGTTTGTATACAATTGTTTGAAAAGCGTATTGGAAGAATCGCATGCAGATCTTGATTTAAGATCATCTTTTTTACATGCGGCCAGCAAAGCGACAACGAATAAAAAAGAGATAATTCCAAAGGAATTAGAATGAATTTTCATGTTTAATTAAGATTGAGTGTGCCTACTTTTTGAATATAACGGTTTTCGGCTTTTCCGTTTGTGAGAAAATAATTTGATTGCCGGCCGACAATGATCTTAAGATACGGATGGGTAAAATGTCGTTGCCTGAATGCGGTAATCTTAACAATGTCTAAGTTGATCAGTGTAGCTTTCAGATACGACTTTAGATGTTCCTGTGTTGCTCAGAGTAGCTTTCAGCTGCGACCTTAGAAGTTCATTTAAGCTTGTTTCTGTGTGAGTGTGAGTGCCGTAGCTGTTAGCTACGGGAAGCGATGGGTGTGGGTTTTTTGTTGCTCAAAGTAGCTTTCAGCTACGACCTTAGAAGTTCAGTTAAGCTTGTTTCTGTGTGAGTGTGAGTGCCGTAGCTGAAAGCTACGGGAAGCATCGGGTGTGGGTTTTTTGTTGCTCAGAGGAGCTTTCAGCTACGACTTTAGAAGTTCAGTTAAGCTTGTTCTTGTGTGAATTTGAGTGCCGTAGCTGAAAGCTACGGGAAGCATCGGGTGTGGGTTTTTTGTTGCTCAGAGGAGCTTTCAGCTACGACTTTAGAAGTTCATTTAAGCTTGTTCTTGTGTGAATTTGAGTGCCGTAGCTGGAAGCTACGGGAAGCGATGGGTGTGGGTTCTTTGTTGCTCAGAGTAGCTTTCAGCTACGACCTTAGAAGTTCATTCAAGCTTGTTCCTTACCCGCTTCCCATGCGGCAATTTGTTTTGCTGTAGCGAGGCCTCTCCAGCACAATTCCATGATTTCTGTTAATAATTTTTTATCATTTACAAAGCTCCACATGCATATATATGGATAAGCTTTGTAATGATCGGGCAGATGAAAATACTCGGGATGTGAGTCCAGATATGGATCCCGAATAGGAAAGTCAAGACGAATGGCGATGAATCCATCACTCTCATGCAAGCGACACATCAATTTACCTCGAAACTTAACAGAAGGAGTATTATAATGAGAAACACTTTCTTCGGTTCCGGGAAAAGTCAGAGCGATACTTTTTATTAAATCGAAATCTGCGGAGTCGAAGGTGATGGGTTTCATGGGAGGGAGTTTGTGAAATCTTTCAATTTATTTTGTTGCTTGTAACCTGCAAATATTGACAAAAATTGTTGGTTCAAGCAGACAGTATGTTCAGGAAATGGAAATAACCACTTTCCCTTTCACTTTGCCATCTCCCAAATATTGAATCGCATCAGCTGTTTCGCTAAGCGGAAATTGCCTGTCAATCATGACTTTGATTTTCCTTTCTGCGGATAATGAACTCAAAGCCTGCAAATCAATTTGATTGGGTTTGTGGATCAGAAGACTTAGTTTTTTATTGTCGTTCTTTTTGGAAAACTTGTCGGAAATTGCAGTCTGAAAAATAGTTTTCATTGAGCCACCAACTATAACAAATCCACCTTCCTGACTTAAACGTTTTTTGTATCGTGAAAGGGGTCGATTTGCATTCACGTCGAGGATGAGATCATAAAGCTTTCCACTTTTGGTGTAGTCATTTTTTAAATAATCTATCAAGTAATCCGCACCTAACTTATGCATGAATTCAAACTTTTCAGCTAAATCTACAGCGGTAACTTCTGCACCATACATTTTTGCCAATTGAATTGCAAAACTGCCAACTCCTCCACCTGCTCCATTGATTAACACTTTTTGTCCTGGCTGAATAGGGCCATATTGATAAAGACCCTGCCAGGCGAGAATACCAGCCTGAGGAATTGCTGCGGCTTCCGCGAAACTTAGATTTTCCGGCTTCTTAATGAGTGCTTTTTCAGAAGCAGTTACATATTCTGCAAATCCTCCCCAATGGCAAGCTGAAATATCACCCATGACCTCATCTCCCTGTTTTAGGCTTGTAACATTCGTTCCGGTGGATTCAACAATGCCGGAAATATCAGCACCCAGAATTTTATGAAGAGGCCTGAAAGGGCTGGTAAATAGTCTTACAATAAATGGCTTGCCTCTAATGGAATCCCAGTCCCAGGAATTCACGGATGCATACTTCACTTTTATCAATACCTCATTCGGTCCCGGAGCAGGAATCGGGAGATCTTCCATTTTTAAAACATCTGCTGATCCGTATTTTCTGCAGACAATTGCCTTCATAGATTTAGTCATTTTCAGACGCAATTTTGATCACAATATGACCGGCTTTTTTACCTGAATCTACATACGCATGTGCATCTCTGATTTGCTCAAGGGGATATGTTTTATCAATAATTACTTTCAATTGACCTGAAAGCACCAATTCACTCAGATAATTGAAATCTTCTACAGAATAAGAGGCGAGTTTTAAAACTATTTTTTTATCCGATTTTTTATTTAGCCATAAACCTTGAACCAGACTTTGTACTCCGGGATTACCAAGAATCAATCTGCCTTTTTTATTTAATAATTTTAAAAGCGTTGGGACAGTTGATTTGCCTACGATATCAATGATAGCATCATAAGTCTGACTAAGATTGCTCAATTGCACTTTTTCGTAATCAATAAAATGATCAGCGCCTATAGATCTAAGCATGTTTTCTTTTATTCCTTTATCATTACATGTTACTTCTGCGCCTTGTAATTTCGCTAATTGAACAGCAAAAGTTCCAATACTCCCACCTGCCCCTATTATCAATACTTTATCACCTTGTTTCAAATCAGCCTTTCTAACAAAGTGCAAAGCATTTGATCCTCCGACAGGAATAGCTGCTGCGGTTTCAAAACTCATCCCTTCCGGAATTCTCGCAATCGGATAATTCTCGGAAATACACTTGAATTCTGCGTGTGCCCCCAGGCTCATATCAGTGGCAAGAAACACCTTCTCACCAGGTTTGAACTTTGTGACTTTACTTCCCACAGATGTCACAATCCCTGCCAGTTCCTGGCCATAAATTTTTATCCTGGGTTTGAATACCCCCATATATAATCTAAGAGGCAACCAGAAAAGAACCGGAATTTTAAACCGCCGGATCTCAGAATCTCCCATGATGACAGTAGCAGCATGAATTTTTATTTGTAGTTCATTATCAAGCGGGACAGGAGTTTTCACTTCTAAAACCTTCATGACTTCCGGTGAACCATAACTTGTCGTGACGGCAGCTTTCATAGGATTATTGATGAATGGAGATGATCACACTTCCTTTTTTGCGTCCGGAATCCACCAGGCGATGAGCATCCTGAATTTCTTCCAGTGGAAATGTCTTGTCAATCACAGCTTTCATTTTCCCGGTCTCATAAAGTGATGCGAGGAATTCAAGATCAGCCTTTGATTCTTTCATCTCACCGGCGATGATTTTTATTTTTTTGCTGAGAGAGATCCAGGCGGCTTCCATCATCTGCGTAATCATTCCTGCTGCAACAATAAGTTGCCCATTTTTCTTCAGAACTTTAATGGCCTTTTTTAAAGACATTTTTCCGACAGTGTCAAAGATGATGTCATATGATTCACCGGATTCTGTAAAGTCCTCTTTTGTGTAGTCAAAAACTTTGTCTGCACCGAGAGATTTAACCAGCTCAATATTACCTGTACTACAAACTGTATGCACTTCAGCACCGAAATATTTTGCAAGTTGAATGGCTCCAACACCCAGTGAACCAGATCCACCTATGATCAATATCTTTTGTCCTGCCTGAATGTTTGCCTTTTTGAGAAAATAAAAAGAAGTCCCATCACCAAAAGGTATAGAAGCTACTTCTTCATAGCTGCAATTTTGAGGTTTAAATGCTATCAGTCCATCTTCCGCCAATGTTGTATACTCAGCATGTGCACTCATTTTTCTGCCTGTAGAGGCAAATATCTGATCGCCAATTTTAAATTGTGTGACATGTTTCCCAACTGCTTCAATCTCTCCTGCAAGTGATCCTCCAAGAATGGGTACTTTTGGCTTTAGAATTCCGAAAAATAATCTCACAAGAAAGGGGTCTGCTCTGCGCAATCTGGCATCACCTGTGGAGACTGAAGTGGCATAAACTTTCACCAGGATTTCATTTTCTTTAGGGATAGGTTTTGATACTTCCTGTAATTGCAAAACTTCGGGCGAACCATATTTTGTATAGACAACTGCTTTCATATAGACTCAGATTTTTTAAATAAGTAGCATGAAAAAGATGCTGAGATATTTTTCTAAACATCTGAAATTGACTACTTACTCATTAAAGGTACAACTGGTCTGAAGCATTGGAAATTTTTAAGATAGTACTACCTGCTTACCCGATCAATCTCAATTTGTATAAGAAGTTTGAACAACTCTTACTATTGCCTTTTGATAAATCTGACTGATGAGTTTTGGTTTGTATTTGATGTAACAGAAAGAATATACATCCCATCCGGAAAAGAACTGGTATCAATTGAATGTTGTGCAGGATTCTGAGATCGGTAAAATAATTGACCTGAAATATGATAAATCAGAATTTCATTCAGCTGCTCAGAATTTTTTAAATACAAAATGTTACGAACGGGATTTGGAAAAACTTCTGTTATGGATTGATTTGATTCAGTTGTTGTTGAGCTTGTTGTTTTCTCAAAATCTACCAACATAGTAAAAAACTGTACTTCTTCCCAAAATATATTAAACACTGAACTAGGGATGGAACCCGTAAAGAGGATCTTGTGCTCATCGAATGTCAAGATATCAGAAACAGATTCACTACTGTTTTTTGGCGTGATATTAACTTCCAGAACATTTCCGAAACTCAAATCTTCTCTCAATGTGGTTAAATATAAATTGCCATTTTCAATGCTGTCTTTTCTGCTCTTATACACGAAGACCATCTCTCCATTTGGAAGAACATGCAGATACGCCGGGTCATGCATGAACAATTCATCAGAATCGACATCGTAACCTTTGGTTTGCAAAACATTGAAATCAATGTCCATTTCGATCAGACTCAAATTGTAATTCGGGAAGCAGCCTGCGAGGCTGAAGTAAAAACGATTCGTGATAGCATTAAATTTGAAGTCACTCAGATGTGTAATACAGTGATGACCAGGAATCAGAAATGATTCTGAAATGATGGATCCATCGCTTAATTTTATTTTCTTAATTCTGATCGTATCTCTTGCCTCACCATCTACCCAATCTCTTTCTGCAGAGGCCAGAGCTATCTGCTGATCATTGATCACTCCCGTTTTATATTGCATTTCAATCCTTCCTTCATTCAAATATTTTTGCTCCCAAATGAGCTGTTTATCCCGAAGCGAAACACGACGAATCATATGTTCAGTGCCATACTGATATTCGATCAGCAAAGAGTGGTCACTTATAAAAGTTATTTTTTCCTCAGAAGCAAAAGTAGCAGCTCCTTTGAAAATTAATTCTGTATTTCCACCTTCTAAAATCTTTAATATATAGTGTTCTTCCCAATTGAAAATGCTAAGGAAAATAGCGCTGTCCATTTCAAAAATAGAATACAATATGCAGGCTTCTGAAGTGAATGGCAGATTAATTTCCTGATTCTGAATAAGTTCCAGGTCAGAATTAAAAGTCAGTACCATGATAGTTCTATCAACTTCCAGAGGAGTCAAATCATATGCTATTGCAAAATCACCTGAGGCCAATTTTATCAATTTCGAAAATGCTCCGGTAGTCTGAGCGGTGTTGAGATGCGCTAATTCATTACCATTTGCATCCAGCTTATAAAAATGTAAAATATCTCTTTCTACTGAAACATAAATAATGTTTCCGTCTTCATCTATTAAAGAATTAGGGCGAATTCCAGCCAAAGAAGTTACAGAATGAATATCGCTGAGTTTTGACCATTGTAGTGTTTGCGAATAACCAGACAGGCAAATCAGAAGAGAAAAAAGAATTATTAGAATGCTTTTTGCTGAGGAAAAAGTAAAGATTGATGACATAAACAGAATTCAAAAAATTAATGATCCGGCAATTACAAAGAACTTACATCAATACGTCTAAGATTTGCTTTGCGTTTGGTTTGGTTCGCAATAATTGCAAGTGAATCGGATTAGCAATTAATTTTTAGAAAATATTGGTGCTATTTACTTAGATGAATAGTCTTTCCGACTGCGGCGCTTCTGAGCGCCGCGTCAAGGATTTCCATTACCAGGATATTGTTATCCAGTGAGGATAAATCAAAAGGCTGCAATTTGATTTCTTTATTGATCACGGCAGCAAAGTAAGCAAATGGATCATGATAGGGTTCTGGTAGTTCTTCCAACTTGAAAGTACTTTCTCTGAAGCCATCATACCCCTCTGCCATCCTGATTCTGAGCTTATTTCTATTGTCTGCAAAGATGGCTCCATACAAACCATAAATCTCCATATCCTTTCTCCCCATTGGCCAGTTCCAGGATCCCTCAATAATCGCATTTGCATTTTCATAAGTAAGTATGATAACAGATTCATCATCTACCTTTGGATTATTTTCAGCTTGTAATTGCTGAGTGACAGCTGTCACGCTGAGTGGTTTTTCGCCTTTCATCAGCCAGGTCATAAGATTCACGCCATAACATCCAAAATCTATGATGGCACCTCCACCATTCTGCACGGGATCCGTCAGCCATTCTAAAAATTCTTCATTGATACCAATCTTTTTCGGGCCGCGGTGTCCATCCCTCACTATTACTTTTCGCACTTCACCGATGGAATCATTATGCAAAAATTGAAATGCTTTTTGATTGCTGGGATACCAGCTAGTTTCGTAATTGGTCAGCAAATGAATGTTGTGTTTTTCTGCCAGCGTTTGCATTTTCAGGGCATGTTCAAGACTTACTGCAAGCGGTTTTTCCACCATCACATGGATACCTTTGGGAGCACAGGCTTCTACCACTTCCAGATGTTGAAATATGGACCCAAAAGCACAGACTGCTTCAGGCTTGCAGGCGTACAGCATTTCCTGAAGTGTGTTGTACACAATATTCATCGGGAATCCATGTTGAGCTGAGTACCTCTTTGCGAGTTCTTTATTGGGTTCTACAATACCGACTATGATGATATCGTCCTGTTTTTCTCTTCCAAGAATCCAGTGAACATGGGTGTGAGTCAATCCAGCGATGGCTACCCTGATGGGTTTGGATTGACCGTGAATTTGTGCAGTCATTATTGTGAGAAATGAAAAACAAATTAGGGTAATGGTAGATTTCATATGGAGTGATTGAAACTTCCGGTTATGGATTTCTAAAGTCACACAAAATGAATAAAATAATGGAAAGAATGTGTAATACTATTTGGAAACTCAAACCAGAGATTTATAATCAATGCTGAACAAGAATCTTTCCAATAATAGCTGGTTTCAATGGATTGTCTGAAATCCGGAACCCATATAAGCCTGAAGGAATATTGACTAATGAAAGGTCGAAAAAATTTCGGGTAGTTTTTTCTTGTAATATGGTTTTACCGGAACTGCTGTAAAGTGTGATACCAAACTCAGAATTTGCAGGATTTTCAAAATAGATTCTGGCTTCTTCGCTGGCAGGCTGAGGTCTTACCTGATATCCATTTGAATTGTAATCAATGATTAGTAATCTGATGATTTCAGAAGGTGCAAATCCACCAAATTCGAGCTGGTAATACATCGGCTTATTAATGACCGGATTTTCATCCACAAAATCATAAGTAATGGGAAAGTCATTACTCCCGCAAACTCCGCTTACATTCCCTATAATGGAGAATTCCACACTGTCGGTTGAGCGTAAGACATTGATACCATTGCAAGTATTACCTGCACTGATGATGCAGGTGATGTATACTTTACCTCCGGATTCGTAGATCTCAAGTTTGTCCAGAATTGGGTGCCTTTGTGCAGAAACTATCTGTACACAGAGGGTTATAAAAAGTAGCATTAAAAATTGCAGAATGACCTTCATTGTTGATTCATATCTTAAAAAATAACTATTAAAGGAATCTTTTTTAAGGTAATACATTTTGAGTCGAAATGGTTCAGATCAATAGGCTGTTAGTCATTCACAGTTCTTTTTAATATCAGGAATTTTTTGTCCATCAGATTTCCTGCAAAAAGGAAGTTGCCATATGGTGCAGCTACAGTTGATGCAGACATGTTTTTACCATCATCCATGAAAACACTTTTGACATCATAATCACCTTTGCGTCTGTATATTACTCTGATCAATTCTGAAGGTGAATTAGGGCTTTTGTTTTTCTCATAGGATGCGAGTTTCAGAAGATTGGGGTGACATCCCAGCCACAAGACCCCATCAGGGCCTACTTCAATATTATCTACACCTGAGCCCACGTCTATATTTTCTATGAATTTCAGTGTGCCATCCTCATTTCTGGAATAGACTTTGACCTGAAAGTCACGGGAAGCAGCTACATAAATCAGATTGCGTTTTCGGTCTATATTGATGCCATTTGCAAAAGCGAGATCATTAGCAACCTGGGTATATTTTTTTCCGTCAAAATATACTACTCCTGAGATTGCGAGTGCAAAATACTCTTCCATGCTACGTCTCCATCCGACAGTATATTTATGATCATTTGTAAAATAAAATCGCTCGCTATCATAAGCCAAAACATCATTCGGGCTAATCATCCATGGATCTGAAAGCGTTTCTTCATATATCAATGTGTCATTTTTTAGCGTGAATTTTTCTATAGAATGTTCACCCATTTTTCCATTGACGACCAGTACCCGGTATCCATCATCAATTTTTGTTAATGAAATTCCATGTGGTGCAAATGGTCCCTGAATGGATGTTTTTAGTTCCTTTATATTGAAATCCCCGGAACTTAATTCCATAAAATACATAGAACCCACCTCATTCACTGTTGGTGGAAATTCCAGCCTGTCCGTTGAAGATATTAGAGCAAATTTATCCTCATCACGCACTGTGATATCCTCTACTCCCGGAAGCGCAATAACTTTAACAATAACCCCTTCAAAATAATTTTCAATCGTTCGGAATACGCCCATATTGACAAGCATATACAGGATATAAATAATCAAAAAAATGACTAAAATGATCACAATTTGGATTAACATAAACCAATGTTTGAGAGATAAATAATTTCGACTTTTTAACTATTGGAAGTGGATCGGGTAACATTAGTGCGGCTTATGGTAAATGTATTATTTATTAATTAAATTATGCCGCTTGATGATGGTTTTTTGCTCACAGATATCATCTGATTCGTTGAATGGTCAAATGGTTTAGATTTATTTAATTGAAAGTTGAGAATGAATTCCCGGGAGATCAGAGGTGTGAAGTTAAAGAGATGAGATGAAGAATGCCGGGCTGTCCTAAATTTGATATATCTCTGGTTCAATGGAGACCGTTCAGTGACTTCAGGCGAAACTCAACTAATTTCGTAATTAATTCCAGGGGGATGGGCTTCCTGTAAGGGAATTGGATGGAACCTTTTCCGGTTTTGTATGCCGCAAATTCGGAGTCCCAGTCACTGTTGCCGGTGGGTACCGGATAGAAGCCGATGTGATTTTTAAAAGCGGCAAAATACACCAGATTCTTTCCATTTTGAGTGAATGCCGGCATATCATATTTGATTGCTTCTAATGCATGTGGTGCAGCTCTGTGGATGGTAGTTCGGATCTGTTCCAATATCTCCTGTATTTCCGGAGAAAAGGTTGAGATGTATTTGTCTATGTTTTCTGGTTTTGTGCTGGTTTTCATGATGCATTATTTTTGAAGTAAATCGTCCAGTTGATTGAAAATCATGACCAGTCCTGATTCCATTCCGCTTTGTACCATGGCATCTCTCGTTTCGACTGAAAAGCAAACATCATGGATAGTCAGTCTGCACCTGTTATCGGGTAATTCTTCAAAAATCATGGATTCCAAAAGTGTATTCTCATTGCCCGGAAATCCTTCCAGTTCTGCAGTCTGAATGATAAGCTCCGGGGCTCTCATTATGTGAAAGACTCCCTGGAAAGTACAAATGATGTTGCCTTTATCATCGGAATGTGAATATCTATATTGTCCCCCGGTTCTGAAATCTCTGGCGGTATATGACATGATGGCTCCTGCAGGTGCAAAAAATTGAATCAAAATATCCGGATCGCTGAAGGCTTTGTAAACTGCCTCTCTGCTTGCTTCAAATTCTCTGATGACAAATAATTCTTGTTTGCCTTTCTCAACGATAACTTTGGTTGTATTTCCGGAGCTCATTTTGGATTTTTAATCTATGAGAAATTATAAGTCAATCTCTACTGCAACTATTCGGTTGCAAATATATGTGCAACATTTCAGTTGCGCAAATTAAAACCAGAAAAATTTACAATGGCGGGTAAATTAATGTCAGTGCTTTTTTAGTAATTCAAATTCCAAATTTCCATCCTCTGTGGTGTCTTTAAGTGTAAACCCAATTCGCTCAAGGACCTTTTGAGATTTTAAATTTTCTGCGCTGGTCATGGCAATGATGCGTTTCAAGCCCATGTCATAAAATCCAAACCTGATCATGAGTTGAACTGCATAAGTCATCCATCCATGTCCTCTGAATTCTGGCAGCAAGACATATCCTATCTCGCCGGTTTCATTATCAAATCCTCTGTAAAATCCGCAGGTTCCGATGGTCTGATGTAATATGAAATCCGAAATAACCCAATGAATGCTGTTTCCCTTTTCGTAATCCTGATTGATTTTTTGCAGTATTTCTTTTGCTTCCTCCTGTGTTTCTGCAGCCTTGCCATCGTAAAAGCATATTTCCAGGATAGCGGGAATATCTGCCATGCGGGGAGGTCTCAGAATAATGAGGTTATCAGTGAGTATGGGGTATTGGTCAAAGGGGGGGAGGTGCATTTATTTATGGGTTTGTGATCGGGTTTATATTATTTGTTCATGTGTATTCGGACATATCGTGAAGATTCTTGTTTTGTCATTATTTTTGCTTCTTTCAGGCAAAAATAACGCCAAAACAATTCCTGTTTTTATCTCTACCCGGGGTTTCACCCCGGGTTATTCATATTTTACCCACTTCGGGGTAATTGTTTTGCAAACGAAGCATTAGGGTAAAATTTATAATTGGCCCACGATAAATGATTTATAGTATCAAATGTATTATAGAATTGACATATTTTAGATTACAAGATTTAATCAAATTTACCCTTCAACCCACAATCGTCCTGAAGGTCAGATTGATGCGCGGGCTTGTCACCTTTTTGGTGGGAGGCAGACGATGCAGCCAATGGGTCTGAGTTGTTCCTTTCATGACAAGTAAACTGCCATGTTCGAGCGGCATGAAGATCGATTCTTTGCTGGATTTGTGTTTGAATCCGAATTTGCGTTCTGCTCCGAAGCTGAGGGATGCGATGGCACCGTTTCTCAAAAGATCTTTCTCTGCATCGCTGTGCCAGGCCATACCTTCTTCTCCGCTGTGATATAGATTCATCAAACATGAATTGTATGTATGCCCGGATATTTGTTCGGATATCTCTTTTAATTCCCGGAGTTCCTGTGTCCAGGGAAGAGCTTTCTTTGTTATGTTGGAATATTTGTATTCAAATCCGGTATCTCCGTACCATGCCACTTTGCGTTTTGTGATAATATGCTTGCCAAACATGATGGCTTCATCATTTTTCCATTCAATACTGTTTAGTAATTTTTGATAGTAATGATCCGCGTGTTCTGTGGATATTATGGGTCCATAATAGTGCACTTCTCCATCAAAGGGCAGCAGGTTTTTTTCTGAATCTGTGTAATCGAATAGTTTCATGATGCGCGTTTATCTTCTGGGTAGATAGAGAGTTCGGGAGAACCGCAGCTTTTGGTTTTGTCAGGATTTTTGCTGGTATCGCAAAAATCCCGCCAAAACAAGTTTTCTGATCTTTTCTCCCCGGGGTTTTACCCCGGGTTATTCATATTTTACCCACTTCGGGGTAATGAAACCCAGAAATGTACTTTGGAATTCTTTCTTTGACCTCAGGATGGGTTAAAGTAAAAATTGTGGAAATTGTTCATAGAAATCTATATAATGAACATGTATGCGAAAGAATAACAGGAGTTTTCCTCTCCACTCAGTGCTCACACTCAAACTGCCTCAGCGATAGGAGCGGGCACGAGTAGAGACGCATCCATATGCGGCTCTGCGAAGTAAAGCGGATAGCGCGACCGCAGGGGATATTTTAGAGACAACCAATTTGGATGTCTCTATAATATCCGCAAGGGGAGGCCCAAAAGTAAGGTTTTTCCGATATCGCGTCATGTTCTCACAAGCGGAAACTTCTACCCGTCAGTGAATAATTTTGTTAAAAGTTATGTTTTTGATCCTGCCGGCATCCATTTCGAATCCAGTTATAGTCTCACCGATCTTATTAAATCTGAGCAGCATACCCGGCGCATTGAATTCATCAATATTGCAGGCTGTGAGATTAATAGGTTCCTTATCAAGAATCTTTAAGCGTAAGATGCCTCCCTCCAAAAATATATGGTAGACGGTTTGTAACTCACTACTGGGATAGTATCCTTCATATACCTTAAGATCAATGTGAGTCAGATCGACTTCTTTTTTCCGGATAGCATGTGAAATTCTGCCATTTTGATTGACACTGAGCTTCTGAGTAAATCCATCCAGCTTTTCTGAAAATGTAAAAGTCACTTCCGGATTATCAGGAAGCTGAAAACTGTTCCCTCTTGTTTTTGCAATATTGTAAGCAGCGTTGTTCCATTTTTGTAATATGTGCATGGAATCATTTTTAATGCTTACTTCAACTTCAAGGCCCGGCACCAGCTCGTATTTTCCAATTAAATTCTGAAAAGAATATACTTCAACCGGAGGTATGGTTTCAGTTAAAGCCCCTGGTTTGCCTGAATTCGTTTCAACGATATAATTATTTTTCAGGAAAATATCTGCTACTTGTAAGCATAAAGCAGATGGATTGACGTCGGCCCTGTTGCACAAGATGACTACACTGAAATGATGTTCCGGAAATCGAAGCATATCTGATCTGAAGCCGACAAAAGCGCCACCATGGCTTATTTTTTTAAGACCCTTGTACTTCCCGATCATCAGTCCTGCCGCATAATCAAGGTCATTTCCATTATTCAGTTGACCTGTTTTTGTCATACTGGTCCAAAAATTCTTACTGAATACTTTGGACTGATAGAATGCATCATCCCATTTTTTAACATCCTCAATGGTGGAATAAATTCCACCATCGCCTATCAATTCCAGAGGAGTCATAGATATTTTATATCTACCATTTTCATCCGGTGCATAGCCGGTCGCTCTGTTCTTTATAATCTCACTCATATCAGTTTGAAACCTGGTATTATTCATTCCCAGGGGTTCAAATATTTCCTTCCTCGCAAATTCTGACATATGCATGCCTGAAACTTTGTTCACAATCTGACCTAATAACCAATAACCCGAATTACTGTACAAGAATTCTTCACCCGGTTGAAAATTAAGATTTTCCTGTAAACGCAGCCATTCAAGTACATCCTTATCCTCATAAAAGTCTTCATCACCAAGTCCCTGATAATACGCAAGAGTCAGGTAATCCCTGATTCCACTAGTGTGGTGAAGTAAATGTTGAACCGTGATTCCGGAAGTATTCTCCTTTAATTCTGGAAAGAAATCTCTTATTTTATCATTCAGATTAAGTTTGCCTTTCTCCACTAACAGCATGATACAAGCGGCGGTGAACTGCTTTGAGGTGGAAGCAAGATCAAACACCGAAGAAGCTGAATTGGGAATGTTGTAATCAAGATTTGCCATCCCATAACCTTTGGAAAAGATTATTTTACCATCCCTGAAAACCCCGACAGATCCGCCCGGTGAGTTTGGATTGTCCCATTCTGAAAATATTTTATCTATGGCTGGAGCTTCATTAATTTGACTAAAAGCTTCCAAAGCAACACAGATTAAAATCACAGCCAGGAGTGTTATTCTCATATTGATTTTTTATTTTGTTTGTAATTCAACGACAGCCCAAATTAAACATTTTCAATGGGTGAAAATTTAATTGAAGCCAGGAAGCCGGAATAAATGTAATTACTCCAGCTCAGTGAGTTTCAAATCAAATATCTTTTGCTCCTTGGTCTCATGGAATCCAAGCTGTGTATAGAAAGTATGGGTCTCTTTCCGAACTGTATTGCATCGGACCCTGAGTTTTGAGATATCTTGTGAAAGGGCCCATTCCTGCACTTTACGAATGAGCAAATTCCCAATCCCCTGCTTCCTGTATCGCTCGTCAACTACCATTCCGCCAATTTCTGCGAAGGCATCAGATTCCAGTCTGAGGGCGAAAAATGCGTGGATCCAGGCTACCACATTGTCATCAACTGTGGCTACAAGGACTATATGAGCTTGATCCTGAAAAATATTCCTGAGACGAAATGTTGTATTCTTTATATTTCCCTGGTATCCGAGCTGGATATTGAGCCTGTCAATGGATTCGGCGTCAGCAAGAGTGGGTTTTCGGATCTGAATTTGCATGCTTTGATCGGTGAAAAACTAATGCAATGTGGTTTTATTCATATCTGGGTTTGGAAAGATAGAAATATTGATTGATAGTCTGATCCAGCCGGTCAGAAAGTAACTCGAAATTTTCCTGAGTAGGTTTTAAATTGATAAAGTTGTCTATGACATTGTTGCGTTTGTAAAGGATAAAAGTGTTTTCCATTTCAGGGTTGATTTTCATCAGATGTATCTCAGATTTCTGATCTGAAAATCCCGGGACAAATGTCAGGGCGATATGTTTTAGATCTAATTCCCCTCCGATTGCTTCCAGCTCTTTTCTTCTTATGTTTTCCGAGTAGTCTGATTCATTACCATAAATAAAAAATACTTTAAGGAGTTTTTCTCTCCTGATGCTCTCTTTTTCAAGAAAAGTCAGCCATTTTTTGATGTCTTGCCAATCCGGATTTTTACCCACAAAATATAGGATCCCATGATGCCAGCCATATTTGCAAATCGGGCATGTTTTTGTGTTTTTGTCAGGACCCCAGGCATGAAAAGGAGTAAATGAAAATAAGTCTTCGCCTATCCTGCGACCGGAAAGCGCTTCGTATTCTGAATTGCCGGGGTGATCCGGAATATTCATTCCCAGAATTATATTTCTTTCTCCTACGCTGATCCCTTCTTTGTCTGACATTCTGAGCACTCCGCTGCCTCCGCGGTTTTCCATGGCTAATCTTCTTTTGGTGCTGAGTGTTTTGTCCTCATCAAAAACAATATCATCTATATAATACTCCCCGAAATCATTAGGCTCTTTTATGGTCAAATGGATATGTGCCGGTTCATCCAATGTAGGGTACATTCCGGGTTTTATAGTGTGGATTTGATATCGGCCATCGATGCCTGTCTTAATCCAGCCCCGAATATAGCCATGCGTTTGACCCAGCTCATTGGGGGGCATACTCTTCGGGATATCCGGATTGTGAACATATTTGCCTTCTGTGTTGGTATGGTAGTAGTATATAAGTACACCGGAGGCAGGTGTTTTTCCATCAGGCTGATAGACTGTTCCGGTAACCATTATTTTTCGGGCTTTCTCATTCCATGCTGCACTGGTATCGGATGAAGTTGCAGGTTTCGTGATACCAAAGTAAGTCACTTCATCCTTGTGGGAGCTGTCTTTAGCATGGAGCGTATGAACAGGATTTTGATGGCTAATTTCCGGATTAGCCTGACAACTTGTTAACTGGAAACCGAAGAAAAATAGCCAGTAATAATAATTTGAGTGCTTCATTGAAAAGATTTTTTTATTCACTGTTTGTATTCCTTACCATTAATAAAAATTTGGGAGCCTAATTCTTTCACATCGTAATTCATCCATACTCCTTTAGTTTTTTTCCAGGTTTCCAGGTGTTTTTGAGAAGTGACAATAGTGTCTCTTGTAATTCCATCACGCTGAAACATCAGTCTTTCCCATCGTTGGGAAGTATAAACTAAGGCGCTGTCCCGGATCACTTGGAGACTATCAACAATAAATTGATTGTTGAGTGTAGAATCAATAATACTCCAGTCTCTGAGTGCATAATTTCTTTGCATTTCGCGGGTGATTACCTCTCCATTTTCATCGTATAAAATGAAATCGTCAGGAATCAGGGACATGTATAATTCGATGTCTTTAGTTTGAACTGCCAGCACGCATTTGTCGAGTTGTTTCTGAATTTCGGATTTGACCTGAGCAGGGGATTGCTGTCTGGCTCTGCAGCTGCTCAATGTCATGAGGATACACAAGAATATGACACCGATTTTTGCGGTATTTAACTTAATTGAAATAATAATGAATTTTTGTCATGGAGAATTAAATGCTCATTTCAGATCAGTTGAGTTCACTGTCAATTTTATTGAGTAAAGGTATGATTTGAATAATAGTCCCGGATGTCAATTAGCGTAACATGATGGATCACTATGTCAAGTGGAGTAAATATGTTAGCTGATATTAACGATGCTGATCAAACAATACAGGATTTCCATCAGGATCCAGAATTACAAAACTGGCAGGTCCGGAGCTGGATTCGTCAGCCTCGGATTCAAAGCTGATTCCGCTTGTTTTCAGGTGTTTTTGAATATCACGAACGTCTGTAAATGTATCCACTGGCTGAGCATCCTGATCCCAACCTGGATTAAAAGTGAGAATGTTCTTTTCAAACATGCCCTGAAACAGCCCAATCAGAGAGCTGCCATTTTTGAGAATCAACCAGCCCTGATCTATATTTCCACCAAAAACTGTAAATCCTATTTTTTCATAAAATGCTTTTGATGCATGAATATCTTTGACAGCAAGACTGATGGAAAATGCGCCCGGGTTCATAATGAATAGATTTAGAGATAAAATAATAAAAATACGGAATTCAATCTTTAAAAATTAAATATGCCTTGCTTATGAGATTTAAGTTTCATACGTGCCGTCTTGAACTAAAATTGGCAATAAGAATTAATGTATGACTTGCCAGCCAAAGCCAGTAACCGGCCTGATATGATATAATCTGCTTGTATTGACCATTTTCATTATCAATGATTTGGTCAAACAAGAGAAAGGACGCAGCGATGAGTGTCGAGCAAATACTTAGAAATATTGAAATTTTGGGATTGCGCAGCAAGAATATCCATGCCCCAAGTAGTAGCGGATTGGCCAGCCAGGTCCAGGTAGCCAAAGGATATACCAATCCAAAAAATCCAAAGATGAATACGGCAACGGAGTCACTGCACAGTCCGGTTGTGCAATATGCTTTTTGCGTCAGTGAGAAAGCAAAGAGTATGATACTTGTGAAAAGAAGAATCTTATTCAATCGTTTAGAGTTCATTTTTCTTTAAGTATGAAAGATAACAAGCTCATTATTAATATCGGTTATAGAAGTAAAGTCAACTACGGATCTTTTCTGGTCACCATGATTTTATCAATTCTTTGTCCGTCTTTATCTATTACTTCCAGTTCATAATTTTCAAAAGTAAATCTATCACCCACTTCAGGTAACACATTATTGGTGGATATGAGCAAACCAGCAACGGTTGTGAAAGTTGAGTCCTGGTAATCATCCAAATTCATTCCAAAATATTTCATAAAATCAATAATGGAATATTGCCCGTCTACCAGCCAGCTTCCTTCCTCTCTTTGAATAATCTGATATTCATCCTGATCATTTTCTGTGACATCCCCGACTAAAGCATCAATGACATCATCCATAGTAATAATTCCAATCGTAGTTCCATACTCATCCACAACTATCCCATAATGCAATCTTTCTTTTTTGAAAATCTCCAGCGCTTTGTATGTATAGGTATTCTCGTTGAGAAAGACCGGTTTTCTGAGATAGTCTTCTATGTTGAATGTCTCGTCAGTGGTAGGAGTAAACAAATCCTTTAACAACACCATTCCTTTGATGTAGTCCAAATTATTGTTGATACAGACAGGATATGCTGAGTGCTTTTCTTCGTTGATTTTTCTTTTTATTTCTTCCCAGGTATCACTTGTATTTAAAAACACGATCTCACTTCTGTGCGTAAACAAGGAATTCACCTTTCTGTCTCCCAATTCAAATACACGTTCAACAATATCCTGCTCAATGTCCTGAATCTCTCCTCCTTCAGCACTTTCTTTGATGATAGATTTGATTTCTTCTTCAGTCACTTTGCTATCTGTAGTTTTTTTAATTCCCAATAATCTCAATAAGAAATTATTGGTGATAGTCAACAACCACACAAATGGCGAGGTGATGATGGAAAGAATGTGCATTGGCTTGGCTAAAAGGATAGCGATAGGCTCCGGAAAGGTCATCCCTAATCTTTTTGGTAACAACTCACCCAAAACGATAGATAAATAAGTCACGAATATGACTATAATGCCTACAGCCAGATTTCCGGCATAAGGACGAATTGTTTCAAATTGTGAAAGGAAATCTTTAACATCAGTTGTCAGATTTTCACCACTATAAACCCCCAATAATATTCCAATCAGTGTTATTCCTATTTGAACTGTAGACAGAAATTTAGTTGGGTTCTCATGTAAATCCAGAGCTGTCCCAGCCCCCAGACTGCCTTTCTTTTTGGCAACTTCCAACTTGAATTTTCTGGAAGACACGAGGGACATCTCAGCCATGGCAAAAATCCCATTGAGTAAAACGAGCGCAATAATAATTATGATTTCCATATTGGAATTATGTCAAAAATGAATTTTATATCCTGGTGACAACATCATATAAAGTTCAACCCCTTACAATGATTTCGGGTCAGGAATTTTAGAAGGGTGCGTTGATATCGCAAAAGTAGCATTTCCGATTCATAGAAATTAGATTTTGATGAAATCTGATTTTTTGACTCTGATTGCTGGGGTTAGAAATATATGCCAGATCCATTCATCTCTGTCATGATGAATACATGAAGATGTTTAACAAGTCCCTCAGACTTTGGTTTATTCTGATTCGAATTTGGACAATGCTTCCCGATGATATTGGATTTGCTTTTGTGTCAGGTTTTCAGAAACAGCGATCGAAATAGCTTTTTTCTGGTGTTCAATAGCCTTTTGTGGTTTGCCGGTAAGATAATAAAGCTGTGCAATGGCATGGTGATTTTCTTTCCCCGGATACCATTCTATAGATTTTTTGCACCAAACAATTGCTTCCAGAAGATTTGTTTTATTTTTCACCACCTCAGCAAATGACCATGCTATTTGGCTAAGATAACCGGCATGTAAGGCTGCAGCACTCACTTTACTTGTTTCTTTACTTTTTATATCTTCTGACGATTTCACTTTAACAGTATCTCCTTCTTCATTTGTTACAGTAAGCTTTCCGAAAATGTCATTATTATCAGGCCCTGCGATAATGACAGGTTTTTCATCAGATCTTTCAGCTTTTGGTGTACTGCTTACGAGATTTCTGGCAAACATAGTCGCTGCTTTGATTAGCTGACTTTCATTTTTAGCGTTTGTATATAGCCTTATCAATTTCATAGTTTCCTCGTCCTGATACTCTTTTTCTTCCGTGGAAACCGGCTTTGAGTTTATAGGAGGCTTACTGCTGCCATATAATGACAGATTTCTTAAGGAATCACATGATGATTTTAAGGAAAGATATTTATCAACATTAGCTTCTCTGATAGCTTTGTCTTTTAAATTTTGCAGTAATTTAATTTTCAAGTTTGAATAGCTTGAGTCAGCATCCACCAGATATCGGAAGAAAATATCTTCTGTATTAAAAGCTTCTTCAGTAAAAAGCGTGAGTTCATTATTTAAAGGAATAATTTCTTTTGAGGCGGCAAAGGTATTCCAGTGAATAATGGAAGCTTTTCTTAAACGATACCGGCTGTCAATAAGCTCCGTCAGTTCAGTGGAACTCAACTTTTTAGCTTTTAATTTTGGTTCAAGTACCTGAATTGTTTTGACATACGGCTCAAAATCTCGTATCCTGTTTTGTATAAAGAAATAAAAGTCGGTGCCCAGTTTATCACTCAGTAATGGAATATAGGCAATTGTCTCTTCTCTATCATTGAGAATGATCATGTGTGGTGCAGGATCATTTAAAAAGTGTTGACTCAGGTATAAATTATCCTCAATTCCCAATTGTTGCTCATCAATATAGTAGAACAGATAGTCTTTTTTAAATGGATTCCTGAAAGCTGCTGATTGGATCAAAGAGTCAACAATCCCTGTAGACTGCTCATTCCTGAGGTGACTAAAATTGATCTTATTATTATTGATTCTGAAAATAATTAGTTGCTTCTTACCGATTTTTGCGGCTTGAACTGCTTCTGAAAGGCTTTTAAAAGTATTGGACTGAGTGCAGGCAAAGGCCGTAAAGCTTATTGTCAGGACAGTGAAAAGAAATATCTTGCGAAGGATCATATGAATTGGGTTGCGATGCAAATGCATGGCTGTTTATTAGAACGTAAAGTTATATATACAATTGGAACATGACAATTCAATCAACGAAGGCAAAGGGTAAAGGTTGAATTTGACAAAACAATTATTTATTCAATTCAGGATACACTAACTTAAAACGAAAACTGAGATCTAAATTTTAATTAGAATCCTCAGCGACATCCTTCATGATTTCCAGAACGGAAGGAAGATGTTCTTCAAACATGGCTTGTTCGTCTAATGATGATATGTTTTCGCGGATATATTTCAATGTTGTCACTCCTTCTTTTTCAGTACTCAGCTCATAAGTAATGATTGATTTATTTTCATCTGGTACAGGATCTTTTTCGATTCCGCTCCAAAATTGGAAGGATAGTTTTTCATTTGGAATATTTGCCACGACAAGACCTTTGTCCTGGTATTTGATGCCTTTATAATCACCTTCGAATATAATGGGACTACCTTCCTTCCAATCTGTGATGGTTTTGAAACCCGTGTAGAGCTCAATTTTTTCAGGCAGCGTAAGAATTTGCCAAACTTGTGAAGGTGCGGCATTTATTTCAATACTTCCCTCCACCAGGAATAAATCATCCATAATGTACTTTTATATTGTTGATTTTCAATAATTTACCTTGGTTTTCTTTTAAGTATCAGAGAACTGATTACAGCTACAATAAGTCCTATCGGAAATACCTCTGATAATGTAATGATAACGACAAAGAATGGATTCTTGTACATTTCTCTCAATTGTTCCAAATCTTTTGTTTTAGCAGCAAGTTCGACAGCCGTTGCTCCTTTTCTGGATGCTTCTTTGAGCGCGAATGGAATGTACTTGTCCAAAAAATCCGGTACAAACAAATAATAATAAAATAGCCAAACGACAACATACATAACTGATGCTACCAGTGATATCAAAACTCCAATTTTGAATGCCTTTCCAAATGAGATGAATCCCTCAGCATACTGATTCCTATAGTTCCTGATCCCGAAAAAGATCAGTGAGAAGACTACAATCAATGCTGCATATCCCACCACATCATTGGTCTCAGTATGCCTGTCAGAATAGCACATACTGACCATATAAAATATATTCACGGAGAGTATAGTCCCTACAATCAAGCCATAAATTAAAATGATGCGTTTCATAATGCTTTAGTTTTTAATGTTATGGGTCAAAAGTATATTCCGGCAGGAATTCAGAACTCATACTTTGGTACCGAATCTCCTCCACGGGTTAAATTAGGACTAAAGTACCATCTGACTATATGGGATGATATTCAGGCGTTTAGCTTTTTCTATTGCTTGCAGTCTGTTTTTGACATCCATTTTTGAAAGCACATTGGAAGAATGAGTTTTAATAGTGCTGAGAGAAAGAAACAAGCTTTCTGCAATTTCAGCATTGGTCTTACCTTCTGCCATTAATTGAAGTACATCCCATTCCCGTGGAGTGAGGTTCAGGTCTTTCAATGCCTTTTCGTTGAAAATAAATTTCTCCGTGCCTGGGATTATAATTTCTTTTTCTACAACTATTGTTCTGACGAATTGCCTTGCTATCCAGAAGCCCAAAAGCGTAAAAAATATCCCGATCAGACCAATATAAATATCCATGGAGTTGTCGAGAATGAAGAATTTCCATTCAAACCATTTCAGGAGAAAAAGGAGTAAGGACAGACTGATTCCATAAGCAAGCACTGTACGGTATTTCAGGAATAGGTTTTTAAGGAAGTGCATGCCGAAAATATTTTTAATGAGGGTGTATGCAAATTTAAGAGAAATTGGGGAGTTATGAATGATGAGTTATGAGCCAAACAGCCGGGGAGAAGCTTCAATCTTCAAGCTTCGGGCTGCAAGTTGAACAGCCAAGCAGCCGGTTGTGGCTCTTGCCTTCTGGCGGAACGGCTGGGTGGGAGTTATGAGTAAGGAGTCAACAGCCAAAAGAGCCGGAGAGATGCCCAAAGATGTAAAGTATGTGACCTGCCTGCTTGCTTGTAGTTTGTGCTAGCTGTCACCTCCGAAATAAATTGGCTGCAAAGCAGTCAATTTATTTCGGGGATGTCACCTTTTGCCGCAGGCAAAGGATGTCACCTTGCAAGCACAGCGTGCAAGGTCACCCGGGTTACGACAAAAGCTTATTGTGTGTTGCAACAAACGGAGAATGCGGCTAAGAAGAAAGTGCTATCCCGTTTTTTTGGACAGACATTTTTGCTCCTGTCTACTCTTAAAATGAGAAATTCCTCCCTGACAATTAAGCCGAAAGAGGAATTTCATCAAATAGTTCACAACTGGAATTTGTTGATAATTAATTCCCAATTCTATATATCAAGGTCATTTTGTAAATCAAACGCTGACAATTAAGGCAATCAAACTGCTGTGGTTTTTACTTTCTCATAACCAGGCCAACAATTGCACCTGCGATAGCCATCATGACTGTATATGCAAGCACGTCAACCAGCAGAGGGGTCAAACCCGAAAACATGGAGCTCATTGAGTACATATTTAAATCAACATTTAATGCAATTAAAGCCCCTGCTATTGCCCCTATTTTTGCTCCTGCAGCAGCTCCACTTGTATTGGACCAGGAGAAAATAAGTGCAAGCAGCAATCCGGATGACAGGCATGCCAGAATCATCGCCCACCAAATCATTTGTTCCGGAGGATTTGAAGCGCATTGGTTGAAGTTGGCTGTGGTATAATCCATCAGTAATATACCATAAATCAACCACCCCAGAAGGAATAAGCTTACACCACCAGCAAGTGCACCAAGTAAAGTTTTGTTTGTCATATCGTTTGTTTTTTCAAAATTTCCCTACTCATATGGCTTTTCGGAATCGCCCCGTTTAGTAGGTAATCGCTATTTAATCCCCTCATTCGCTGAACAAAAAACTAATGTTTTTTTTACTTGAAAATTCATATTTACTTCATTGATTATTAGTTGCTTAGAAGCACCCGGCACCTTCTTCTCAATTTTTCTGAATATAAATTTTACAAGTCTCTGCTCCATTCGGTAATAAACAGAGAATACCTGATGGTTTCAGGACTCCATTTTACTATACAATTTTAAATAAAATATATGACTTTTTTGCAACTGTGCAGCTATTCTTTTTGGCGATGTAATTATTTTACACTGTTGGATATCAAAGGAGTTTTGAGCTTTGATGTAAGCTTGATGATTTGACATAATTGAACCTGAAACAAAACATTTATTAAGTATTGAATCAGCTTGTATTTAACTTGTTTTATTTTGCATATAAATAATTTATTTAGCTCATGAATTATGCCATTGATGGAGGAGAAACAGGTAAATCCAGGCTGAATGTACTTGGGCAGGCAATGAATGAGTATTCAGTCAATGCTTTACGGAAAGCAGGAATACGAACGGGATTCAAATGTCTGGATGCAGGATGTGGGGGTGGTATGATGACATACGAAATGGCAAATTTAGTCGGAGTATCAGGCCAGGTAACAGGTGTAGACTTTGATGAAGAAATTATAAAATTAAATAAGAGAGAATTAAGTGATTTACAAATTCAACATATAAGCTTTCAACATACCGATATTCAAACATTTAATGTAGAGGACGAATTTGATCTGATTTTTGCGAGATATCTATTGTCTCATTTGAGTAATACGAAAAATGTGTTGAGCATTCTTGTGAAAGCATTGCGTCCGGGAGGGATAATATTGGTTGAGGATGTGCAGTTTTCAGGCCATATTTGTGAGCCGGCTTCAGAAGCTTTTGATGCTTATTTGAAATGGTATTCCAGGGTAGTGGAGCTCCGCGGTGGCGATGCGGAATTAGGTGCCAGGCTTCCCGAAATGTTTGTTGAGGCTGGATTGAGTCATATTGGAGTTCAGATTGCTCAACCAATAGGGCTTACAGGTCCGCCAAAACAAATGAGCTTATTAACTTTGGATAAAATTAAAATAGCATTGCTGGAAAGCAAATTAACTGATGAATCAGAATTTGCGAAAGTCAGATCTCAGCTGGAATCCATCACTCATGATGTACATACTCTGATGAGTATTCCAAGGACTTTTCAGGTATGGGGAAGGAAGAAGGCGTAAGGAATAAGGCAAAAGGAAGAAGAGCCAGGGCAAAAGGAAAAAGAGCCAGGGCAAAAGGAAAAGGAGCCAGGGTAAAAGGAAAAAGAGCCAGGGCAAAAGGCAAAAGAAAAAGGCAAAAGGAAAAAGAGCCAAGGCAAAAGGAAAGAGAGCCAGGGCAAAAGGAAAAAGAGCCAGGGTAAAAGGAAAAAGAGCCAGGGCAAAAGGAAAAAGAGCCAAGGCAAAAGGAAAAGGAGCCAAGGTAAAAGGAAAAAGGCATAAGGAAAAAGGAAAAAGAGCCAGGGCAAAAGGAAAAAGAGCCAAGGCAAAAGGAAAAAGAGCCAGGGCAAAAGGAAAAAGAGCCAGGGCAAAAGGAAAAAGAGCCAAGGCAAAAGGAAAAGGAGCCAAGGTAAAAGGAAAAAGGCATAAGGAAAAAGGAAAAAGAGCCAGGGCAAAAGGAAAAAGAGCCAGGGCAAAAGGTAAAAGAGCCAAGGCAAAAGGAAAAAGAGCCAAGGTAAAAGGAAAAAGAGCCAGGGCAAAAGACAAAAGAAAAAGGCAAAAGGAAAAAGAGCCAAGGCAAAAGGAAAAGGAGCCAAGGTAAAAGGAAGAAGAGCCAGGGCAAAAGGAAAAAGAGCCAGGGCAAAAGGAAAAAGGAAAAAGGAATCCGAAGGATCGCGTAGTAGAGCGAAGCGGCACCTCGCGAAAAGGAAAAAGGCCAGAGATAAGGTAGAAGCTGAAAGATGAAAGGAGCAGCCGGGGTGTAGAGTAATGCTGCGAGCGAACAATCTAGGGTTCAAACCTCTCTCTGAACTACAAAAAAATCCGGGAAGAAGCTGCAAGATGAAATGCATGCAACCTGCCTGCCTGTAGTGGGCGCTAGTTGTCACCGTGCTACGACTTAAGCTATTGGTGTGTTGATACAAACAGAGATTACAGCAGGGAAGAAGGTGAAATGGCACGAAGTAAGCTAATCCATCTTTTCAATCTCACCCTTAATCTCCTCAATCTTATTCAATCCCATCAATCCCAGCAATCCCCCACCATCAAAACGACTCCCCAATAAAGAAGTAAATTCCGGAGCTCTCTTTTGTCCAGGCAAAGTCGAGGCGGGTATAAATATCTTTTCTTGGAAATAGCAGGAATCTCAATCCTCCGCCAGCGCCCCATTTCCAGGATGTATCGCCGAGATTAGAGAGGTTTTCTCCAACATTGCCATAGGATGCAAATAGGGCAGCACCAAATCTTTTACTGAACGAGAATGGAAGCCATCTGTATTCTGCCTGCATGGCTGCAAAGCTATTGTCCCTGTATCGTCCTCTGTAATAACCACGCATAATGACTTCTCCGCCCATTTCTGCCATTAAATTATAAGGAACGGGACCGTTTGCTGTGATCCCTAATACCTGGAAAGCCAGCACCTGATTTTTAAAGGTAGTTTGGTAATATCTGAGATCAAGTGATGTCTTGTCAAAATGTCTTCCGGACTCCGAAAACAAATTATATCGCAAATAAGCCAGTTCTCCAAAAAAACCCTGGCGTACATTCAATAAATTATGCCTGTTATCATATACAATTCCAAGACCCAGTCCCAAATTGCTGCCACCTTCAGCTCCAAGGGGCAACGGCAACAGATTTGATTCATCTGCAGGTAAAAATCTGACTGAACCCAGCCTTTGATAGTCAAGCTCCAATCCGGCGTACACGGATGGAATTACTTTTTTAAGAACTCTTTCTCTGATCAGGATAGAATTACTTTCTACAAGGGCAGAATGAGTTTTTGGTGTTGAAGCTCCGATTCCATAATAGCGCAGAGGAAAACTCTGCCAGCGTAAAGAACCCAAAAAGAACCAATCATTATCGTCTGTGTATAATGCATGATCCAACCAAAGTCCATATTGGCTTTCAAGCGTTATAAATGTAAAGGCATTGATTTCACTAAGCCTGTTGGTGGTGTCTTTAGCTGCATGGTACACAAGCAGGGCACTGACTCCGAATTCCCATCTGGTTTCAGGTGTATATGCAATAGTTGGATACGCTATGAGACGTACTTTTTCCGGCGAGGCAGTATCTGCGAGGATAGATCCAATTTTATCTTTTGTCCATTTTATAGCCTGAGCATCAGTAAGATTACTCAGAAAAATCAGGAATAGAGCAAGTTTAATTGAGTTAGACATCAAATCTATTTACGAAGTATTTTCTTTTCTAAATCAGGTGAGAAACCAGATTTGAGAACATTTCTTAAGAGCAGAAGTTCATTGATTTTGATGAAGTAAATCTGGTTTAACAAGAAGTTAATAATTCAATCAGAATTTAATAATTCCCGAGGATCTGCCTCAGATGATGTTCCATATGACTTACATAATCTTCAAGAATGAATTGCAGGGTTTTAGGTTCTTCTTCGCCGCGATCCACTTTGCACATCATTTTTTCAACAGGAATAAGCTGAAGAAAGGAGGCCAAATGCCTGTTGTATGCCTCCCAGAATGAAATAATCCTGTCTGTATCCATTTGTTGATAATAACTTTTTTCTGCCCACTCCACCTGATTATATACAATGAAAGGAATATGCTCAAATTGCCCTCTGACGAAACGCTGATGATTGTTGGTTGCACTATCAATCAGATGTCCAAGAATTTCTTTTTTGCTCCATTTTTCATCATGAGGTTTTGCTGAGAATGTCTGCTCGTCTATATCTCTCAACATGGGAGGGATGGTATCACATAGATAGAGTAATCTGAAAATCGTATTGGATGACATATGAGTGTTCATTATTCAAAAAAATTAATTTTCTCTGTATAATCTCATCTTCCGAAGCCAAAAGCTTTTTCCAGTGAATGAGATTTTCCTTTTAACATATTTGAAATCATTTCCATACCTATCACCGAAAATGTGATGCCATTTCCGCCAAATCCCAGGACAAAATATGAATTGGGAAAATCAGGATGTGCGCCGATGTAAGGTAATCCATCTTTTGTTTCGCCAAATGTTCCTGCCCAACCAAAGTCAGTTCGAAAATCATAGTTTGGAAAGATCTTACCAATGTATTTACTCAGCTTCAATTCTTTATCAGACAAAAGAGCATCCCGTTTGTCGGTGTTGAGAAATTCTTCATCTTCACCTCCGATCAGCAGTCGGTTGTCATCTGTTGTCCTCATATAAATATATGGTTCAGCTGTATTCCAGAACAAAGTATCATGCAGGTATGATTGATCATCTTCGTTCACTTCGCCAACAATGGCATAGGTAGAAAGTAGTTTTACAATTTTCTCTTTAATCTGCTCTGTAGCTTCAAATCCGTTACAATATATAATGTGATTAGCTTCAACAGTATTCCCATAATCTGTATATGCTTTTATTCCAGTGTCAGTTGACTCAGTTTTAAGTACATCTGTTTTGTCAAATATTTTCAGGCCTTTGTTTACATTGTAAGCTAAAATATCATGAGCCAGCTGGAATGCATCAATACTTGCACCTTGTTTGGATAAGATTCCTGCATGTACATTTTTTAGCTGATAATTCGACTCAATCTCCTCTGCTTCTAACCATTTTACCTTGAATCCGAATTGTTTTCTTGCTTCATATTCTTTTTTCAAAGCAGGAATATCCTTTTTGAAAGCGGCAAAATAGAGCGACTTCTTCTTTTTAAATCCGCAGTCGGATTTTACTTTTTTTACTATTTTTTTCAGATCATCTATTGATTGATGACATGCCCAATAGCTTTCCACTGCCTCTTTCTCACCGATCATATCAATGAGCTCATGTAAGGGGGTATCGATCTCATATTGAAGCATGGAAGTAGTGGCAGAAGTACTTCCATGTCCAATTTCCCGGCGATCGAGCACCACCGTTTTATACCCGTCCTTAATACATTGATGGGCTATTAAACTTCCGGTGATACCACCACCGATGATTAAAATGTCCGTTTTAATATTTTTTCTAAGTGATGGGTAGGAGTGAAGGATGCCATTTTTTACCAGCCAGAAGGGCTCGCTTGATGTAAGTTTCATTTGATTTTATCTTCGAATTTGATAGAAATGTGAAATGTTCTAGTGAATGATATAGCAGTACTCTAATGAATAAATGAAGTCATGCCTGATGAAATACAGGATTCCTGTATTCTAAAACTACCTTAATAGTACGTAAATATAAATCTTAGATTCTTCTCAGCTTTGAATAAGGTGATTTATGTAACACATACAAATAAGAATATAAGTTATTAGTTTTTCCAGTGCAGACCTTTGTTCATGAACCCGGATACATTTTGTCCCTGTTGAAATACGTACACCTACATCGTGTTGAATTGAGGAAGGCAGAATTTTCGGTTGAGTCTTTATGGCATAAAATTTTTAGAAGTTGACTATGGGCAAGAATAGAGATAATACATCATCAGGTGATTTTTTTAGATCGCAACTTATTTCAGTTGGGGATATAACATTGAATGTTGGAAAATCACTTAAAAATGCTTCTTCCAATATTGGCGATGTGACTTTATTTATCATTGCTGTTTTTCGTGAAATGTTTTCCACTGGGTTTGAATTCAGAGAATTCTTTTATCAATGCTACAAAATTGGTTACAAGTCACTGCCTTTGATATCCATTACAGGTGCCATCATGGGTTTGGTATTAACGATACAATCCAGACCTGTATTGGTAGATTTCGGAGCTGTTTCAATGCTGCCCGGTATGGTGGCAGTGTCGCTCATCAGAGAGATGGGACCAGTGATAACTGCTCTGATTTGTGCAGGTAAAATTGGCTCAGGAATTGGTGCTGAATTAGGCTCCATGAAAGTGACGGAACAAATAGAAGCCATGGAAGTTTCAGCCACTAATCCGATGCGTTTTCTCGTTGTGACCCGGGTTTTGGCGGCAACACTAATGATACCACTTTTAGTATTGTATGCTGATTTGATGGGAATTTTGGGGAGCTGGGTAGGGGCAAATATTAAGGGCGAGGTTCCCTTTATTTTATTCTTTTCCCAGGCATTTGCAGTCGTTGATTTTATGGATTTTTTACCTGCAGTAATTAAAACATTCTTTTTTGGTTTTGTCATTGGAATGGTTGGTTGCTATAAGGGATACAATGCGGGGCGTGGAACTGAGAGTGTAGGTATTGCTGCGAATTCAGCGGTTGTGCTGGCCTCCCTTCTTGTAATTGTGGTGGATATGATTGCTGTGCAAATAACTGATATGATAGGATAATGAAGAAGGAGCAAACAAAAGAAAGTAGAAAACCGGTTATTGAAATTAAGAATCTCCAAAAGTCTTTTGGCCAAACAAAAGTCTTGTCTGATATTAATCTTAATTTATACGAACAGGAAAATTTGGTAGTGCTGGGTAAATCAGGTACTGGCAAATCGGTCCTGATTAAATGTATAGTGGGTTTATTGGATGCGGACAAAGGAGAGATCAATGTGTTCGATCAGGATGTCACAAAAATGAAAAGGAAGGAGCTAAATGAAATGCGCCTGAAGATTGGTTTTCTTTTTCAGAGTGGTGCACTGTATGACTCTATGTCCGTGCGTCAGAATATGGAGTTTCCTTTGAAGAGGATCAGGAAGGATATGAAGGAAAAGGAGATGAGGGAAAAGATCATGGAAGTTTTGGAAAATGTAGGATTAGCTGATGCATTAGAAAAAATGCCTTCTGAACTGTCGGGTGGAATGCGAAAAAGAATCGGATTAGCCAGAACTATTGTGGTGGATCCCAGGATCATTTTGTATGACGAACCGACAACTGGCCTTGACCCAACTACCTCACACGAGATTAGCCAGCTTATTTTGGAGGTGCAGGAAAAGTATAAGACAGCCTCCATTATTATCACGCATGATATTCCGTGTGCAAGGATTACAGGTAACAGACTAGTGATGCTCGGAGATGGAGAAGTGTATAAGGAAGGCGGTCTTCAGGATTTTGAAGATTCAGATGACCCCATCATTCAATCGTTTTTTAAATCTATCTGAAAGACAAGGCTGAAGAAATTAGTTTAATAAAAAAAAATAGTACTCATGGATACGCATAAAGAAAAATTTAAAATCAGATTGGGTTTGTTTGTATTGATAGGCCTGCTGTTGTTCGTGTTAGCTGTTTTCATTATCGGCAAACAGAAGAATTTATTTGATCCTGTATTTAAAGTTACAGCTACTTTCTATAACGTGAGTGGACTCCAGGTGGGTAATACTGTACGTTTTTCAGGAATCAACGTAGGTACAGTCGATAATATCGCCATTATCAATGATTCAACAGTGAGAGTGGACATGCTGATCAGACAAAATGTACAAAAATTTATCAAATCTGATTCAGAGGTAGGAATAGGTTCCGAAGGAATTATTGGGGATAGAATTTTGGTGCTTTCACAGGGAAGTTCAGATTCTCCAACAATTGAAGATGGAGAAGAAATTGCATCTACAGAACCAGTTGAGACCGATGCTATCATCCAAAGTCTTGAGGTAACAGCAGTGAATGCCGAGCTTATTTCAAGTGAACTGGCTGACATACTAGAAAACATAAACAGCGGAAAAGGAACATTAGGCAGACTAATTCATGATGACCGAATTGCCGATAATCTTAGCAAGACAATGGACAACCTTAAAACGAGCTCTCAAGGTTTGGAAGAGAATATGGAGGCTGCCAAAAGTAATATTCTTTTACGCGGATATTTTAAGAAAAAGGAGCGTGAAGAGCGTAAAAAGCAGGAAGCTGCTGAGAGAGAAAAAGCCAAGCTGGAAAAAGCTAATAAAAAAGCCGCTGAAAATGCAGCTGATGAAAAAGCAAAGCAGGAAAAAGCTAAAAAGAAAGCTGCTGAAGACGCAGCAAAGAAAAAAGCAAAGGAATCGAATAACTGATTTTTTCAATAAGTTAATAAAATTGGACTTTCTTTGAGCACTTGATCAGGAGGACATTACCCAAAATATGTATTTAATTTACCGGATATTTTGTGGCCTTTCAATATTGATGCTGAGTATCGGTACTGATTTATATTCTCAGGTTACTGAACCCCCTCAGGATTCGATGATTATTATGCCTGCGGAACCTGCCAATAAACGCAAAAAACAGAGAAATCTTAATTACAAAAGTTTTTTTAGAGCTGATGCTCAGATATCCGGTACAGCTGGACATACAAAGCTACATCAGGCATCATATGTGGATTTTGAAGGCAAGATTATTCGCAATGTTTTCATTACCACATTAGATCCAATTGATTACACAATTGAAGGTGATAGTAATGAAGCTATCAGTTTTTTGGGCAGAGCTACGAATACGCTGCACCTTAAGACTAAAGAAAATGTAGTTCGAAATTTGATTCTAATAAAGGAAAATGAGCCTTTCGATTCACTCCTGGTGAAGGAATCTGAAAGACTGGTTCGGAGTCAGACCTACATCAGAGATGTCACAATAGTTCTGGTGCCCATTACTTCCAGTCCGGATTCAGTTGATATCCAGATTTATGCGCTGGATCAATTTAGTATCATTCCCAGGATTTCATCCTCTTCCACCACTTTACGGTTTGATTTAATTGATAAAAATTTACTGGGATCGGGTCACGAAACTTCCAATACTCTCAGTTTCAACAGGCAGGATGGAGATGCGCATTTTATGACTAAATACTTTATCCCAAGTATTGGCAGTTCATACATCAATACCAGCATTCAATACGGGGCGGACGAATTCAAAAATAATATTCAGAGCATTTCTTTTGAGCGGCCTTTCTTTTCGCCTCTGACAGATTGGGGGGGCGGTATCCATCTTGCTGTTCAATACAGGACTGATCCCAAATATAGCAGGGATTCAGTTTTTGAATTAAGCACCTATCGCTTCAATTCTCAGGATTATTGGCTGGGAAAAGCTTTCAGGATTTTCCCTCAGGGACATGTCAATGAAAGATCTCATAAATTATTTGTCGCTGCAAGAATGGCAGATTTGAGATATATCCAAATGTCAAATGAAGCATTTGATTCACTGGTGGTTCATGCTGACGAAAGATTATACCTGGGTAGTATTGGTATCTCTGCCAGAAAATACAAGAGAGACAGGTTTATTTTTGACTATGGAATTACGGAAGATGTTCCTATCGGCAGTTTATTTTCAGTCACTTTTGGAAATCAGACAAGGAATAATTTCAGCAGACTATACGCCGGGATGCGAATGTCATGGGGTAATTATATCAAAACAGGATATTTAAGTGCTAGTCTGGAATATGGCACTTTCTTTAATAACTCCAGAGCAGATCAGGGGGCTATTTCAATCAACGCAAATTATTTTACTGATTTATTGGTGTTGGGAAAGTGGAAGTTTCGTCAATTTATAAAAACTGAAACTACAATCGGAATCAGACGACAGCCTTATGAGCAACTCAATTTGAATGATTTTTATATTCCTTCTGCTTTCAGCAACTTTAGGCTGGAAGGCACCAGTAAGGTACTTCTGACTTTGCAGTCTCAATTTTATGCGCCATTCTCTTTCCTCGGTTTTCGATTTGCACCATTCTTCGTATATTCTATTGGGATGATTGGTCAGCAGGACAACAGATTCCTGGACAATCGGTTTTATTCTCAGATTGGAATTGGAGTACTGGTCAACAATTTAAATCTGGTCTTCAATACTTTTCAGGTTTCAATAGCTTTTTATCCTTCACTGCCTGACAATAGAATTAATGTTCTTGGAATAAATCCATTTCGTTCTACTGATTTTGGTTTTAGTAACTTTGATCCCACCAAACCTTCAAAGGTATTATTTGAATAAAATGAAATTTAAGAAATTACTGATGTCGAAAACTACGTGGGCAGCAAAACTTTATTATCTTTTCAAAGAGTCGTTCAATCAGTTTTTGGACGACAATGTCATGAAATTGAGTGCGGCCTTATCGTATTATACTATTTTCTCATTGCCCCCTTTATTGATAATTATTATCAGTGTATCAGGTGTTTTTTTCGGAGAAGATGCAGTAAGAGGACAATTGTTTGGTCAAATAAATGGCCTGGTGGGAGCAGATGCTGCTCTTCAGATTCAGGAAGCTATTAAAAACATTAAATTATCAGGCAATAGTTTTTTTGCCACAGTGATTAGTGTAATTGTTCTTCTGGTGGGTGCATCAGGAGTCTTTGCTGAAATACAGGACTCCATCAATTTCATTTGGGGAATAAAGGCTAAACCTAAGAAAGGACTTATTAAGTTTTTGAAAAATAGATTGATGTCATTTTCAATGATTGCATCATTGGGGTTTCTTTTAATGGTTGGATTAATAGTCAGTTCACTAATGGATTTACTGAGTTCGAGACTTACCAATTTTTTTCCTGAGGGCATGGTAGTTCTGTTTCATGTTTTAAATTACCTTTTGGTGTTTGCTATAATAACCATATTATTTACAACGATTTTCAGGACATTACCTGATGGAAAAGTTGTGCTGAAGGATTGCGTCATTGGGGCTGCATTTACTTCCTTGTTATTTATGGGTGGTAAATTCGCTATTGGTTTTTATTTAGGGGCTTCATCTATTGGGACGATTTATGGGGGAGCGGGATCGGTCATTTTAATTTTGGTTTGGGTATATTATTCAGCCATAATTCTTTATTTCGGGGCAGAATTCACCAAAGTCTATGCCATTATGCATGGGAAGAATATTGTTCCGAATGCCTATTCGGTGAAGATTTTGAAGCAGGATGTAGAATTGACCAAGGTTGGTGGTGAAACGAAGGAGTGATGAGTGATGAGTTATGAATTATGAGTTATGAGTTTGAACAGCCAGATAAAAAATATAAGAGATAAGAGATGAGATGGAACAGGGGGGGCTTGGATAATTGAAAGTTGAAAGTTGATCCCCAAAGCTTTGGTGAGAAAGTGGAACAGCCGGGAGAGAGTTATGGGCTATGAGTTATCCAAAGGATCTTGCAGTGATGAAGGAACCTCACGACGAATGATGAGTGAACGGCCAGTTAAAAGCCCAGAATATTACCAAAACCAGTGCACAATTGCGAAGTAAGGGTGATAAACGATTTGCGCCCTCGCACTGCAAAAATATTAAAGGATTACATCTTAATGACTTTTTTATATATCAGACCTTCATTTGTTTTAAGCGTAACAAATAGGGTTTGAGGAGCAATTTTGCTCAGGTCGAACGAATAATTCTTAACTCCTTTTTCTGTATTTCCATCCAAAAAATCATGCATAAGCTGTCCGTCTGAGCTATAAATTTGAAGTTTACAATAAGTTGGATTTGATAACTCTATTTCAATTATCAAATAATCTGAGGCAGGATTGGGTGAAACTTTTAATGAATGAATTTCAGAATAAAACTCAGGGTTTTCTGTACTTACTGTTCCCTCTCCTGTATATTTATAAATTCTGTTTCCTGACATAAATGCGAGGTTGTCATTAACCTTTACAAATCGATTATAATCAGCTCCCAAAATTATAGGTGACCACGTCACTCCGCCATCAATTGTTTCAAACAAATTTCCCCTGCCACCAACCCATCCAGTCAGAGAATCAATGAAACCGACCACCTGGCTATAAATGAAAGTATTTCTCACCATTATCGGTTCCCAATTCATTCCCGAATCCTTTGAGTTGAGGATTCTTAAATTTCCTGAGCCCGGAATGGCATCAATGGAAGCAAAGTAGTTTTTACCATCAGGACTCTGTAATTTCCAAACTATATCGAAGGGAGTCATAGTTTTATGCTGAACTGTCCATGATTCTCCACCATTTACAGTATGAAGAATTATACCACCTTCAATCCCATCAATAGCTCTTCCACAAACAAATCCTGTGTCGGCACTTATAAAATGGACATCAATCAAGGAACTGGCCAAATGAGACATATCCGTATATGTCCAGCTATTGCCTCCATCCACCGATTTGACCACAAACGCAGGTGAAGACCAAATACCGCAACCATAGATCACTTCCTGGGTAGGAGCTGAAATCCCGCATATACCAGGTGGTTTAGGCTGGATGCCATTTGCAACATTTGTCCAGGTATTTCCTCCATTCTCAGTTTTTAGAAATTTGCCATTCAGAGATCCGCAAAATCCCAAAAGGGGCGTTGCAAACTCAATGCTGCGTAAGTAAGTATTTTCAAAGTACTGAAGCGTCCAGCTATCTCCTCCATCATCGGTTTTATAGATTCTTCCATCTGCCCCCGTAGCCATCCAGCCCACTGAATCATTGACAAAACAGATGTCATCAGTCCTTCCGGAAAATGGACTGTTTAGCAGTGTACTCCATTGAGCAAACAAAGGAAACTGAAACACTAAAAAGAAAATAATGGTAAAGATTTTCATGCCGGACATTTGTTTCTGGAAGGATAAGGATCTGTAAATAATGCTTTGACATTTGGATAACGGTGAATGCATATAGGAATGCTGCTTCCAAAAACTATTATTTTACAACACTGAAAATTCTTTGGGATAAGTTACCAGGCCTGAGATATGTTTCAAAGTATCAGGTTTCAACTCTAAGGCCATGAAATTTTGATCGGAGACTTCAAATGGGGCTTTGATATTCCACCTGGAAGCGGGCTGAAATCCGAATTTTGGATAGTAGTTTTCATGCCCTAAAACGATAACAGAATTGAATCCCAAATCCTGTGCTTTTTTTAAACCCTCCTGTATCAATAGCTTACCTATTCCTTTATTTTGAAACTTTGGTAAGACAGCAACCGGAGCCAGTGCAAGGGACCCGACCTGATTACCGTTTGAATCCCTGATTATAATTTTAGTGAAAAGGATGTGTCCGACAAGTTCATTTTCAAGTACTGCAACCAATGAAAGTTGGGGAACGAATGCTTCACTTTTTCTGAGAGCATCTACAAGTCTTGACTCTGACCCTTGTCCGAATGCCTGTAAATTGATTTCATGTATTTGATCATATTCTTCCGGAAATTCTTGTCTGATTTGAACCGAATTTAATTTCTTTTTTCTCCAGTCATCAAACGTCATTTCAAATTTAATTTCCCGATTTCCATAGAGCCCCACTTCAGTCCATCCGGCTTTTTTATAAAACTTTTCAGCGTTCGTTCCCGAATCCGTACTTAACCATACTGTGTGCTCTGTCTGAGCAAAATACCAGTCCAGCATCCGGTCATGCAGCTGTTTACCGATTCCTTGTTTTTCAAATTCCGGAAGTATGAATAATGCCCAGATATTATAGTCCTGCAGATCAACAATGGAAAAACCAACTATCTTTTTTTCTACTTCACATACCCAGCCCTTACCCCGCTCGCTTAGATAGTTTTTGCAATCTTCATCCGTAACTTTGGAGGGATCTGAAAGTACATTTTCCTTAACGGCATTTCTTACATATTGAATGGCAGGAATGTCAGAAAGCAGCGCTTCGCGATACAGCATTTTATGGGTTCTCAAATTACTGTTTTGTTTCGGGCAATTTGGTGATCTCCCACCTCCAAATGACACCATCTTCCGGATCATTCACTTCTTCCATCTTCTTCATTCCACACTTGCTTAATACTGTAGTCGAAGCATTTACTTCGCCCAGTGTGTGGGCCTGCACCATTTTAATTTCCAGGAAAGAAAATGCATGTAAAATTAAAGCTTGTGCCAATTCTGTCGCTAATCCCTGCTGCCTGTAATCTTCTGCAATTTCATAACCAATTTCAACCATGCCGGATTGATTGGGAGCTCCTTTGAAGCCACAAAAACCAATCAAAGTATTTGTTTCTGTGTGTACGGGTAAATATGACCACCACCCGGAATCTGTGACACTACTTCTTAATTTATCCAGAGAATGTTGCAAAGCTTGTGGGCCGAATATTGTCCAGACATCAGGTACGGTGACTTTCAAATAATTCTTTAATGCTTCATTGCCTGACAATGCCACTTCCAGAATCGGAATATCAGCAGGTATGATTGATAAACGGGGAGACTTTAAAATGCGGGGTTGAGTACTTTCCATTCAACAAAAATAGAGAATAAATAGCTTTTATGAATCTTCGATTCAAGGATTAAATCAATGAAAGTATGTACCTCGGGAATAAAGTCAGGGCCACCAATGCTGCGCAACATACGATTAAAAATGCCCGCTGATTTTTGGTGATGACGATTTTTTCAGTCTCGAGCGAAGTGTCAAATATGCTTACAATAATGCGGAAATAATAATAGACAGCAATCAGTGAAGCAATAATCCCTACAATAGTCACCCAAAGATATCCACTGGCAATCGCGGTGGCAAAAATCATATACTTTGCAATGAATCCGGCAAGAGGAGGTATACCTGCCATGGACAAGATGGCCATTACCATTGAAAAACCGAGTAACTTGTTACGCTTGAATAATTGTGCAAATAAAGCAAGACTTTCCTGGCCTTCTTTTGCAAATGAAACCCATTTGACCACATTGAATGCAATCAAACTGGCAATTCCATAAACCAGTGTGTAATACAAAAGGATATTAGCGGTATTGTGCTCTACCGTGAATAATGTAACCAGCATAAATCCTGCATGCGAGACACTGGAATAAGCCAGGATTCTTTTCGAATTGGTTTGTACAACGGCACTCAAATTGGACCATAAAACCGACAGCGAGGCAATCACTGCAAAGAAAATCAACCAGCTACTTTCTGTGCCGGTAAGGAATTGAGCAAACAAGCGGTAAAAGGCAGCGAAAGCAGCAGTTTTAACAATGGTGGACATAAAAGCTGTAACCTGTATCGGTGCTCCCTGATAGACATCCGGGGTCCAAAGGTGAAAGGGTGCTACAGAAACTTTAAACGCCAGTGCCGCCATCAACATGATAATACCTGCCGGTAAAAGCACAGGATCAGCCGCTCCGTTTTGAATCGCCTGAGAAATGGCGGTCATATCAAAACTACCAATCGCTCCATAAACCAAAGTGATTCCCATCAGCAATATAGCAGATGCAAATGCTCCCAGCAAAAAATATTTAAAAGAGGCTTCGTTTGATTTTAAATCAGACCGATTACTACCCACCATTACAAACACAGGAATGCTCAGAATTTCTATCCCAAGGAAAAGCATCACCAGATTATTGTAGGAAACAAGCAAAAGTGCCCCGGTCAGAGAGAATAATATTAATGAATAATGATCTGAGAAATTATGTGATTTATTGAAAAATTCTCCTGATGATAAAAACCATAAAAATGCAAGAATCACAATCACTGCTAAAAAACTCAGCGCAAAATTGTCCATCAGCAGCATGCCGAAAACCATTTCATTTGAGTTCCAGTCCAAATAACAGGATATTAAAACTCCAATGAAAACCAGGAACACAGATACCTTAAAGATTTTGCGAATCTCTAACAATCCCGCAATCAGGGAAAGCATCCCAACACCTGAAATCAGTAATAATTCTTTCATTTCAAACTATCTAATAATGCGATGACAGAACCTTCAGTAATGTTCAAAAATGAAGTAGGGTACACCCCAAAACCTATGATTAGTACCACCAGAATATATAAGAGTGAACGCTCCCTGCCGGTTAAAGGCGGGAAATTTACACGATCGTGAGATGGCTCACCCAGCATGATTTTTTGAAAAGATCTGAGCATATAAATGGCTCCCAGAATAATGCTCAAGCCTGCTAAAATACCAGCCAGCCAATAGTATTTGAATATTCCCAGCAACATTAAAAATTCACCGACAAATCCATTAGTAAAGGGCAATCCAATCGAACCCATTACAATAATAAAAAAGAGAAATCCCAGCGGAGCATTTACAGCTCTGATTCCACTCAGAAATTTCATATTTCCGGTACCAGTCCTTCTTTCTATGATATCATACACAAAAAATAAGCCTACGGTATTGACTCCATGAGTGAGCATATCTGCAAGGCTACCCTGAATTCCTTCTACATTATTTGATAGAATTCCTGCACAGATCAAACCCACGTGCGCAATTGAAGCATAAGTGATGAGCAGTTTAAAATCCTTTTGGACAACCGCCATAAAAGAACCATATAGAATACTCGTGATGCAAAGTCCCATTGCATATGGTCCCAATAATTCTACCCCATCAGGAACCATCGGCAAAACCCATCTTATCATTCCGTAAGTTGCCATTTTCAGCATGATAGCGGATAGCATCATGACGCCTGCAATAGGAGCTGTATAATAAGTTCCGGGTTGCCAGGTATGTAAAGGGAAAATGGGCATTTTTATAGCAAATGCCAGGAAGAAAGCACCAAAGATCCAGGCTTGCTCAGTGAGGCTCATCTCACTTGCCACAGCATACAGGCTCTGAATAGCAAAGCTGTTGTCAGGAGTTTGCAAATAAATATAGATCAATGCAGCCAGCATAAATAAACTTCCGGCAAGCGTGTAAAGGAAAAACTTGAGCGTGATATTCCTGCTGTTTTCTCCACCCCAAATTAAACAGATCAAATAAATTGGAATCAATGCTACCTCCCAAAAGATGTAAAATAAGAATCCGTCGGCAGCCAAAAATGAACCGATCATGGCACTTTGCATGAGGAGCATCATGCTGTACAATACATGCTGATGCTTGTAATCAGTACTAAAAGAGGAAAATACAATTAATGGCAGCAGTAAATTGGCAAGGAATATCATTAACAAAGCAATCCCATCAGCAGCCAGAGAAAAACTTACTCCCAGCTGTGGAAGCCAGGGAATTTGAAATGCCAGCATTTCGGAACCCGGATTTTGAGAGTGGACAGTCAAACTGAA
>JALHRR010000023.1 GCA_022841345.1 Saprospiraceae bacterium
CGGTATATAATGAAAAATGGTTGGTAAGTCCCGGCCGTCATCAACTAACTTTACCGGGAATGCCTGCGCCGGGGATGTATTGGTTAAAGCTGAGGAAGGAAGATAGTAGTTACGTCTTTTTGAAAATATTAGTGTACTGATCTAATCCCAAATAATGCAGTAATTAACTTTAAATATAGAGCAGACTATTAACAATATGAAGAGCTAAGAAGATGTTATGGAAAATGAGTATATGAAGAATAATATCTCTACTATTTTAATACGCAATCTCCATTTTAATTAAGTGATCAGAATAAATTGAACTTAAAATTCATACCCTTCCCCTAAAAACTTGTTAATGAAACGAATGCTATTAGCTCTGACTGCTTCAACATGCTTTATTGCATGTGGTACTGATCCTCAGGAAGTACCACTAGTGCCGGAGGATATCCCTGTCATTGAGATGGCAGCTTCTTCTTTTAAAACAGGCCCATGTAATGGGGAAAGTCATCCTTGTTTTGAGATTACATTCAATCTGCCTGAATTAAAAGGAGGAACACCTGAAAACATTATTCAATTCAATTCTACTGTGGACTCACTGGCAGTCATCTCATTACGCGACTTTACGGTAGATGCGCCAGCTTCAGCGACAAAAGAAGAGTTGATTGATATGCTCTTTACTGAGTTCAATACATTTTCTGAAGGTGTAGATGATAGCAGTGGATTTATGACCTGGGCTATCGAAATAAAGGCAGATATCGTGTACCAAAGCAATGACATGCTTAGTTTTTCTTTTGAAAATTATTCATTCACTGGTGGCGCACACCCCAATACATTTATAATGTATTACAACTATAGTTTTCAAACCAACAAATTGTTGCGTCTTGAAGACATTGTCAGTGACACCATTGCATTGACCCGGGTTGCAGAAAGTATATTTAGAACTCAATATCAGGTAGCAGAAGGTCAGGATCTTGCAGACAAGGGTTTTTGGTTTGATGATGGTTTCAGATTAAATCAAAACTTTGCCTGGACCGGCAATCATATCATATTTCGATACAACCCGTATGAAATTGGGCCATACGCAATGGGATCCCACGAAATCAGGATTCCCGTAGAAGCAGTGAAAAATATACTGATTACAAAACAATAGCAACTGATTTGCTTCCCTCAAATTACCTTATTCAGGCTCGAATCCAAGAATAATGTTGAATGCTCCGTAATTCTTCAAAGTATTGGGAGTTCCCTGAGGTAACAGCTTATCGAATCCGACACCATAGTCAAATCCCAGCGTACCAAACATCGGTAAGAATACTCTCACACCGACACCGGCAGATCGTTTAAGATCAAAAGGATTAAAGTTGCTCAATCCTTTAAAGGCATTGATCCCCTGTGCAAATGTCAGCACATAGATAGACGAATTGGGATTCAAAGTGATGGGATATCTTAACTCAAGAGTATATTTATTAAATATGGTGGCTCCACCCTGATCATTTGCCGGAATGTCGGTTACTGCATAACCTCTGGAAGAGATGATTTCAAATCCGGTGATAGACTGGAATTGATTGGTCAAACCATCACCACCTACCCGGTACCTTTCAAATGGTACAGTTCCCAAATTCGAGTTGTAGTTACCGAGTATACCCAACTTGGCAGTGGCCCGGAATACTAATTTATCTACAATAGTCTTATACCAATCCGCTTCAATTCTCCATTTGTGATATTCCAGGAATTGATATCTGGCTGCAGGATCAATTTCGGAATAATCTTTTTCAGGACCAAATAATGAATATGGCAGAGTAAACTGACCAGAAATGGAAAACTTGGAACCTTCTCTTGGAAAAATTGGATCTGCAATAGTAGTTCTGGCTAAAGTAACATTCAAATTGAAATTGTTGAATGATCCTACTCTGATTCGCTCGCCTCTATCCGTGAAGAACTCTTCAAAATTAGACACTCTAAGGTTTTGCAAATTTAAAACTGCATTGATGACAAAGTTGTCATCAGGCCAGTTCAATCTGGTTCCAAGTCCCAGATTTACACCACCCTGCGCAAAGAATCCATAAAATGGAGAGGTTGGATCAAAGCTTGAACTTACTTTATTATAGTAACCTGCTACCGTGAAAGAGGTAGGTTTCTTTCCACCCAACCATGGCTCAGTGAATGACATATTATACGCCTGGAAGAATCGGCCGTTTGACTGGATTCTCAATGATAATCTTTGACCATCTCCCTGAGGAAGAGGAGACCAGGCGGATTTATTGGTAATATTCTTTAAAGAAAAATTATTGAAGGTCACACCGAGTGTGCCGATTACACCGCTGAACTGGCTATAACCTGCGGATAGCTCCAGCTGATCAGATGGCTTTTCTTCCAAAGTGTATTCAATATCAACGGTACCGCGCTGGAAGTTTACAGGCGTATTTATACCCAGATTTTCCGGGTTGAAATAACCAAGTGCCACAATTTGTCTTTGAGAACGTATAATATCTGATCTGGAGAATTTTTGACCAGGAAGTGTCCGCAACTCTCTTCGGATAACGTGCTCATTCGTTCGGTCATTTCCTTTAATGATTACCTTATCAATGGTAGCCTGCGGTCCCTCGAAGATTCTCATCTCAATATCAATACTATCGCCGATGACTGCAATTTCTGTGGGATCAACATTGAAAAACAAATATCCATCATCCATATAGAGAGAACTTACATCTCTGCCATCCGGACTATAGCTGAGTCGGGTATCTAAAAGCTCCTGATTGTATATATCGCCTTTTTCTATTCCAAGTACAGTGGAAAGTTGTCTGCTTTCATAAATAGAATTTCCTTTCCAGGTTATATTTCTAAAGTAGTAACGCTTTCCTTCATTGATATCCATTTCAATTACCACATGACCTCTTTTGTTTCTCCAGACAGAGTCTCTTACAATGACTGCATCTCTGAATCCCTGAGTATTATAAAAGGCAACGATACTTTTTTTATCAGCTTCATAGTCACTTTTTACAAGTTTGGAGGATGCAAATAATTTTGATTTCCGCTTGGTGTTCTCCATTTTCTTGCGGAGTTTCCTTGCCTTGATGTTGTCATTTCCTGTGAAAGTTATATTTTGGACTTTCACTTTTTTATTTCTGTCAATTTCGAAAACCAACTGAACACTATTAGTTACTGCCGGATCAGGAGATTCGATAACCTTTGTCTCTACATCAAGGAATCCTTTGTCCCTGAAAAATTTATTGATTGCAGCAGTAGCGCTCTGTTTTGTATTTTCTGTAACAATTCCGCCTTTAACGATGATTTTATCCAGCAGCGTGTTAAGGTCTGTATGATATGATTTTTTAATACCCTTGTATGCATATTTTGTGAGTCTTGGGAGCTCTTTTACTTCTATCTCCAAAAATATTACATCGCCTGCGAGTCTGGATTGCACAATCTGGATATCTGTGAACAGCTTTAGTTTCCAGAGTGCCTTTATAGCCTGAGAGATATCCGGCCCGGGAATTCGAATTTTTTCACCCACCTTGAGACCTGAGATCAGAATGATTGCATTTTCGTCGCTGTATGAAGCCCCTACAACTCTGATTCCACCAATTTCAAAATCTTTGGGTTCCTCGTAGTTCATTACAAAAGGATCGTTTCCCACTTGTGCCTGAAGAAATAGAGGAGCAAAAAATAGAAATAAAACGGGAATGATGTAAAAAACTAACTTCTTCATATGTGTTCTTGAAATATTGATATAGGGAACGAATTGAGCTGCTTGCTGTTGCATGGATAAAAATTATTAACAGTGATCTTAATTATCATGAATTTAATTGCTCACTGATTTTACCGAATCTTCTTTCCCTATTTTGAAAATCGACAATGGCTTCATAAATGTGTTCTTTAGTAAATTCAGGCCAAAACACCGGTAAAAATAACAATTCGGCATAGGCTATTTCCCAAAGGAGGAAATTACTGACCCTTGATTCTCCGCTGGTTCTGATCAGCAGTTCAGGATCAGGAATTCCTGCAGTATTTAGATAAGATGCAAATTTGTGCTCATCTAGTTGCTCCGGATCCAATAATCCTTTTTTCGCATCTTCAGCTAAGCGTTTTGCGGCCTGAGCAATATCCCATCTTCCGCTGTAATTTAAAGCAAGAACCAGATCCATGCGATCATTTTGATCAGTAAGTGCAATAGCTTCCTGAAGTGCTTTCTTGGTGGCATCGGGAAGTTTGCTCAGATCGCCAATTGCTTTTAATCTTACCTTATTCTTGTTGAGAGTAGGTATTTCCTGATGAATAGTTTCAATCAAAAGAGACATCAAAGCATCCACTTCAGTTATTGGACGATTCCAGTTTTCGGTAGAGAAGGCATACAAAGTAAGAAACTTAATTCCTAGTTCGGCGCATGCTTCAGTAGATTCACGGACGGCGTTGACACCATGCTGATGCCCGAAAATCCTGGGTTGATTTCGGGATTTAGCCCATCTTCCATTGCCGTCCATGATGATCGCAATGTGTTTGGGAAGTCTGCTGATATCTATATTATCTTTCAATACTCAAGTTTACTTGCCGGTTTTTTACCAGGGGGCAAAGGTACATTCTTTAGATGCTATTTGAATAACATAATTTGATTCAATAAAAATTCAGGTTTTAACCCAGTTTTTTTACCTGAATACTTGTGGACATTGTCTCATCAATTTCGATCATTTCATCCAGCGTCTGTTCACTCATGATCAGATCTTCAGCCAGTGTTTCCTGCTGGATATAAGTTCCAAAATGCAAGATTGCATTTTCCAGCCAATCCTTGTCCTCGATGCGAATGCTGATTTTGTCAGTCACATTTAATCCATGAGATTTGCGGAGATTTTGAATTCTGTTGATCAATTCTCTGGCCACACCTTCAGCTATGAGCATTTCATCCAGGTTAACATCCAAAGCCACCGTTAAATCTCCGTCATTAGCAACAAACCATCCCGGAATATCCTCCGAGTAAATAACTATATCTTCTGTTGTCAATCTGAATTTTTCGTCCGCAAACAAGAAATCAATATGGCCATCCTGCTCCAGTTGTTTGATATCATTCTGGTTCATATCAGCGATTACTTGCTGTGCCTCCTTCATGTGTTTGCCCAATCTTTTACCCAATGTCTGGAAATTGGGTTTAGCCTTTTTCTTGATCACCCCTCCATCATCAGTGATGTATTCCAATTTTTTCACATTGACTTCAGCCAATATCAAATCCTTGACTCCATCGATCTGATCCATAAACCGCTCATCTAATACCGGCAACATGATTTTATTAAGTGGCTGTCTCACTCGTAGCTTTTCTCTTTTTCTGATAGAGAGAATCAGAGACGAAATTCGCTGAGCATAGGACATTCGCTGCTCCAAAGCTGTATCAATGGCAAACCCCTCCGCTTTGGGGAAATCAGCTAAATGTACCGAAATGATATGCTCTTTGTTGGTGACCTGATTCAGATTCTGATACATCCAGTCAGCAAAGAAAGGTGCTACAGGTGCAATTAACTTGGACAATGTTTCCAAACAAGTATACAGCGTCTGGTATGCAGCAATTTTGTCTTCTGAGTAATCACCCTTCCAGAATCGGCGGCGGCAAAGGCGGACATACCAGTTGCTCAAATGCTCATCAATGAAAACTTCGATCTTTCTGAAAGCATTGGTCGGTTCATAATCAGATAATGATTGTTCCACTTCCAGAATTAGTGTATTCAGGAGTGAAATAATCCACCTGTCAATTTCCGGACGCTCATTCAGGGGAACGGAAGCCTCCAGATATTTAAAATCATCTACATTGGCATATAGTGAGAAGAAAGAATAAGTATTATATAAGGTACCAAATAATTTCCTTCTTACTTCGTCAATCCCATTAATGTCAAACTTGAGATTATCCCAGGGCTGTGCATTTGTTATCATGTACCAGCGCGTAGCATCAGCTCCATATTTGGAGATCGTACTGAAAGGATCGACTACATTTCCTTTTGTTTTGGACATTTTCTGACCGTCTTTATCCAGAACCAATCCATTGGAAACAACATTTTTGAATGCTACTGAATCAAAACACATCGTCGCAATAGCATGCAGGGTATAAAACCAACCCCTGGTCTGATCCACTCCCTCTGCGATGAAATCTGCAGGGTAATTTCTCATGAATTGCTCCTGATTTTCAAACGGATAATGCCATTGTGCATATGGCATAGATCCACTGTCAAACCACACATCAATCAAGTCCAGTTCTCTCTTCATGGGTTTGCCTTCGGAGCTTGCAAGGACCACTTCATCAATAAAGGGTCTGTGCAAATCACTCATCAAAGCTTGAAGGATTTGCTTGCATAAGGCTTTGATAGAGGCAGTTTCAGTTGGAATACTTGCTACAACAAGTCCCTGCTCCTCCATCAATTCTTTATAATGTTTGGAGACACGCTTGCACCAGTCAGCATTGTAAAGATCCAGCTGATCCACAGCCAGTAAAGCAGCGGCCCTCAGGGATTCCATACTTCCAATACAAATTTCTTCTGTGGTATCTTCAGTTCTCCAGATAGGCAGCGGAATACCCCAATAGCGGGATCTGGATAAGTTCCAGTCCTGTAAATTGTCTAACCATACCCCAAACCGCCCTGATCCGGTGCTCGCCGGCTTCCAATTGATAGTTTTATTCAACTCAGCCATACGCTCCTTTGCTTTGGAAGCTGCTACAAACCATGAGTCCAGCGGATAGTACAGGACAGGCTTGTCAGTTCTCCAGCAATGTGGATAATTGTGGACATATTTTTGCACACTGAATGCGAGCCCTTCAGTTTTTAGTTTGACAGCGATATCTACATCCACATCTTTGAAGGCATCACCTTCACTTTTATAATCTTTGACATAGCGTCCCCCGAAATCGGGCATATCATCCAGGAATTTACCCTGTTTGTCCACTAGTGTCAGTGCTCCTATTCCATTTTGTCTGGCTACTTTCATGTCATCTGCACCAAATGAAGGGGCAATGTGTACAATACCGGTTCCATCTTCTGTGGATACAAAATCACCCATCAGCACTTTGAAAGCATCACCTTCCTCAGGAACAGCATACTTCAGTAACTGATCATATCGTAAACCTTCCAATTTACTTCCTTTAAATTCCTGCAGAATTCTGTAAGGAACTATTTTGTCAGATTTGGTAAAAATCATTTCAGCCTCTGCGCCTTCCGGTTTGAACCATTGCCCAATGAGTGCTTTGGCAAGGACTACAGAAACTGCTGCTCCTGTGTAAGGGTTAAAAGTGCTCAGTTTGACATAGTCAATGTCTTTTCCCATAGCCAAAGCAGTGTTGGATGGCAGGGTCCATGGAGTTGTCGTCCATGCCATAATACGAACGTCTTCATCTTCAGAATCCCAAAGAAAAGCGTATTGTTCTTCTTTTAAGACTTTGAACATTGCGACCACGGTAGTGTCTTTTACCTCCTTATAACAACCCGGCAGATTGAGCTCATGAGAGCTGAGTCCTGTTCCGGCTGCGGGGGAATATGGCTGAATTGTATAGCCCTTGTACATATATTCCTTATCGTACAATCGCTTCAGCAAAAACCAAACAGACTCAATATATTCATTTTCAAATGTGATATATGGGTTATCAAGATCTACCCAATATCCCATTTGGCGCGTGATGTCATCCCATTTATCTTTGAATCGCATGACTGTCTCGCGACATTTGCGATTGTATTCCTCCACACTAATTTTTTTGCCTATGTCTTCTTTGGTGATTCCCAATTCCTTCTCCACATTCAGCTCAATAGGCAGACCATGTGTATCCCATCCGCCTTTGCGCTCTACTCGCTTACCTTTCATTGTCTGGAATCTGCAGAACAGGTCTTTTACAGTCCTTGCCATTACGTGGTGGATCCCGGGCATACCATTGGCAGATGGCGGACCTTCATAAAAAACATAGGAATTATTGATATCCCGTTCATCAATACTCCGCTGAAATACATCATTCTTTTCCCAAAATTCAAGAACTTCCCTGTCTATTGACGGGAGGTCCAGTTGTTTATATTCCTTGTATTTCATTAAAATCGGATTTTCTTTATTTGGTCGCGCCTTCCTGTTCAGTAAGGTACTTATAATTGAAGTGGACAGAAAACGCGGCATTTTTAATACTAGTTTGTGAATCCCATTGCTGGAAAGGGTGCAAAAATATAAATAAAATAGAAGATACACTTCAAAATGAGTGAATTGCAATAAGGAGAACTAATCCTATGAAATGAACAAATCAGCTTGACATTGATTTTTATATCTTTGAAGCCAATTCAGATGACCATGATGTTACAAGCTCAGGGACTTTCATATTCATATGATTCCCAAAATTCAATTTCTCTACCAGATTTCCATTGCCGGAAAGGAGACAGGCTTTTGATCCTGGGTAATTCAGGTAGTGGTAAAACCACTTTATTGAATCTTATAGGTGGATTGTTGAGAATTCAAAACGGAAGCATTACAATTAACGGGCAGGATTTAAAGTCTCTCAACAATAATCAGCTGGATGCCTATCGCGGTAAAAACATTGGACTTATTTTTCAGAAATCTCATTTTGTTCAATCCCTCAATGTACTTGAAAATCTCCTGCTGGCGCAGCAACTGGCAGGTATTCCGGTTGACAAATCAAGAGCTATGCACTTATTGAAAAGTCTTAACATTGAAGAAAAATATCTTAAAAAGCCATCTGCCCTTAGTATTGGGGAGCAACAAAGGGCTTCCATTGCCAGAGCTCTGATCAACAAACCGGCGCTTGTCCTTGCAGATGAACCTACTTCAGCCCTGGATGATCACAATTGTTTAGAGGTCATAAAATTGCTGGAAAAAGCTGTAGCTGAAGAATCCTCCACTCTGCTAATCGTGACACATGATCAGCGCCTCAAAGATCATTTTCCAAATCAAATAGCACTGTAAGCCATGTTGAAAATATTTAAACTCGCTTTAAAAAATATCTTTAACAAGCCCTTGTCACTCGCATTAAGCCTGGTGTTATTTGCTTTGGGATCAGGTCTTATTACGGCTTTGTTATTGTTGAACAGACAATTGGAAGATCAATTCGTCAGAAACCTTGCTGATGTAGAACTTGTCATTGGAGCCAAGGGAAGTCCTCTGCAACTGATATTGTGCAATATGTACCACATTGACAATCCGACAGGGAATATTAATCTTGCTGAAACAAAGCCTTTCCTGAATCCAAAGCACCCTCTGATCGCTAAGGCTATTCCACTATCCCTTGGAGATAACTTCAAAAGTTACAGAATCGTAGGCACCACACCCGGCTTTCTTACCATGTACAATGCCGGTTTTGAACAGGGAAGAGTCTGGGAAAATGATTACGAAGTTGTAATAGGGAAATCAGTCTCTGATCAGACAGGATTGAAACTTGGGGATGAGTTTGACAGTTCTCATGGATTTATGGAAGATGATGACCTGATCCACGAACAGCATATCAAATTTAAAGTCGTGGGAATATTAAACCCAGCCGGATCTGTCATTGATCAATTGATTTTATGCAATAATAAAACTGTGTGGCTGGTCCACGAGCATGAAGAAGTTGAAGAAACTGAATCTGATAGTACGGAAATAGACAATCATCTCAAACATAGTGATGAGCCAATAAATCCTGCTCCGGTTATTTATACGACTGAAGAGTTGCTTGAATTGCATGCAAATGCTGTGCAGGAATTGGTTTCGAATGAAGAGAAAGACATTACTTCGATTTTGATTCAGTTTAGGGGAAGAAATTATCAGACACTAAACATGCAGAGGAGTATCAATGAGAATACAAATCTTCAGGCGGCTACTCCGGCTATAGAGATCAACAGACTATTTGTATTAATGGGTGTTGGAATCGAGGCATTGCGTGCTTTAGCAATACTTATTATGATTGTTTCAGGATTGAGTATTTTCATCTCGATGCTGAATTCATTAAAAGAAAGAAAGTATGAGCTGGCACTCATGAGAGCTATGGGAGCTTCCCGCTGGCAATTATTAACCCTGATTGTTGCAGAAGGAGCATTTATCGCGATTGTTGGATATTTCATTGGTGCCTTGATGGGACATGCTGCCGTGGCTCTGATTTCAGGATATATGCAGGATTCTTATCGTTATGCGCTGGATGGATGGGTGTTTTTACCTGAGGAAGGTATCCTTTTGGTTGCTTGTATCGTTTTAGGTAAGTTGGCAGCTCTGTTACCTGCTATTCAGGCTTACAGAACAGATATTGCAAATACATTGACACAGAGGGGTTAAATTTTCTTACAGATTTGAAAAAAATTGAATGATACGATCTTTGAAAATATCCTTGTTTCTTCTGACATTATTTTTTGGCAGCACACTGCTGAATGCTCAGGAAAATGCATGGAGAATATTGACCAAAGTACAGATTAAGAAACAATACGATGAAGAGTTTGGAATTGAAACGATTATTCCGACTTTTTCCAATGAAATAAAGGCAATGGAAGGAAAAGAAATCACCATTGGCGGCTATATATTTCCCACTGCTGATAAAAGAGATCAAAGCCATTTGATGTTTTCCATGTATCCGATTAGTAATTGCTTTTTCTGCGGAAAAGCCGGACCGGAGACCGCCATGCAGGTATTCATGGCAGATAATAAAAAGGTCAGGTACACTGAAGAAAAAGTATATGTAAAGGGTAAGCTCCAACTGGCAGAACATGATCCAAGCGGCTTGATTTATACACTTATTAATGCTCAATTAATCGATCAATGAAATTTAAATATATCCCATCATTTTCTTTGTTGATAATGCTATTTTATCTGAGTACCGGCTCAGTTTCAGCACAGGAGGGTTCCTGGAAGACCTTATCCAAAATCACATTTGTAAAAAAATATGATGAATTGCTGGGGTTCAAAGTTGATATGCCGGTGTTTGGAGAGGAAGTAAGAAAGCTTGATGGCAAGGAGATCACCATCAAAGGGTATGTCATCCCGGTGGAAGGATACAAGAGTCACAAGGAGTTTGTATTCTCTGCATATCCATACAGCATGTGTTTCTTTTGCGGGGGAGCAGGGCCTGAGACAGTTATGGAAGTATTCTCAAAAGAGCCTATCAAGTATTCCGCTGATCCGATAATTATCAAAGGAAGGTTGAAGCTTAATTCGGATGATATCAATCGCCTTATGTATGCTTTACATGATGCTGTTTTAGTTAAAAAATAATTCTTATTCCTTAATCTTCGCCCGTATTACGGGTATTACCCCGATCCTCTTTCTTTAAGGAATGTAGTGCCCATTACTAATTGATACTTTCACCCAAAACAAGTACATTTATAGCACTAATCACAGTGTAATTATGGAAGCATTTGCTACGGCATTGACCTATGCTATTCCCGGATTCATTATTTTAATCCTGATAGAAGAAATCGCGGGCAGATTATCAGGGATTAAGGTAAATAGAGAAATGGATACCATATCCAGCATCAGCTCCGGCATGACAAATGTGATGAAGAGCGTGCTGGGTCTGACTATCATTATCATCAGCTACCGATGGATGGTTGAACATCTGGCTATATTCGAAATCAAATCAACATTACTGGTATATATCCTCGCCTTTATCGGAATTGATTTTGCCGGTTATTGGTCTCACAGATTTGATCATGTGATCAATGTGTTTTGGAACCGGCATATTATTCACCATAGCAGCGAAGAATTCAATTTGAGCTGTGCATTAAGACAACCCATCTCTACTATTATAGGAGTATATTTTTTCCTTTATATTCCTATGGCTTTTCTTGGAATTCCTGCGGAGGTAGTCGCCTTGCTGGCTCCGATACATTTGTTTGCCCAATTTTGGTACCACACCAGACTGATCAACAAAATGGGATGGCTGGAATATATCGTTGTGACTCCATCTCATCACAGGGTACATCATGCGATCAATCCAGAATATATGGACAAAAATTTTGGGCAGATTTTTATCATTTGGGATAGATTATTTGGTACTTATCAGGAAGAAATCGCTGAAAAACCTCCTGTTTACGGTATCAAAAGACCTGCTGGTACATGGAATCCGATTACTATTAATTTCATGCACATGTGGCTGCTCATTAAAGATGCCTGGCGGACGGGAAGTTGGTGGGATAAGATTCGTATCTGGTGGATGCCTACCGGATGGAGACCGGCTGACGTTGCAGACAAATTTCCAGTTTATGCTATTGAAGATGTATATCAGCAGAATAAATATGATTCAAATCCCGGTACAACATTGAAAATGTGGGCCTGGGTTCAGCTGATTTTGCATTTGGCGTTAGTGTATTATATGTTGCTAAATATTGCGAATTTTCAGTTTATGGAGATATTGTTTTATTTCTCATTCATTGCGATCTCAATAGCGGCATTTACATCGCTTATGGACAAAAGTTGGCTGGCACTCCCTGTTGAAGTCATAAAGGTTGTAGTGGGATTTTATTTACTGTTTCAAATGGATGGATGGTTTGGGCTGGAGGATATTTTACCTTATGCTGCTATGTTCATGAGTATTTATTTAATGCTCTCATTGATTGCAACGTATATGATTTTGAAAAAAGAGCAAACGACTCAAAGCAAGAATCAGCTTGTGCAGGGATAATTATTTCTATTATTTTGTTTACAGACAAAATGACCCTGAATGTAAGTCTGTCGCCATGAAATAAACCATTTCGTATCTTTGTGCGGTTATCATATTGTCTGAGAGTTTTAAATGGAAAGTTCTCAATTATTAACAACTTTCTTCCTGCTCATTTTAATTTAAAAATCCGAAAGTTCATGTTTAAACCGCTTATTTCTATTATTGTGTGTACATACAATAGAGATCGGTTTTTGCCGGAATGTCTGCTTTCAATATCTACTCAAACTGCTGATAGAACAATTTATGAGTTGATTATTATTGACAATAACTCAAATGATAATACTGCCACCATTTCAAAAGATTTTATTTCCCATAATCCTGAGCTAAATGCCAGATATATTTTAGAGTCTGAACAAGGCTTGTCAAATGCCAGAAACAGAGGTATTAAAGAGGCAAGCGGTGAATATTTAGTATTTGTCGACGATGATGCAATACTTGATTCCGAATACATTGAAAAAATAAGACAATTCATTTTATTAAGACCTGATGTCACAGGTTTGGGTGGAAAAATAATTGCAAAATATGTAGATGGAGAAGAGCCTGATTGGATGAATCCCTTCAGCCGGGGTCTGTTTCTCAGCGAGGTGGATTATGGAAATGAAATTATGGAGCTGGATGGCTACCGGAAATACCCTTTTGGTTGCAATATGATTATTCACCGGAGATTTTTCGAAACAGGCTGGAAGTTTGACAGCACTCTGGGAGTCATCGGAAAAGATGGGGGAAGATGTGAAGAAAAGGTATTATTTCGGGACATAGCCCGGAAAAATCACCTAATTTACTATTTACCGGATGCATTTGTACATCACCAAATTGATGTCCAGCGGATGACAAAACCTTATATCAGAAAACTTTCTTATGGACTTGGGTCCAGCCTCAGAGTATTGTCTGCACAAGAAGGCTTTGGTGCTTTTGTAAAAAGAGGAATTGAAATAATCATTAAATTCTTTGGAGCAATTTTCTTTTCTCTTGTGTACCTGGTTAAAGGTAAACCTTCAGTCAGTAAGCATTTGATCGCCTATAGATGGATGGTTTTAAAAGGTTATTTCAAGGGATAATGCCGCAGTTATTTTCTTTTTACCATTTCAAATGTTCCTGAATTTGACCCGGACAGGTTTTGCCATTTTCCTTCTACGAGTTTTCCGGACGGATCAAAAGTTGCTGTACCTATGAGTGGATTAGGATTCTCTCCACCAACTATATTTGAAACTCTGTACTGAAATATATTATTTTTAAGTTCCCATGTACCGAGGTTTATTCTTAACTCATTGAACCATTGACCTTCATTGGTTACTGTTCCATCTTTTTTAATTAATAAATTCACATATTGAGGATCAACCTCCGCTCTTCCATCAATAGTTATTTCGCCTTCCCAAAATCCAATTATATCAACCTCTGTACTGCTTTTTACTACTTTCTGACATGAATTCATTAAGACTGCATTACAAACAACAAAAAGTGCAATTAAGAATCGGATTTTCATAGAGTCAAGATAATGCTTAAACGATAAAAGAGCTAAAGTCATTTTCAAATTTCAGCGAAAGCCATCATTCCCTTTTAACCATTTCGAAAGTTCCGGAATTCGACCCTGAAAGATTTTGCCAAACACCTTCGAGGAGTTTCCCACCCGGATCAAAAGTAGCAGTTCCTATAAGAGGGTTTGGATTTTCTCCTCCTACAACATTAGATACCTGATATCTGAATGCATTCCCTTTTAACTCCCATGTACCTATATTAATTCTTAATCCATCGAACCATTGACTTTCGTTGGTAACAGTACCATCTTTTTTAACCAGCAGATTTAAGTACTGTGGGTCGATATCCGGTCTGCCATCAATAATAAATTCACCTTCCCAGAACCCAATAATTTTTACCTTATCTCTCACCTGCACTTTTTCTTCACATGAGTTTAAGAAGAGCAAATTACTTACGACAAGAAGAAATAATATGTATCTCATATTCATGCATTCACGATGTTATTTAAAAGGAACTCATTTAAATTTAATTACAGCAGAGATATTCACTTTCTTTTTACCATTTCAAATTCAGCCGACCCTGTTCCGGATAAATTTTTAATAATTCCGTTTTTTAAGTGACCCTCTGCATCAAATTCTGCGGTTCCTGTTTGTGGATTTGGAACTTCGCCTCCATACACGTTTGAAATTTGAAACATTAGTTTATTACCTTCTAAATTCCAGGTTCCTGTATTGATTCTTATGTTTGACAAGTAACTACTTTCATTTGTCAGTGTCCCGTTTTCCTTGATCAGTAAATTAATATACTGGGGATCCAAATCAGGGCGACCAATGGTGATGTAAGTTCCTTCCCAGAATCCAATAATATTTGTGTCTTCCGGCTTTTGAACCTCTTCTTTACAAGAAGACAATAAAACTAAATGGATTATAACGAATAGAAATAATAAGCTTTTCATCACTGCAGATTTGAAATGTTTGACTCATCACTTCCTTTTAACCATCTCAAATTTCACTGAACCTGTACCGGAAAGATTTACAATTCTTCCTTCCAACCTGCCCTGAGGATCAAATGTGGCTGTTCCCACCTGAGGATTGGGTACCTCGCCCCCATAAACATTGGAAACTTGAAACTTTAAAATATCACCATCTAATTCCCATGTTCCAATATTGATTCTGATACCGGAAAGATAGCTTCCCTCAGCAGTAAGACTACCATCACTTTTAATTAATAAATTCAGGTATTGCGGCTCCAGGTCCGGGCGACCATCTGTAGTATAAGTTCCTTCCCAGAAACCAACAATATCCACAATTTCTTTTTCTGTTTGATTCGTTTCATTTTCACAAGCACTCAGCAAGTACATGCTGCTCAGAATAGACAATAAGAGTATCTGTCTCATGTGTTATGAATTGTAAGAATTATGTTCATTGGAGTAACGAACTACAAATGTAGTACCATAATCCAGGAAATCATATATAATTAAATTGTATTTTATGTTTTTTCCACCTTTGCTCCAAATGATAGGCTTTATACAATTCATATTAAAGACTTACTATTTTTTATGACTTTACAGCTTTGAGAAATGCAAACGCTGGACAGACATCTGGACATAACAAAAAAATAAGATCTAAATTACAGATTAACAAATAATTGTGAATATTATAGATCATTTATCAAACGCAAATTCCAGCCACCTTTTTTTTGCGATCAGGTTTTATAGACTGTTCTTTGAAAACGATTGGTGAAATACCCGGTCCGGTTAAGGTTAATTTTCATAGTTCAGATCATATCAGATGGGAAATAAAGTTCATATATTCGATACCACTCTCAGAGATGGAGAGCAAGTCCCCGGTTGTAAGCTTAATACATCTGAAAAGGTAAACCTGGCCCTTCGCCTGGAAGCGCTTGGTGTAGATATCATTGAAGCAGGATTTCCTGTTTCCAGCCCCGGGGATTTTCAATCAGTAACTGCCATTTCCAAAGTAATTAAAGATGCTGTTGTTTGTGGGTTGAGCAGAGCTGTAGAGCGCGATATAGAAGTAGCTGCTGAAGCGTTGAAATATGCCCATCGCCCCAGAATACATACCGGTCTCGGTACTTCGGACAGCCACATTAAATATAAGTTCAATAGCGATCGTGCTACTATTCTTCAATGGGCAGCACAATGTGTCCAAACGGCAAGAAAATATACTGATGATATTGAGTTCTATGCTGAGGATGCCGGGCGGACTGACAATGAATTTCTGGCAAGGGTAATAGAAACTGTTATTAAAGCAGGTGCGACGGTTGTTAATATTCCGGATACTACAGGATATTGTCTTCCGCATCAGTACGGAGAAAAAATAGCTTATCTGGTCAACAATGTGCCGAATATTGATAAAGCTATTATTTCATGTCATTGTCACAATGACCTGGGAATGGCAACTGCAAATTCTATCGCAGGTGTAATCAGCGGCGCCAGACAAATTGAATGTACCATCAATGGACTGGGTGAACGTGCGGGCAATACCTCACTGGAAGAAGTGGTAATGGTAATTAGGCAGCATCCTGATTTGGGATTCAAGACCAGAATAGATACTACACAATTATATTCACTCAGCCAGGATGTTTCAGATATCATGCGCATGCCGGTTCAGGCTAATAAAGCCATTGTCGGGGCTAATGCATTTGCCCATTCTTCCGGAATTCATCAGGATGGCTTCCTGAAAAATGCTTCAACTTATGAAATCATCAGACCGGATGAAGTAGGAGCACCCGGATCTAAAATAGTGCTGACTGCCCGTAGCGGTCGATCAGCGCTGGCCTTTCGTTTACAACAGCTGGGATATCAATATGATCGGAATGATATAGATTTCATTTATGAACAGTTTTTGAAGGTAGCCGACTCTGTAAAAGAAGTCGGGGAAGCTGAACTACGCCAATTGGCCGGATTTCATGCAAACGCATTTAAAACCCAGGCCATATAATCTGAATAGCACTTTATGAAAAAGACATTGTTCGATAAAATATGGGAAAAACATATAGTACGTGAGGTGCAGGATGATCTTTATGTTCTCTATATTGACAAGCATTTAATTCATGAAGTCACCAGTCCTCAGGCATTTGCGTCTCTGGAAAAAAGAGGTTTAAAAGTTTTGCGCCCTCAACAAATATTAGCCACTGCTGATCATAATGTCCCCACTACAGATCAGGATCTACCAATTAAAGATGATTTATCAGCAAAGCAAGTCGCCCTGCTAACTGAGAACTGCAAAAAACATGGAATAGAATTGTTTGGACTTGGGCATCCTTACCAGGGAATTGTCCATGTAATAGGGCCTGAACTGGGTATTACCCAGCCGGGAATGACCATTGTATGCGGGGATAGCCATACCAGTACTCATGGGGCTTTTGGAACTGTTGCATTCGGGATTGGGACTTCTGAAGTGGAAATGGTACTGGCTACGCAATGCCTTCTACAGACCAAACCAAGGCAAATGCGCATTGAGGTAAATGGAACACTCTCATCAGGTGTCACCGCCAAGGATGTGATTCTGTATATCATTTCTCAGCTCGGCACCGGGGGAGCTACCGGACATTTTGTGGAATATTCAGGCAATACAATTCGTACATTGAGTATGGAAGGACGCATGACAGTCTGTAATATGAGCATCGAGATGGGTGCCAGAGGTGGATTAATAGCCCCTGATGAAATTACTTTCAATTATCTGGAAGGTAAGCCCTTTGCACCAAAAGGACATGAATGGGAAAAAGCAAAAAATAAATGGTCCTTTTTAACCACAGACGATGGAGCCCATTTTGACAAAATATATCATTTCCAAGCAGAAAACATTCCGCCGATGGTTACTTATGGGACACATCCGGGAATGGGGATACCGGTTGATGTGGCAGTTCCATTTTTGAATTCAACAGGACAGGAGGCTTCTGGTGAAGGACTCGAAAAAGCATTGAACTATATGGGTCTGCAATCAGGCCAGTTCATGTCAGGTATTCCTGTTCAGCATGTATTCATAGGCAGTTGTACCAATGCGAGGGTAGAGGATTTCAGATTAGCTGCATCAGTTGTAAAAGGCAAGAAAAAGCATGATAGAATCCGAGCTTTGATAGTGCCGGGCTCTCAACAGGTAGCAAAGCAATTGTCAGAAGAAGGCCTGGATAAAATATTCGAAGAAGCAGGATTTGTAATCCGGCAACCCGGATGCAGCGCTTGCCTGGCTATGAATGGAGATACAATTCCTTCAGGAGAATATTGTGTATCTACTTCCAACCGCAATTTTGAAGGTCGTCAGGGAAATGGGGCACGCACCATCCTTGCAAGTCCTCTGACAGCTGCATTAGCATGCATCACAGGAGAAATATCCGATATCAGATCTTATCCATTTACTCATATCAACAATTAAAATCCCATGAATCCTATCAACATTATTCAATCTACTTTTGTACCCCTGCCAATTGAAAATGTAGACACAGATCAAATCATTCCTGCAAGGTTTTTAAAATCCTCAGAGAAAGAAGGTTTTGGGACTCATCTTTTCAACGACTGGAGATATTTGCCTGATGGAACGCCCAATCCGGATTTTGTACTCAACAAATCAAAATATTCAGGTGAAATTCTGGTTGCCGGCAAAAACTTTGGTTGCGGTTCCAGTCGTGAACATGCTGCATGGGCATTGGCCGGACAAGGGTTCCGCGCTGTGGTATCCAGCTATTTTGCTGATATTTTTCAAAATAATGCACTGAATAATGGATTGTTACCTGTACAGGTTACGCAACCATTTTTGCAGGAAATCTTTGCACAAAAGTCTGAAAGTACACTGACTATCAATTTATATGACTGCTGGATTCAAATAGATAAAACAGGATCCAGATGTCAATTCCCTATTTCATCATATAAGCAGGAATGTCTCCTCAATGGATTCAGCGACATTGACTATCTCATCAGCATGGAATCCGAGATTGAAGCTTATGAAAAAAATACAAGAGCTACCGCATGAACGCTGATCGATCCATAAAACATATTGCTGTCCTGCCCGGTGACGGGATTGGCCCAGAAGTCACAAGACAAGCAATTAAAGTATTGGAAGCTGTGACCCAAAACAGCAAATTCCAATTCAAACTCTCCTACGCCAGCATTGGAGCAGAAGCCATTAATCTTACAGGACAGGCACTTCCGGATGAGACATTGGCACTCTGCAAACAAGCAGATGCAGTTCTCCTGGGTGCTATTGGTGATCCTTACTTCGATCACAGACCTGAATTGAAGGTACGTCCTGAACAAGGACTATTGCAGCTCAGAAAATCACTTGGCTTATTCAGCAATATCCGTCCTGTGAGCTATTACGAGGCTAGTTCTCATTTGTCTCCGGTAAGAAAAGAGAGAATTAAGGATTTTGATCTGCTCATTTTAAGAGAACTCACCGGTGGTATTTATTTTGGAGAGAAAAAAGAAGATAATGAAGCTTTATACGCATCAGATCTGTGCGAATATCACAGAGATGAAATAGAACGAATAGCCAAAATGGCATTTGATTATGCAGGTAAAAGAAGAGGAAAACTGACACTCGTAGATAAAGCGAATGTCCTGGCCACTTCAAGGTTATGGAGAAAAGTAGTTCAGGAAATGAGCAGTTCCTATCCCGAAATTGAAGTAGATTATATGTTTGTAGACAATGCTGCAATGCAATTGATACTTTATCCGACACAATTTGATGTTATATTAACTGAAAATATGTTTGGTGATATCCTCAGCGATGAAGCCAGCGTATTGAGTGGCTCTCTGGGCTTGTTACCTTCTGCTTCGATAGGAGAGAAATATGCTTTGTTCGAACCAGTTCATGGCGCTTACCCGCAAGCCAGAGATAAGGATATTGCCAATCCCGTTGCCTCTATTCTCTCAATAGCTATGATGCTGGACCATTTTGGACTTGATTCTGAAGCTGAGCAAATCAGACTTGCAGTCAAATGGAGCATGGACAATAGTTTTGTGACAATAGATCTTGACCCGGTTAATTTCCAAAACACCAGTGTTGTAGGTGATTTGATCGCTGCGCACTTGCAGGATCATCCATCGCCAACAATGGATCAACAGGTAGTTCATCTGGGAAAATCAAGTATAATTTAAAAATAAATATATATGCATTATAAACTAGCGATGAGTAATTCATTTATGTTTGACCCTAACAACTCACTCTATGCAAGGAACGAATAAATACATGGCATCATTAATGGCTAACTCCAATACTGGATTTCCCATGGTGATTATTATGGTGATTATTAGCATTATTATTATTCCTGCAACGAAGGGAGGTGTATGATTTTTATGAAGTAAAACGAAAAGCAACATAAAAAAACCGCCTCCCGAAAAGAGGCGGTTTTTTTTTGCCCTTAAACAAAAAAAACCGCTGAAGCTTATGTATTACTCAGATGAAACCGTAGTCTACCGTGATGGCCAGTTTATCTCTGCCCGCGATGCCAATACCAGCTTATATGATCAGTCTTTACATTATGGTTATGCCGTATTTGAAGGAATTCGTTCCTACTCGACCTCAGTAGGTACCCGGGTTTTCAAGGCTGAAGATCATTATGAGCGCCTGATTCGCTCCTGCAAACTACTGCACATTCCATTCAATTATGAAGTGAATGAACTGACCGATATCACCTATGATCTGCTGCAAAGAAATGGACTGGAAGACGCCTATATCCGTCCCATGGTTTATTGTCCACCCAATATGACATTGATCAAAGCACAATCATCCCACCTGTTTATTGCAGTCTGGAAATGGGGTACCTACCTGGGTGACAACTTGCTGAGATTATGTACTTCAAGCTATAGACGGCCCAATCCGGATGCATTTAAAATTGAAGCCAAGGCATCCGGGCACTATGTAAATTCTATACTGGCCACTTCAGAAGCAAAGGAAAAAGGATTTGATGAAGCATTATTACTCGATGTGAATGGGAATGTGGCGGAAGGTCCCGGAGCTAATCTGTTTTTTGAAAAAGATGGAAAAATAGTTACTGCCCCCCTCGGTCATATCCTTCCTGGCATTACAAGAGCTACTACTATAAGCCTTTGCCAGCGATATTCTATTCCGATAGAAGAAAGATATTTCACTGTGGAAGAGTTGAAATCGGCAGATAGCGCATTCTTCTGTGGAACTGCTGCTGAAATCATAGGTATTCAGTCTCTGGACCAAACCATTTTTCCAAAAGAATGGGTCAATACCAAAGGTGCATTTCTGCAAAAGGTTTACAAACAACTTGTATTGGCTGAACCCCTTCCTGCTCAACCAGGAACTCATTTATAATTGAATTAAAAATGGAAATCAATAAATACAGTAAAACACTTACACAAGACCCAACTCAACCGGCTGCTCAGGCAATGTTGTATGGTATTGGACTCAGCAAATCAGATATGAACAAGGCTCAGGTAGGAATAGTGAGTATGGGTTATGAGGGTAATACCTGCAATATGCACCTTAATGATCTTGCTAAAACCGTCAAGGAAGGTGTTACAAATTCCGGTTTAATTGGGCTCATTTTTCACACCATCGGGGTCAGCGATGGCATGAGCAATGGTACAGATGGTATGAGATATTCTTTGGTGAGCAGAGATTTGATTGCAGATTCTATAGAAACTGTTTGTGGTGCTCAGTATTATGACGGCTTGATTGCAGTGCCGGGATGCGACAAGAATATGCCCGGGTCTCTTATTGCAATGGGCAGATTGAATCGTCCTGCAATCATGGTGTATGGAGGAACGATTGCTGCCGGCCATTATAAGGGCAAATCTCTCAATATAGTTTCTGCATTTGAAGCGCTGGGAGAACGCATGACCGGACAGCTCAGTGATGAAGATTTCGAAGGAATAGTTCAACATGCTTGTCCGGGTGCAGGTGCCTGCGGAGGTATGTACACAGCCAATACTATGGCTGCTGCCATTGAAGCTTTGGGAATGAGTTTGCCTTATTCTTCCTCTAATCCTGCCTTAAGTCCTGAGAAATCAGTGGAATGCGCAGTAGCAGGAAAGGCTATTCGCATTTTGCTGGAAAAAGACATTAAACCAGCTGACATCATGACAAATGCTGCTTTCAAAAATGCACTCGTGGTAGTTACAGTACTGGGAGGATCCACAAATGCAGTGCTGCATCTGATTGCCATGGCTAAAAGTGTTGGATTATCTCTTACTCTGGATGATGTGCAGGATGTGAGTGACAAAACACCATTTCTGGCGAATCTGAAACCATCCGGTCAATACCTTATGGAAGACCTGCACTTCATCGGAGGAGTCCCGGCGGTAATGAAGTATTTGCTGGAGCTGGGAATGATTGATGGCAGCTGTCTGACTGTAACTGGTAAAACAATAGCAGAAAATCTGGCCAATGTGGCAATTCCGGATTTTGAAAATCAGGATATTTTTTATCCTATACATCAGGCAATCAAGCCTACAGGCCACTTGCAAATGCTATATGGCAATCTCGCAGAAGGTGGTAGTGTTGCTAAAATTACCGGCAAGGAAGGAGAATTATTCTGCGGCCCGGCCCGGGTGTTCGATGGAGAAAAATCACTGATAGAAGGCATTCAAAATGGTAGGGTACAGAGAGGAGATGTAGTCGTCATCAGATATGTAGGTCCCAAAGGTGCCCCCGGCATGCCTGAAATGCTAAAACCCACTTCCGCGCTCATTGGAGCAGGATTAGGAAAAAGTGTTGCGCTGATCACAGATGGAAGATTTAGTGGTGGTACCCACGGATTTGTGGTGGGTCATATTACCCCTGAAGCAAGTGAAGGAGGGAATATTGCATTGGTGCAGGATGATGATATCATTACTATCAATGTACTTACAAAGATCATTCAACTGGAACTTACAAAGGAGGAACTGGAAATACGTCGCGGGAATTGGAGCGCTCCACCACCGGCTGCCAGTAAAGGAGTATTGTACAAATACATACAGTCGGTAAAATCGGCATCAGAGGGCTGTGTCACTGATGAATATTAAAAAAGGAGTAGAAAGGTTTATTTGACGTTTTTAAAAAAAAGAAAAATTATGCATGCTGCATCCAAACAAGCCTTACCGGAACAGGCAAATGAAGAGGCAAAAGCCCAGGAAATATTGTCCGGATCAGAAATAGTGTTAAGAAGTCTTTTGGCTGAAGATTCTGAAATTGTATTTGGATATCCGGGAGGTGCTATTATGCCCATATATGATGCATTATACGACTATCAGGACAGGATTCGGCATATTCTCGTGCGACATGAGCAGGGTGCCATCCATGCTGCTCAGGGTTTTGCCAGAGCATCCGGAAAGGTAGGTGTAGTATTTGCCACAAGTGGCCCCGGTGCTACTAATCTGGTGACTGGCCTCGCTGATGCATTAATTGACAGCACTCCGCTCGTATGCATCACAGGGCAAGTGTATGCGCACCTTCTCGGTACGGATGCATTTCAGGAAACGGATGTGATCAATATCACGGCACCTGTAACCAAATGGAACTTTCAGGTGACCCGGGCAGAGGAGCTGGCACCAACCCTTGCCAAAGCATTTTACATTGCAGCCAGTGGAAGACCCGGACCTGTTCTCGTGGATGTCACTAAGAATGCACAATTAGAAAAAATTTCATTTGAAGGTTATACTCCCTGTAAGCATATTCGCAGCTATCAACCCATTCCCAAACTTAACCACACACTGATCGCTGAAGCAGCAGCCTTGATACAATCTGCCGAAAAACCGCTGGTAGTTTTTGGTCAGGGAGTGATATTGGGCAAAGCAGAGAAAGAATTCAAAGCATTTATCGAACATGCTCAATTACCTGCCGCCTGGACGATTCTTGGGCTGAGTGCACTTCCGACTGATCATCCACTTAATATGGGTATGCTGGGAATGCATGGCAACTATGGCCCCAATGTGCTGACTAATGAGTGTGATGTGCTGATCGCTATCGGAATGAGATTTGACGATCGTGTGACCGGGAAACTGGATGCATATGCAAAACAAGCAAAAGTGATTCACATAGATATAGATGCTTCTGAAATTGATAAAAATGTAAAAGCTCACATTGGCATCTGCGGAGATTGTAGAGAAGTACTGCCTGAACTGACCAAAAAGCTCACAACTCAAAACAGACATTCATGGATTGAGCGATTTGAATATTTCAGAACAGAAGAAAGAAAAGTAGTCATTGAACCGGAATATCACCCTGAAGAAGGAATGCTGACAATGGCTGAGGTCATTAATGCAGTCAATATGCAGGTGAATGGGGAAGGAATTGTAGTTACTGATGTAGGTCAGCATCAAATGGTCACCTGTCGTTATGCAGCATTTAATAAAAGCAGAAGCAATATTACATCCGGTGGATTGGGAACGATGGGATTTGCACTTCCAGCGGCTATCGGAGCTCAGACGGGTGCACCCGAAAGACCTGTGATCGCTGTGATTGGAGATGGTGGTTTTCAAATGACCATTCAGGAACTTGGTACTATCATGCAGTATAAAATTCCTGTAAAAATATTGATTCTCAATAATCAATTCCTTGGCATGGTGCGCCAATGGCAGGAGCTCTTTCACGACAGAAGATATTCATTTGTAGAGATGGATAATCCGGATTTTGTAGCCATCGCAGCTGGATATCGTATCCCCGGAAAAACAATCAAAGACAGAGAAAACCTTCAGGAGGCTATCAGAGAAATGATGCAAACCCCGGGACCCTATTTACTGGAAGCCATTGTCAGGAAAGAAGGAAATGTATTTCCGATGATTCCACAGGGATGTAGTGTCAGTGAGGTGAGACTATGTTAGAAGAGCGGAGAACGGAGAGTGAGAGCGAAGAGATAACAGCCATTTATGAGTTATGAGTGCAACAGCCAGTTAATAATTGACAACTGACAATTGATAATTTATAATGAACAGCTGGGGGATAAGTGGCGAGGTATGTGTGAAACAACCAAAGAAAATAGCCTGACTTATGGTTGCAATATAGGGACGCAATACAATGCGTCTCCTCTCTGCACAAAAAGCCTGCGTGATTTGAAATGCGTCAGGGATAGCAGCGGTGATAGTCCGACCAAAGGGAGGGCTATCAGTACGCAGACCGGAAGAACGCAGTGGCGCCGGGCAAGTACCAAAGCCGCGCATAGCCCGGCCGTCCCCAATGATTTGGGGACGGAGACGCCCAAAAACAAAAAAATGTCTTTAAACCAATGTTAAAATTATGTCCAAACAAGCATTTACGATAACGGCCTACGCGGAGGATAATGTGGGTCTTCTCAACAGGATCTCTATCATATTCTCCAGACGGAAAATCAATATTGACAGTCTGAATTCATCTCCAAGTGAGGTGGAGGGGATACATCGGTTTACCATTTTGATTCATGAAACTATTGATATGATCAAAAAAGTGGTGAGGCAAATCGAAAAACAGGTCGAGGTGCTGAAAGCATTTTACAGTACAGACGATGAGATCATCTGGCAGGAAATGGCGCTGTATAAAATTCCTACTGATGAAATTGCTGAAAAAGTAAAGGTCGAAAGATTGCTGCGCGAATTCGGTGCCAGAGCCGTAGTTATACGCAAAGATTATACAGTATTTGAAGTGACAGGACAACGGGAGGAGACTGACAAAGTCCTGAAGGTACTGGAACCATACGGGCTGATAGAGTTTGTCAGGAGTGGCCGGATCGCAATCATCAAAGCCAGCAAAGGAATTCACGATAGTCTGATCGAGCTGGAGCAAAGGGATCCATTGGAACACATACACATTTAAAAAATTATATAAAATCTGAAAAAATGGCAACAATTAATTTTGGCGGGGTGATCGAAGAAGTGGTTACCCGGGAGGAATTTTCACTGGAAAAGGCGAGACATGTGCTTGCAAATGAGATAGTAGCAGTGCTGGGTTATGGCGTTCAGGGGCCGGCACAGGCACTTAACATGAGAGAAAATGGTATCAATGTAATCGTGGGGCAGCGGGTGGATTCTCCGAGCTGGTCAAAAGCATTGGAGGATGGCTGGGTTCCGGGTGAAAGTTTGTTTGATATAGAAGAAGCAGTTCAAAAGGGGACAATTTTACAGTTTTTACTGTCTGATGCAGGGCAAATCCAGCTTTGGCCAGTCGTGAAATCTCATCTGAGCCCTGGTAAAATGCTTTGCTTCTCTCATGGATTCGGAATTACCTACAGTGATCAGACCGGGATTATTCCTCCGGAGAATGTGGATGTTGTACTTGTAGCTCCAAAAGGCTCAGGAACATCTGTGAGAAGATTGTTTTTGCAGGGGAAAGGGATCAACAGCAGCTATGCAATTCATCAGGACGTCAGCGGAAATGCGCGTGAGAAAGTCCTGGCATTAGGAATTGCTGTCGGCTCAGGGTACTTGTTTGAGACTGACTTTCGTAAGGAAGTGTACTCAGATCTTACCGGTGAACGTGGAACCCTGATGGGAGCCATTGCCGGAATTTTCGAAGCGCAGTATGAAGTCTTACGCAAACAGGGACATAGTCCGTCTGAAGCATTTAATGAAACTGTAGAGGAGTTGACTCAATCATTGATGCCGCTTGTAGCAGAAAATGGCATGGACTGGATGTATGGCAATTGTTCGACGACGGCCCAAAGAGGGGCATTGGACTGGAAAGGCAAATTTAAAGCGGCAACATTGCCAGTTTTTGAATCCTTGTACAGTGAAGTTGCTAGCGGAAGAGAAACAACGCGAGTCATCGAAACTTGCAGCAAACCTGATTACAGGGAAAAACTCAATGAAGAATTGACTGAACTGCGGAGTTCTGAGCTTTGGCTGGCAGGTGCAGCGGTGAGGAAGTTGAGGCCGGGATGAACGAACAAAAAAGGTACTAAATGTACCATTTTTGTGAAGTGAACCGAGTAGTGAAGCGAGCCCCGTCGAGCAAAACTACCCGGCTACTCCAAATTCGTATGAAACAGAATGAACAGCCCTGAGAAGAAGCTGTTGGGCCTTTGGCCTTTAGCTTTTGGAAAACAGCCGGGTAGATGCTGCAAGCAACAAGCCACAAGCTTCAAGGTAGCAGCCGGGTGTGAGTTTCGCGTGTGTGAACCTTATCCCCGCCTTTTCTTTGGAGGAGAAAGGGGAATACTCCTTAAGGAAGTTGCGCAACTACCTCTCTTTCCAAGAGAGGGGTCGGGGCTGAGTTTAGCCTCGGAATGTAACTTGAGCCTCGCGTCAAGATGCGAGTAAACAGCCGGGAAGAAGCTGGCTCTTGTTTTGTGCGTGAGCCCATCACCTCCGTATAAATTGGCTGCGTAGCAGCAATTTATTACGGAGACATCACTTTTTCAGGGCTAGTACCCTGAAAAAACATCACCTTTCGAGGCGAAGCCGAAGAAAGGCATCACCCCTTCGACGAACAGACCCTCGAATTAAGTTTCTATTTTTTAGTACATGACAAAATCCCGATAGACATGGAAGCTGTAAAAAAGACACAAAAACAAAGAGAGGCAAGTTTCAGATATCCGGACATACAAGCTGCGGCAGAAATGCTCCGGGGTATTGTCCGTAATACACCATTGGAATTCAATCAGGTATTGTCGGATAGATTTGATGCAGAAATATATCTGAAGAGAGAGGATTTACAGGTCGTGAGATCATACAAAATTCGTGGTGCTTATAATATGATGTCCGGCTTGACTTCAGAAGTATTGTCCAGAGGAGTTGTTTGTGCCAGTGCGGGTAATCATGCTCAGGGTTTTGCATTTGCCTGTAAATTGCTGGGGGTCAGGGGCCATATTTTCATGCCCGTCATTACTCCGCGGCAGAAATTGAATCAGGTAGAATATTTTGGTGGAAATTGGGTCGAAATCCATTTAGTTGGTGACAATTTTGATCAATGTCAGCAGGAGGCTTACGCATTTTGCAGGGAGGCAAATTCCACATTCATCCCACCCTTTGATCATCCGGACATTGTGTCGGGACAAGGAACTGTTGGGATGGAGATCATGGAAGATCTTCCTGATGCTGAAATAATTATAGTTCCAGTCGGTGGTGGCGGACTTGCTGCAGGAATCGGTTATTGGATCAACACAAGTTGTCCCGGAGTGCAAATGATAGGTGTGGAGCCTCTGGGAGCTGCCTCCATGACAGCTGCGCTGGCAATTGGGGCTCCAGTTATTCTTTCTGATGTCGAGACTTTCATTGATGGTGCAGCTGTAAAATGTGTGGGCAAGTTCACCTTTGAGCTGTGTAGAAAGTATTTGGAAGAGATGCAGGTAGTATCCGAAGGGAAGGTTTGTTCGACTATCATTCAGCTGTATAATGAGCAGGCCATTGTAGCAGAACCTGCCGGAGCGCTCAGTATTGCTGTGCTGGATCAATTGAGAGAAAAAATCCGGGGTAAAAAAATTGTGTGTGTCATCAGCGGTGGCAACAATGACCTCAACAGACTGGCGGATATTCAGGAAAGATCCCTGCAGTATGAAGGTTTAAAACATTATTTTCTGGTCAAATTCGCACAAAGACCCGGAGCATTGAAGGAATTCGTCAATCATGTCCTTGGGCCGGGAGACGATATTGCCAGATTCGAATATATTCGCAAAAACAACAAGGAGATCGGTCCGGCTTTGATCGGGATTGAGTTGAAATCACGTGAAGATTATGCAGTTTTAATTTCGAATATGCAGCAATATGGATTTGATTTCACAGAGCTGAATAAGGATGATAAGCTGTTTGGGTATTTGGTATGAGTTACATGAAGAAAGAATTTTTTGTAAGTTGCTCATATATTTTTTGTCACTGAGTCAGGGTATTTTTCTGCGAATTCTGGCACAGAGTAAGGGCAATTGACATAAAATAGATAGAAAATGTAATTGAACCGGATTCAATTAAAGAATTCAAAGTAAGAAATCAGATGCTTGCAGGAATTCATTCCCAAAGTCAAATTAAGCTTTAGGATCTGTCGAATCTTCTCTTGTTTCATTTATCCTGTCCACATCTGAAGTCTCTTCTTCAATATTTTCCGGGATAGGAGAAGCAGTTTCCGCAGATTCTTTTCTAAAGAAACTTCTTTGAAAAAGTAACAATGAAAAGACACCAATGGAGATGGATGCGTCTGCGAGATTAAATACGGGTTTGAAAAATTGAAATCTTTCACCTCCCCAAATAGGTAGCCAGGAAGGAAGTATAGTGTCAATGACAGGAAAATAAAACATATCCACAACCTTGCCAAAGAGAAAGCCGGAATATCCTCCTCCATCAGGAAATGCCTCTGCGACTCCTCCATGATAATTGGACGCTGAAAAGATCAAACCATAAAAACAGGAATCGATAATATTACCCATTGCCCCTGCCATGATCAGGGCAAAACTTACCAGGACGCCTGTTTTTGCCTGTTCTTTGATCAATCTGCTGATGAAATAAATAAGAAATCCTACCGCTACCAGCCTGAAAATACTCAGCGCGAGCTTTCCTGAATCACCCCCCAGGCTCAGGCCAAAAGCCATTCCATTATTTTCTACAAAGTGAATATAAGCCCAATCTAAGCCCAGAATAGGGAAGTCTTCACCGTAAGTCATATGAGTTTTTACCCATATTTTCAACCATTGGTCCAGAATCAGAACAATCAAAATAATGCCGGTAACCAAAGTAACTTTCTTGCTCAAAATAGATTTGTATTATTCACTTTGTTCAACGCAAAAATACCTGAAGTATTACAATAAAAAAGTGTGCCTTATAATAAAGCACACTTTAGGATTTATGGTTTAGACAATGCTTAGTCTACCTGACTTTGCTTTGCTTCTATGCTCAGTGTAGCGTGTGGTACAGCCTTTAAACGTTCTTTTGAGATCAGCTTTCCGGTCACCCGGCAGATACCGTATACCTTGTTTTTAATTCGAATCAGGGCATTTTCCAGATGTTGGATATGTTTCTTCTGACGATTGGCCATAGTAGTCAATCTTTCATTTTCAGAAGTACTGATTCCATCATCCAATCCTTTGATTTTACTGTCCGGATTTTCTGATAGTTCCTGCAACTGTGTCAGATAAAACACATGTTGCTCTTTTGCTGATTCCAGCTTCTCTAAAATCAAAGCTTCGAATTCTGCCAACTCTTCATCACTATATCTTGATCTCTGCAACTCTTCATTCATTTCATCTCCATTTAATATTGTACAATAATGTAGACCACTGATTAAAAAAACGCTGCAAATTTAAATAAAACGATGATACTTAAGCGCTTTTTAGTGGAATGTTTAATCAAAAGTTAATATAACCATGTTAATAAACGAAGTTTTTACTAAAATTTCACCCCGGTTCTGTAATTTTACAGATTGAAATTTTAAAATCAACAAACAATATTTGGATGGCATTTGCCACAATGTGGCACGAAATTTGGATTCCATCCTTTATCGATCTAACATACTATTGACGACCCATGAACAATCGACGTATACTATTTGTACTGGCACTACTGTGCAGCCTGTCTTTCCTGTCAATGAACAGAAGCCCCAAAGCTACTTTTATTGAAAATTATGCGCCCCTTGCCATTTTAGAAATGGAGGAATATGGCATACCTGCAAGTATAAAGCTTGCTCAGGCTGCCATTGAAACCAATTGGGGAACCAGCCCACTCGCTAAAAAAGCCAATAATTATTTTGGAATAAAATGCAAAGAAAACTGGCCCGGTGATACCTTTCAACACATTGATGATGATAAAGACAGAAAGGGGAATTTAGTGCATTCCTGTTTTAGGGCTTATCCGGATATTCCTACTTCATTTAAAGATCATTCTTATTTTCTTGCCAACAGAATTTATTATAAAAACCTGTTTAAATTGGCAAAGGATGATTACATCGGCTGGGCAAAAGGACTCAAGAAAGCCGGATATGCAACAGACCCTGACTATCATGTAAAACTAATAAATCTGATAGAGCAATTTGACCTCTATAAGTATGATCAGCATGTGTTGATGTTGTCAAACCCTAAACAAAATTAATCAATTGGTAAGGAAGTCTCGTCAGCCTTTTCTGATTCAAGCTCTACACGCTGAACAGCATTAGAAGTCATTTCATAGAATTCCTTCCTGTTGCGTACCATATCTACAGCCAGAAATAGTGCCTTTCTGAAGGATTCTGGGTCAGCCATATTTTTTCCTGCAATATCATAAGCAGTGCCATGATCAGGTGAAGTTCTGATAACCGGTAAACCTGCAGTAAAATTAACTCCTGACGAGAAGTTCAGCGCTTTGAAAGGAGCCAATCCCTGGTCATGGTACATTGCCAGAATTCCATCATATTTATTGAATTTACTGCTGCCGAAGAAACCGTCTGCAGGAAAAGGACCATTGACTAATAATCCGGATTTCTTAGCTTCAGTAATGGCCGGTTTGACTATTTCATCATCTTCCGAGCCTATCAATCCTTCATCACCGGCATGTGGATTCAATCCCAGGACCGCAATAGTAGGTCGCTCGATACCAAAATCAACTATAAGGGTTTTGTGAAGTAAATTGATCTTGTGAAGAATCAGTTCTTTAGTAATAGATGCTGCCACCGCACTGATAGGGATATGTTCTGTTACCAATCCAACTTTCAAAGTATCGCCTACCATCAACATCAGTGGTGAAGTTGTCCCAAATTGATCAGCTAAATATTCTGTGTGTCCTATATGACCAAATCCAGCCAAATGCATTGCATTTTTATTAATTGGTCCGGTCACTATAGCATCAATAAAACCTTGCTTCAAGTCTTCTACTGCTTTTTCTATGGATAGTAAAGCGTATTTACCTCCGGTGGCATTGGCTTTGCCCAGCGAGATAGATACATTCTCCTGCCAGCAATTTACTATGTTTAATTTATCCGCCGCTAATCTGTCTGCTGCCCGCAAGTTCTGGTATTGAAAATCTTCCAGTTGCACGATATTTCGGTGGTAAGAAACTACCTTGGATGAACCATACACTACTGGTGTACAAATGTCCAGAATTCTCCGGTCTGCCAGGGTTTTTAAAATCACCTCCAATCCGATTCCGTTGATATCACCTACAGTTATACCTATTCTAAAATTCTCCATAATGTTCTTCTTGAATTACAAGCGTGCAAGTTACTTTAAATTTTAGAATACAGGAAAAGACCTCAATGATAAGAGATCAGGTAGATTTGGGTGAGAATTAAATGTAACATTGCATTAAGCTTATAGATACTTCTTCAAAAAATCTACACAACCAAGCACTTCAATCTCTGAAAAATAAAAATCATTTCTATCTTCTGTTATGATAACAGCACAGTCTGATTGCACAGCTGAATAATATTCCATTCCATCTTCAAAATCATGAACAGCAGGATTTTGAATAGCCTGCTGAACGACCTTTACATCGGTGGCAGCGATTTTGATTTTAGAAATTAAAAGATTCAGCTTTTTCTTTGCCAGAACTGTTCCACTTTTTTTCTCCGCAAAATAAAAAGCAATAGCCAGACAAACCGGACTTGTGAACACTTCAAACCGAGGTTGATCACACAGGCTCAGTACACGGGAAGAATAGCTAAAAAGAGGAAACTCCTTATTCAGCACGGAAACAAGAACATTTGCATCGAGGAATACTTTCATTTGCGGGAATCATAGAAGTCCTGTTTCAGGGATTTGCGGGATCTGGGCTTTGTGATGTACGCTGCCTGACCATCTGCAATTTCATTCACCCAGTCAGAAACCGGCAACTCATCAAGGGTCTTATAATTACCGGATGTGATCTGCCTGAATAAATACTCTGTAAGCCTGGACAGACTGATATTCTGAGATGCAGCATAGGCTTTTGCTTTGTCAATGACATTTTTGTCAAAAGCCAGTGTAATCCGGGAATCCATAATTGTAATTTTATACGTCAAGAAATAAATTCTTATGCGTAAACTACTTTACCGGACCCTTAGTTCCCATCATTCCAATTATTAATAATATTTCCACTCAACGTTCAAGAAAACTAACCGTTCCGCCTACCCAATCATGTTCTTCATTGTATCGCACTCCAATCATGACGCCTTTAGAAAGCCGGGTAAGGTTGGCAGCTAAAACCGGGTTTTCATCTCCCGGAGGCCAGATGTACATCAAACGAATTTCGCATTTTACCATTCCATTTGGAGCCTGGATAACCGGCTCGTATACCACTTTTCGTTGCATGATATAATCCTTACGTTCATTGTGCGGGATAGCTTCTATATCTGAAGGAACGACATTGAAAATAACCCCTTGTCCTGAAAATGAAAACAAAGGCTTCAATACCCATTGGTCCAGATCTGCCGGAATAGTATCAAAATCACTCAAAAATTTAGTTTGTGGAACAAAGGGACTATCAAGGAAAGGCATGGTATACTTGGACAATCGGAAGAACCAGTTAGGGTGTTCGGCCCACTCTACATCCCATGGCTGAGTAAGATCTACGCCGGGTGTAAAATCCTCCTGCTTCTCCAGGTCATCAAAAATTACCCGATTGTAAAATCGTCTGATTCTTGTTTTCACCCCATCTCTGTCATAAAAAATCTGATTTCCTTCAGCCCATATTTTTGACAGGCAGACTGGTCTCACGCCCAGCCATTTCTCGATAATATAAAAGTCAATGTTTGTTTTTTGAATCTCGGGCCGGATCTCCAGCAGAACCACTTCTTCATGAGGATGACCGGCTAAAATAGCTCTGCTCAGCAGGTCAAGATAAGCCTCATGATCTTCACATTCAATCAAAAATTCAAAGCCCTGTGGAATTTCGAAGTTTTTTCTAAACATATCAGCTACCAATGCCTGCCAGCCAAATAAAGAAGGGAAGCCCTGGAATTCTATAAGCTGAGGTATCAATTCTCCTTGTTCATCTCTGCATATAGCAAAATCGACGCATAAAAAAAGGGGATGTTCATCTTCATTCGGAACGCGCAGATGATCAGGAATGGCTCCTTCAGTAATGGCTTTGATATCAGGCCTTTTGACCACATCAATTATGGACTTACCAGCTTCGATCAATCTTTGTTTAAGATCTGCCGGCACAAATACAGGGGTTTCGGCCACGCGAAACAAAATCTCTTTATTGACTTCATCTTCGATTCCTTTTAAGAATTGTTCATACTTTTCTTGAGTAAATCCGGCATTATAGCGTTCACGAATCTCTTTTATCACAGGGCACAATTTTTATTTAGTTACAGGAAGCTTGAGAGCTCAATGATAATTAATATAAGGCAAGGAAAAACAATTTTAAATGGAAAAATTTGAAATGCCTGATCGTGGATTTCCATTTTAAAACAATTTATCTTCACCATTCAAACTATAATCAGAAACCATGGACTCATCCATCCTTACTTCCAGACTCCTTTTAAGAAAAATTGTGCCGGCAGATATAGACAAAGTATTTGAGGGTTTATCTCATCCTTTGGTTATCAAGCATTACGGTGTCAATTATAAAACCCTGGAAGAAACCAAAATACAAATGGAATGGTATGCCGAAAATGAAATAAAGGAAACAGGAAAAATTTGGGCAATTTGTGCAGAGGATACTGAAGAATTTATGGGGGTTGGAGCCCTTTACTATTGGTCAAAAGAACATGAAAAGGCTGAAGCTGGATTTTGGCTGCTTCCTGACTATTGGGGGAAAGGGTATATGACCGAAGCGATGAATGCAATAGTAGAATACGGGTTCTACAAAATGGGACTACACAGGATCGAAGGCTTTGTTGAATCGGATAATCTTTTATGTAAACGCGCTATGTATAAGCTCGATTTCACACATGAAGGAACGATGATTGAGTGCGAAATTAAAAATGGAAATAGAATTAGTCTGGACATCTTTGCGAAAATAAAACCTTCTAATCAAAACAATGTTTGACCACGAATCAGCAATGGTCTTCATTTTTTTGAAATTCATTGTTGACCAAAAATTCACATTATGACCAGCATTAAAGCGGATATTCTAGCCATTGGCGTTCATCCTGATGATGTGGAGCTAAGCGCATGTGGTTTGATGCTTCAGCAAATAGAAAAAGGAAGAATAGCCGGTATTCTGGATCTTACAAGAGGAGAATTGGGTACCAGGGGATCCGCTGAGATTCGCGCTGCAGAAGCCAAAATGGCTGCTGAAATGATGGGGGTAGCATTTCGCGGGAATGCGGAGCTTGCGGATGGTTTTTTTGAGAATAATCCGGTCTCTGTTAAGGCAATAATCCCTTTTATCAGAGCTTATCGTCCCGAGGTAGTATTGATTAATGCACCACAGGACCGGCATCCTGATCATGGCAGGGCGGCCAGGCTGAGTGCTGATGCCTGTTTTTATTCCGGACTCTCTAAAATAGAGACAAAATGGCATGGCCAGATTCAAAATGCCTGGAGACCAAAGGCTATCTATCATTATATACAGGATGAGCAACTTACTCCTGATTTTGTAGTAGATATTACTCCATTCATTGAGAAAAAAATGGAAATTCTTCGGGCATTCAGGTCACAATTCTATGACCCAAACAGCAATGAGCCAGTCACTCCGATTGCACAGAAAGATTTTATGGACTTTATGTATGCAAAAAATAAGATTTTCGCAAGAAGCATTCCGGGAGCAGAATATGCTGAAGGATTTATTTGTCATCGTATTCCCGGAGTGAAAGATATTTTTGATTTAATTTGAAGAAAATTGAGCGCAATTTTTCCATTCAATTACGTACTTATTAGCATAATTAATTTGTTTATATTGCTCGCTATCAAGGAGAATTTAAAGTAATTATTATACTGCAATTCCAAAATTAATTTTGCTTTAATTTTCTTTATTCTTGATCTACAGTCAATTAAACAATATTATTTTTGTCAAATTTTGAACTTGTTTGCATTTAATCTGCTTTAACATAATGTACATTAATTCAAATAAGATTACTTTTGCACCTAGTTTCAAAATATGTATTTTTGGGACCTATTTAGTCGAATAGTAATTTACAACCAATAACAAAAAAAAATACATGTCTTTAAAAACTGTTCGCTTTACACAGCGAGACAAAGCAGAGGATTTCCTTCCTACGGTGCGTAAAAGAGTAAATGAATATTTTGAATCCAACAATATTTCTCGTTACGCCAATGCATCCATGGTTTTCAAAACCATTTTCATGATCTCGCTTTACCTGATTCCTTATTTCCTCTTAATTACTGGAGTCATTACTAATTATTGGGTCGTTTATGCCATGTGGATTTTAATGGGTCTGGGAATGTCCGGAATAGGGCTTTCTGTGATGCACGATGCCAATCATGGTGCCTATTCCAATAAACCAATCGTAAACAAAATTATGGGGAGTCTCATGTATTTGATCGGAGGAAACCCCGTCAACTGGAGGATTCAACATAATGTACTACATCATTCATTTACTAATATTGAAGGAATGGATGAGGATATCAATACAGGAGTGGTGCTTAGGTTTTCACCGCACCAAAAAGTATATTGGGCCCACCGTTTCCAGCACATATATGCATGGCCGCTGTATGGTTTGATGACGATTCTCTGGTCAACAACAAAAGATTTCAAACAACTATTCCGCTACAGAAGACTAGATCTGCACAAGACACAGAATAGAACCTTTAACAGCCTTTTAATTGAAATTGCAGCATCCAAAATACTCTACTATGCAGTATTCTTTGTGATTCCAATGATTTTTATTCCGGCGCCGTGGTATTTAATTTTAGCCGGTTTCATCTCTATGCACCTGGTAACAGGACTTGTTTTGGCTTGTGTTTTCCAGCCTGCTCACGTCATGCCTACAATGGACTTTCCGCTTCCGGATGAAAAGGGAAATATTGATAATAACTGGGCTATTCATGAGCTGATGACTACTACTAATTTTGCACCTACCAACAGGCTATTATCCTGGTATGTAGGCGGGCTAAATTATCAGATAGAGCATCATTTGTTCCCAAATGTATGCCATATTCACTATCGTAAAATCTCATCAATTGTTAAGAGCACTGCCGAAGAATTTTCATTGCCTTACTATTCTGAGCCTACATTCAGAGGTGCGATTTATAAACATGCGATGATGTTAAAACACCTTGGAAGACAGGAACAACCAGCTTTTGCGTAGTTTTTAAAGAAAAAAAATAGCAATATTTCGTTTTAGAAATACTTAGAATGCCCGCTGATTTCAGCGGGCATTTTTTTTGTAAGAACATAAAGGCCGGAAATTTTCTTAGATCAGACTTGGTAAAAAGCTGGTTTTAATTTAAGTTTACGATGTAGCCTTAAAATAAAAATTAAAATCAGATCACCGTGAGCCAGGCCATAGATCCGGAGTTTGGAAAACTTCTAGTCCATCAATGGTTCCAGACCTTTGAAGAGCCTGACCTAACCCTTAAAGAGACAATAGCCAGATCTTATGAGCTTCTCAATAAAGTAATTATAGAGATCACAGAACGCAGTGGGCTGCAGTTTCATACGATGTTCACAAGAATGGCTTTCATTGGCACTTCATATAAGTTGCCACCAGCAGTATTGTTCAATCTGCATGTAATCCGTAAAGAATTCTCTAATTGGTTAAATGCTAATGAAGAACAACAGCAACACAGCCTTTCACTTTTAAAAAGAACCGGAGCTGACCTGATCTCTTCTGTATTCGGATGTAAATTAAGTACTGCGGATATCGAAAGATTGCCATCCAGAGAAATCTACCTAAAACCCGAATGGTCAGACACAGAACATATTGCTCATGCCAGAGTCGAACTGACGAAAATTGACACCGAAGCAAAGTTATTATTTGCTCTGCCCCGCGATGGAAATGAAGAAGTTCGAATCCGATATAATGTAACCGGTAAAAACGACCAGTTTAATAGCGGAATCGAGATATTGCAGAAGCATTTTCACTTGCCACAAAGTCTTAGTCTGATAGATATAGAAGTGCGGGATGATGGAACATGGATACCATCGGCGATCATTATCCTTCCGGATTATTTGCTGGACGTTACCGCCGTTGCGGATACTTTGAAGGAAGATGGATGTCATACTGAAGGTTATTTGCTCAGAAAATATCTGCCATTGAGCAATTCAATTCCCATTCTTCTGGGAAACATTGTCAATTTCTTTTTGGATGAATTGGTATCAGACCCTGAGAAAACCTTCCCGGATTTGAAATCCAGACTTTTCAAACTTGCTCCTTTAACCTTTGCAACTATCAGTGACAGTGACTTACGGACATTTTTCCAAAGTTTGCAAGTCCACTTTCTCACATTGAAAAAACTCGCAACCGGAGGATTTCAAAGTCAGGGAATTATTCCGGAAAAATCTATTCTGGAACCCACTTTTTTTTCTGAAAAATATGGATTGCAGGGCCGTCTCGATATGTTTTACAGAGGGGAACAACAGAAAGGAGCTATCATAGAATTAAAAAGTGGTAAGATTTTTAAGCCCAACAAATACGGTCTGAATCAAAGCCATTATCTGCAAACGCTTTTATATGATTTGCTTATACAATCAGTATTTGAAAACAGGATAAAGCCCACTTCTTATATTCTTTATTCCGGTGACCCTGATAATCCGCTAAGATTCGCTCCGGTTGTAAAGGCGCAACAATATGAAGCATTATCAGCAAGAAATGAATTGATAGGGATAGAAAAGCAAATTGCAAATCTTACGGATGAAACAGATCCCGCAATATGCGTTTTTCAAAAATTAAAAGTCCTTGATTTAAAAGGCTTGTATGGATATGTTCTGGGTGATGTGCAATTGTTTGAAAAAACATATCACTCCCTTTCTGAGATGGAGCAAAGATATTTCAATGCCTTTGCCGGAATGATTTCAAGAGAGCATATTTTGGCAAAAGTGGGCATTTCAGGAAGAGAGGGTGCTGAAGGGCAAGCAGCCTTGTGGCAAAAATCTGCTCATGAAAAAGAACAGTCCTTTGAACTCATGCGACATCTGAGAATCAGCATCAATCAGGCAGATGCTGAAGATCCAATTGTAGTTTTATCACACACAGAGTTGACAAATCCTTTAGCCAATTTTAGATTGGGTGATATTGTGGTGATGTATCCTCAGCCTGAAGAAGAAGATACCGGAACTTTTGATCAATTGATAAAATCTACCATTGTAGCGATGGATCATACATCCGTCACTTTACGATTGCGGGCAAGACAAACCAACCTCCAGCATTTCGAGCGGCATGATAAATGGCATATTGAGCAGGATTTATTAGACAGTTCATTCATGGGACTGAGCAGATCTTTATTTGAATTTGCGAAAGCTTCCAAAGGAAAAAGGGATAAAATTCTAACACTAGTTCCCCCTGTTCAATCGCAGGAAATGAGAATAGAATTTCCGGATGATCTGACAAATGAGCAAAAAGAAATTTGTAACAAAATCATCGCTGCACCTGATTACTTCCTGCTGTGGGGTCCACCCGGTACCGGCAAGACAAGTAAAATGCTGCATCATATTGTCAGGTATCTGCTTGAAAATACAAATGAGAAATTACTTCTCATGGCTTATACCAACCGGGCTGTGGATGAGATGTGTGAAGCGATTGAGTCCATTCACAAAGATGTTCGTTCACAATACCTGAGAATTGGCTCCAGATACGGAGTAAGAGCTGATTATCAACCTCGCCTTCTTGATACACTGGCTGCCGCTTGTAAGACACGCCAGGAGCTCCTTGATATGCTTTCTGCCCAAAGGATTGTTCTGGGTACAGTAGCTTCGCTACAGGGCAAGCCAGAGCTGTTTAACCTGATCCACTTTGACAGACTGCTGGTAGATGAAGCTTCACAGATCATTGAACCATCACTCGCAGGTTTCATGACCCGGTTTGAAAAAGTGCTTTTGATAGGAGATCACCTGCAACTTCCTGCCGTGGTGACTCAGGATAAATTGAATACATGCGTAAAAAATGAAGCGTTGCTGAATATCGGGCTGAAGGATCTCAGGGACTCTCTTTTTGAGCGGCTTTATCTGCGTTGCCAGTCACTTGGATGGCATTGGGCTTATGCAAGATTGAGTCATCAGGGAAGGATGCATGAGGATATCATGGCATTTCCCAATAAGATTTTCTACAATGGAGGCCTGAAAATACTGCCTTTAGACGCGTCTGATCATTTTCAGCAGAAATCAATTGTAAGTAATGGAAATTCAAATTTTCAGGAAAACAGACTTTGGGATTCCATCAGCAAAAAGAGAGTCAATTTCCTGAGTACTCCGATTGATAAAACGCATCTCCAGGGAAAAATTAACCACCATGAAGCCGCTTTAGTCGCAGAACTCATCCCATTATTCCGAAAACTATATGAGGATAAACCCATCAGTATCGGCGTGATTACTCCTTACAGATCACAAATTGCTACCATTCTGCACACCCTTCAAAGCAAGAAAATAGATCTGAATTCTGTTCAGATAGATACAGTGGAAAGATTTCAGGGTGCAGCCAAAGATATTGTTATACTCTCTCTTTGTCTAAATGGCAAGCATCAGCTAGCCAATTTGGTTTCCTTGTCGGCAGAAGGGGTTGATCGAAAATTCAATGTGGCACTGACCCGGGCCCGTCAACATTTGGTAGTGTTGGGCAATCCTGATATACTGAAACTGGATGAACGGTACAAGGCATTTATGGATATGTACGCTTAATTAAAACCAGTAAAATAAGAGCAATAAGGTCCGGAAGGCTTGCAGTATTTATCATAAAATTACTGCTCTTCTTCAGGTACTTCCTGTTCTTCAATCTCTATTATTGGAGATTCCGGCCCACCATCATTCAGCTGATCTGCTTTATCGCCAAGGATATCCCTGTCACTCGATTCAGTCATCAAATTCATTCCCACATAATAAATCAGAAACCATTCATCCCCCATTTTTGCAAACCTGCGTTCCATTCCGAATCTGGTCTTCCTGTACCTGATAATCTCCACAATGGTGAATTCATCCAGAATGGTTATTTGCTGGATAAATTCATTGTCATCATCTATCATAGGCCGGTGAAGTTCCCAAAATTCTGGATACCATTTGAAGCTATCATCTATAGGACTTTCTTCATTTAAACCACCTGGCATACCTGATAATGGAAAAATAATATGTTCCATCTGGTAAGCAGAATCATTGTGAAAACGCTCATAAAATTCTTCAAAATCAGAAGGTAACCGAGGTTCCTTATTTCCACAGGCAGATAACACAATGGCAGCAATGGCACTCAATGTGAATACTTTAAAGATTCTCATTCTACGAAGTTTCTTTTTTCCTGACATAAACAAAATAAATATCCCTGAATAATTCATAATGAACATCATATGTCTGCTGAAAATTATCTAATCTTATTTGTGCAGTAGTATAACCACCTGAGGCCTTTATTTCAAATGTATCCACAAAAAGGTGCATTTTAAAGTCAATTTTTCTTCTCCCATATGCTTTATACAGTCCCTCCTTTATACCCCAAAGAATATGTAAAGCTGCTATTTCGTCTTCTGCATTCTCTACTATTGAGATTTCACTGTTTCCTACAAATTTCTTTTTGAGTCTTAAAATCGAGGACCATCTTTCCTGAATATCTACTCCTACCTCGTAAGGAGCAGCAATCACAGCTGCAAATCCTTTGGTATGGCTCATGGAAATAAAAAACGAAGAATCTTTCAAAAATGGTTTACCATGCTCATCTTTTAATATGGGCCCCCGAATATCCCGTTCGCTCAGTGTATGAACCAACTGTCGCACCGCCAGCCATTCAATCCGTTTTCTGCCCTTTATCTGGTTCAAATGTTCTTGTTCTTCCGGCCAAAAATTCAGTTGCTCCAGAAAGTACTGTTCAGTCTCTGTGATCTCCCAGATTCCAATGATGCAATGATCTTCTAAATTTTTTCTATAAACTAACGGCATCTATCACTAATAAAGCTGATTTTGTAGCAAAATCCTATATGGAGGTTTCTCTTATACATACATTAAGCGGACATGAGGCCGCAATTTACAAATTAATTCCGGGTCACCGCCCGGGAACGTTTTACTCCTGTGGGGGTGAAGGTTATGTAGTGGAATGGGAACCTCATACTTCTGCTGAAGGGCAATTAGTTGCAAGGGATACAGATAGTTTATATTGTATGAATGTGATCGAAAATGATCATCTTCTTATGGGTACCAAAAATGGGATGCTTATCAGTTGTCATTTGAGTAAACCAAAGGATTTGAGAAAGCTGGATATCCATTCAAAGGGCATTTATTCTATCGCTGCTAATGATGATTTTGTTTTCACTGCGGGTGGAGATGGATGGCTGCGGGTTCTGGGGAGTAAATCTTTGAATCTGATCTTCAGCACACAATTATCCGGCAAAGCGCTCAGATCTGTCATATTAATTCCGGAATCAAACCAACTACTTGTAGCCGGTTCTGAACACAAGATATTCCTCCTGGATGTTATCACTTTTGATTTAAAAAGTATCGACAATTCCTTACATGACAATTCTGTATTTTGCATGATTCAGGGTTCAGCTGATCAATTTTTTTCTGCCGGGAGAGATGCCAGATTGAATCTCAATTTATTGGGAGAAAGAATTGAAAATTTAGTTTCGATACCGGCACATATGAACACAATCAATGATTTAGCTCTGCATCCGGACAGATCTCTTTTGGCTTCAGCGAGCAGGGACAGATCTGTTAAAATATGGAAGCCGGAAAACTTAGAATTGCTGAAAGTTCTCGATGTCTTCAAATTCAGATCTCATACTCATTCTGTAAATGCTGTTCTCTGGCTGGATACTGAAACGCTGATAAGTGCCGGTGATGACAGAATGATAAAGGTTTGGAAAATTGAAGTTTGACATGATTTGGATGAGTATGCAGACAGCAGGGTATCCTGCTCAATTAATCGTTTATATTTGCACTGCATTTTAATGACTTAAGAACAAACACAGGCCATGATATTATCTGATAAAAAAATACTGGAGGCAATTGCTACCGGTGAAATTTTGATTGAACCATTTGATCCGGCTTGTCTGGGTACAAATTCATATGACGTTCATTTGGGTAAATATCTTGCTGTATATAAAGACAGGGTTCTGGATGCAAAAAAGCACAATACCATAGAGCATTTCGAGATCGGGCCGGAAGGAATTGAACTTCAGCCCGGGACATTATATCTGGGAGTCACGGAAGAGTATACAGAAACGCACAATGCAGTGCCCTTTCTGGAAGGCAAGTCCAGTGTAGGAAGACTTGGCATTGACATTCATGCTACTGCCGGTAAAGGCGATGTAGGCTTTTGTAATGCCTGGACTCTTGAAATATCCTGTGTGCAGCCCGTCAGATTATATGCAGGAATGCCGATCGGACAGCTTATTTATTTCAAGGTAGATGGCGAAATTGAGAATTATTATAATCGCAAGCTGGGGGCCAAGTATAATCAGCGTTCCATCAAGCCTGTGGAATCCATGATGTGGAAAAATCAGTTTTAGTCTCCCGGATCTTTCTTTATCCTACCCTGAGAAATTCTTTCAATTTTGCATGTAGTTCATTCAGAATCATATGATTCTGTGTCAGTGAAGGGTCATACTTTGATCTTTTGAGCAAAAAAGAACTGTAATCATAGTGTTGATCTTTTTCTTAGACATACCTTTGTGTTTTTAGAGCGCACATAAATTGTTATATCATGAGACATTTAGCCCTTTGGGTTATATGTGTCTGGATTTTGCACCCTGTTAATGGACAAACCTTAACATCTGCCCTGGCTGACGATCAGCTACCGGCATTTAAAATGCAGCACTTTCCAGCATCCTTTCATCCTGTATGGATGAAATCAGACATCCTAATCACAGGAGGTTCGGCAAATTTCTATAGCAATATTTTTTACTTAAAGAATACCAACCTTTTTGAACTGAGGTCTAAAGTTGATATGCTCCGGACCATGCAGGCTGATGAGGCTGCTGGTTCCAAAATGGACGCTATAGGTTTGGACTTTCATACGGGACGCTCAAGATATCAGGCTGCCGGGCAAGCCACTTTATTTGGGCCGGCATTCTGGTATAAAATCAACTCAGAGTGGAGTGTTGGAATCTATTCCAGACTTAGTGTACTGGGTTCTGCCGGAAATATTCCTGATGAAATCAATTATCCTTCTTACGATTCTAAAAGAACCAATCAACCATTTAATATCAGATCATTTTCTGGAAATGCAATGAGCATGGGCTCAATTGGAGCGCATGCGTCCCGAAATATTTCTTTTTCAGACTGGGATGTGAATGTAGGTATGAACGTACAATGGAATTTCGGACTGGATATGCTTGGAGTGCGAATGAATCAGGATATAGATGCCTGGACCAAGCTCGAAAATAATAGTGTACGTATTTCAAATGCATCCATTCACTGGCATTATACTTATACAAATGAAACGCTCAGTAAGTATAAGCTGAAAGTAAACGGACAAGGGGCATCTCTTGATTTTGGAATAGCCATAAGGCCCAAAAAATCATCTTTAAAATGGGAGGCAATGCTTGCTTTAAATCAACTTGGATTTATTGAATATTACAAATCTACAGAAAGTCATGATATTGCGTTTGATAGAGCGATAGAGTTAAATTCTGCTGATTTTAGTTCATTTAATGATCTGCGCAGTTATTCAGCAAAACTGGAGGAACAAGCCCTGGGCAGGGAGGCCGGAATGAGCACTGTAAATAAGGTTTTGGTCCCAACAAAGGGATCGCTTTCCGGTTCTTTTCTAATACACATGGATCCAAATTTGCAGATTCAGTCGCTCATTTCTTTTCCATTTTCACTCGCTGATCCAAGATTAATCGTTGGTGTCCAGTATAATTTTCGCTACTGGAAAGTTTTTCCTTACGCGACACTAACCAATTGGCAAACTTACTCACCCGGGTTATCAATCAGAGCCGGATATTTCACGCTCGGCTCTAATAACGTGAGTGCATTTTTCAACTCAGACCGACTGGATCATGCGGACTTGCACCTTTTATTCAGTTATAATTGGAACGACAAATCTTTAAAAAAGAAAAGGAATAGAGGAACCGATAAATGCTATTCATTTTGAACAATTGTCCATTCTGGAAATGCTGTCGTCCATCAAAGCAGTTTAAGAACCTCTGAATTATCTTTGGATCAGTGTTACATCACCCTTATACAGTAAGGTGGTGCCATCCAGAAAAGAGATTTCAATTGCATATATATAGACTCCTGTGTCCATCATTCTGCCATTGAATCTGCCATCCCAACCCACAGAGCCAAAAGAGCCCGGTTCGATATCTTTATTTTCATACATCATATCTCCCCATCTGTTGAAGATCCTCATGCTATTAATGGACACAACTCCCTTACCTGTGTAAACACTGAATACATCATTCACTCCGTCTAAATTTGGTGAAAATGCATCAGGGATAAATACATATCTGCGTTTAGAAACTTTGATAGTAATATTATCTGATCCCATACAACCATTCTGATCGATCACTGTCAGGGTATATGTGGTACTTCCCTGAGGGAAAGCAGTGGGTTCGGGGCAATCATCACAAGTAAGAGTGCTTCCATTATTCCACATATATTCATCTACTCCTACAATAGATTGTATGATAGGAACAAGGGTGATGGAATCTCCGAGGTCAATAGTTATTTCATCTTCCAGATCCACGATGACCGGAGGTGGTTGGTTCACAATGATGGTCTCATCATATGTACAACCTTTACTATCAAATACCCTAATCAGATGTTCTCCTGCAAGAATGGGTGTATTTATTCCTAAGGGAGACAGTGGACCATTGTCAACATTGAATGAGTATGGAGGTCCTGATCCCCCGGATGCTGTAGTTACTGTAATGGAAGTTGTTTGACCAAAACAAATAGGTTCAATGGGCACAGGAATGGTTGCTATGATAGGTACCGGCTCGGTTACTGTATAAGAGGCTGAGGCGCTACAGCCTTTAATATCAAAAACTGTTACTACGTATGTTCCTGCGGCTAATCCTGATGCAACATTGGTTGATGAAATATCGGGTGTCCATTTATAAACCATGTCGCCAATATTTCCACCAACCGGTACTACTGTTATCTGACCATCTACAGTTCCGGAGCATCCCAAATTACTTGTAGCCAGAGAATCAATATTTAACTCCAGAAGTGCAGGCTCATTGATGATCAGTATGGTATCAAAAACGCAACCTCTTGTGTCTTCCACATTTAACAAATAACTGCCTGCAGATAAGTTATTCAGTGTTTGTCCGTTTGTCATAAGTCCTGGCCATACATAATTGTACGGACCAGATCCTCCTTCTACTTCTACATTAATAGACCCGTCTGCAAGTCCAAAACACGATACATCATTTATTATGGAAGCTCCCGGTCTCAATCTCATCATATCCGGAACTGGTATTGTGGCACTGTTGGTTTCAATACATCCATTTTCATCTGTGACCGTAACTGTTACCTGACCGGCACATAAGTTTATTGCTGTACTGGCCATAACGCCCAGATCGGTCTGTCCTGTGCTCCACACTACATCAAAAGATCCTCCAAATACTGCACCGTCAGAAAGCGTCAAAGTAATGGATCCGTCACAATCAGTATTATCACAGGAAACAGCTTCAGGAATTCCAAAGCTAAAGGTTATAAATGGTGGATTGATGAGTTCAATTGTAAATGTCTGTGGCCCGCATGTACTGGCATCTGTCACTGTAAGATTATAAGATCCTGCTCTCTGGTTAGTAAGAGTGGGTGTGGCAGCAGTAGTATGTCCCCACTGGTAGGTGTATGGCCCCTGGCCCCCACTTACCTGTATGTCGATGGTGCCGTCATTTCCACCCGGGCAATTAGGAGAAACATTCAAAATATCAACTATTAGAGGGAGCGGCTCATCCACGAATACGGAATCCACTTTGGCACATCCGCTGGCATCAGTGACTGTTACAAAATGATAACCTGCATTGAGACCTGTCACAGTATTCGTGACTGCGGAGGTGCTCCATAAAATGGTTGCCGCAGGATCATTGACTATGACCGTTGCTGTCCCATCTGTTCCACCCTGACAAGTAACCGGAGTAGTAGTAAAACTAATCTCTGCTCCTTTGGTGGGAATTTCATAACTGGCGGTAATGGTACATCCATTCCCATCAGTCAGTACTAAATCATACATGCCTGCGGGCAGATTTTGAAGTTGGTTTCCGGAATAAGCTCCGTTGTTCCAGTTGAAATCATAAGGCAAGGTTCCACCTCCGGCAATGATTGTAATAGCTCCGTCGTTTCCGGGGCCATTACACGAAACACTATCCAGCCCAAAAACAAACAATGTGAGTGCAAGAGGATTGGGTAATTCAAAAATCGAATCAATTTCACACCCATCGCCATCTCTTACCAGAACACTATATACTCCGGTCGGTAAATCGTTGATACAACTACTGGGAGAGGTATTGACTACAGTTCCTCCGGACCAGATAAAAGTATATGGAAGATTAGGAGGAGAACCGCCGGCTTCTGTAATATTTATACAAATACTTCCATCAGAATCGCCTCTGCAAGAAGGTGTATCAAAACTAATTGTATTAAGAGAAAGGACTTTTGCCGGAACCAGTGTAATGGAATCCTGATGGCTGCAAAGATTAGTGTCAGTAATGGTGACCCTGACTTTTCCTTCAGACAAATTCGTTTTTGTGTTCAAGGTCCCTCCGCCACTCCACAAATAATTGTAAGGGCCTGCTCCACCGGTTGGCACGACTGTGGCGGTTCCATCATTCTTTCCTGAACAGGAAGGAGGCGTGGATGTTATATTACTCGTAATACCGATCACGCCTAAAGTAGTCGAAGCTTCTGCGGAACACCCATTATTGTCGATAACTGTCACTCCGTAGAATCCGGCAGGTAGGGTAGTAATTTCATTGACTCCAAACTGTCCGGTGGACCATTTATAAATATATGGCATGGTTCCTCCACCTACAGATGCCAGAACACGTCCGTTCCTGTCTCCCACACATCTTGGGTTAGTAGGAGTAACATTTACAAATATAGGAGCGGCCAAAGCCACTGTAATGTTAAGAATAGAAATATTACCATCAGCATCTGTAACTTCTACAGCGTAGGTGTCAGGCACTAAATTTGAAAGTGTAATTAAATCATTTGCTGTATTAAATATACCACTTGCGATTACACCACCGCTATTATTCAATTCATACATATATGGCCCTCTTCCTCCTGCTGCTGAAAAAGTGATTGTTCCTGTATTTGATGCAGTACTGCAGCTGCGACCATAAACCGTTAGGACTGTGGGATTGATGATATTAACTTTTCCATTAATGGTTGTAAAATTTGCTATTCCATTTGGTGTGTCTACTTCTACAAATCCCGGTCTGTCGGTAAATAACAAATCGGTCATGTTTCCTGGAAAGCCAATAGCAGTAAAACAAAGTTCAAATAAAACAGTATTGTCCGGCAAATTAGCGGGATCAAGATTGTTGTCAAACCAAATGAAAAATAGCTCGCCATTCGGTCCATTCCCTAATTGGAAATTAGCCAGGGTCATACCCGGAAGAGGAGCCGGATTGGGAATATTCGGAGCATTAAATTTAATGATAGTTGGATCCCAGTTGATTGAAAACTGAACAGATAATGCATCCACAAGATTGCTCACCGTAACCGGAATACAAAAGAGTTGTCCCGGAGTAACATCAACAGTTGTCATTTGAAACTCCACCTGATTTCGTGGCATAGAAAATGAGAATTCACCCGGACAAGATTTACCATCCCTTACACGAACTCTGTAATTACCTGCCTGAGGGACTGTAAACTGCACTGTGGCGCCATGGGTAATGCTGGCAGGGTTTGTGATGGTGCCTTTAATTGCAGGGTTACTGATTAGCTCTATTTCTATAGACGTATAAAACCTCCCGGGGCCTGTTGGATCAAACTGAGGCAAGCCACCATTCACTATAAAGCTCCCGTTTAGTGCATTGGGCGCTGGAACTGACAAGGATGAAATTCTGATTTCATTCAGGTATACCACGCTGAAAGCAGTGGCCACATTAGCATTGGTACACAAGCCTGAAGGTGTTCCTTCATATGCCTTATTTGCGAAGTCATCCACTGTTATCAAAGAAAACCATAACTGTAAAGGATTTCCCCCATTGAAGGTGTTTTGGAGAAAACCTGCATTAATGAAAGTCTGTGTGCCATTTGCATTCCCTCCGTTATCAAGGTAAAGTCCAAGCGCTGGTGCAGGAGGGCCTTGAAAAATACATGGATCCGTTAAAATATCATCCAGTGTGGGTCCGGAAATAGTAGGTCTGCAGCTGTAAAAGGCATAGCCAATTCCGGGGGCGGTGCCAGATATGGGATCACCTGTAAGATCAGCATCATTATTACCTGTAAATGTAATTCTATCATTGTAACACATGTAAATGGTTTCACCCATTCTGTCATTGCTGTTGCCGGTAAAGTTTGATCTGGTGACTGTGCCTGCATATTGATCACTACAAGCTCTGCTGCCATTGGCACTTGCGGAGGCACCTTTTTGAATTGAAGTTGGCTTTTGTGCACTCAAAGTGAAAGCTGAAACGAAAAAAAATAAAAACAGACTATAATTTCGAATCATGGGAAGTATTTCAATAAACATGGGGGTTAGTATTCAGTTCAGAGCGCAAAGATAGATCAATATTGTTTTATTACAATTATTTTTAACATATTACCTTGTTCACCTACTGTCTATTCTAATCTTACTCTCTGCATTTTTAACGTCAAACAAAGATTTCAACATTGACATATAGATACGTTTTAATTGCCTTTTGTGGTATCAGGAAGAGAAAGGAATAATTAATAAAAACCTGATATATTTTGCCGGAATGCTTTCACGTGAATTAACTACACAAAAACGGTTGAGGTTGGGAGCTATTATATATTATGACGCTTTTTTATCACCAAGTCTCCTTTTATAATAACAGATTGAACTAAATCACTTCCAAAGGCATATGGAATATAAGCGAGAGAAGATAAGGCAGGTGTTATAAAAACGCTTCCCCATTTACCGATTTGTATGCTCCCGTATTGAGATTCGAGTTCCATGGCGTAAGCTCCATTAATGGTTGCAGCATTCATGGCTTCTTCCGGTAACATTTTCATTTTTATACAGGCAAGTGACACTACAAATGGCATATTGCCCGAGGGTGTGGATCCCGGATTATAATCACTGGCAAGTGCTACAGGAAGCCCTTCATCGATCATTTGACGCGCCGGCGCAAACTCCATACCAAGGAAAAATGCTGTCCCCGGCAATAGGGTAGGCATGGTCTTTGTCCCCTTCAATGCATCTATTGCATCCTGATCCATTGCTTCCAGATGGTCGACACTGAGCGCATCACATGCTACTCCTGCCTGAACACCACCAGTAATACCCAGTTCATTCGCATGAATTTTTGCTTTCAAACCATATTTTGAAGCGGCATTCAAAATGAGAATGGTCTCTTCCGGCGTGAAAAACCCGCGATCACAAAACACATCACAATAATCTGCTAAATTCTGTGAAGCTACTTCAGGCAGCATTTCTTCAATAATGATTCTGATATATTCTTCCCTGTGATGTCGGTAAGGCAAAGGAATGGCATGGGCCCCCAGAAAAGTGGATTGAATATCTATTAATGCAGATTCTTTTAGTCGCTTGATTACTCTCAGCATTTTCAGCTCAGATTCAAGGCTTAATCCATAACCACTTTTGATCTCAACTGCAACAGTCCCGTAACTAATTATTTCCTGAAGTCTTTTATAAGCATTTTCATATAATTCATCTTCAGTGGCAGATGCCAGTTTGACTGCTGAGTTCAAAATGCCACCCCCATTAGCTGCTATTTCTTCATAAGTCAGCCCATTTATCCTGTCGACAAATTCCTGTTCTCTGCTCGCTGCAAATACTATATGGGTATGTGAATCGCACCAGCCGGGGAAAACCCAGCCACCTTCAGCATCCAGGACAGGACCGGGCTCGGGAAGTAATTCCGCCATTGTCCCAAATCCTACTATTTTTCCGGATCTGATGCGCAACCAGGCGTGATCTATGCATGGCCATTCCATCATTTGCTTTCCGGATAAAAATCCGTGGTGATGGTCTCTTACCTGATGCAGTCTTCCTATATTGGTAATCAGCAGATCTTTCAAATCAAGGGAGGATATATTATTGATTGATTTCCTTTACAAATCCTTCATAGCCCTGCTCCTTTAACAAATTGACCAAAGGTTTTGCAGCATCATACGCTTTGTATCTGCCGATCATTACTTTGTAGATGGTCTCGGAACCGCTTTTCTCGATTTTTATATGTACTCCGTCTCCGAAGATCTCTTTAAACTCATTGCGTCTCTGATCTGCATTTTCAAACCTGTTGAAAGTCCCTACCTGTACGCTATAATATCTGCCATCATCTGCAGTAGCAACATTATTATTTGCAGTCGTATTAGGTTTAGAGGGAGGTGTGCTGCTTACAGGTTTTTCAACAACAGGATCAGGTTTTTTGGTTTCGGCTTCTTTGGTAGAAGGGTTGCTTACTACTTCTGAAGTTTTTTCTGCTGGTTTGTCAGTTTTGTTATTGACTACGCGCTTGTCAACCGGTTTATCTGCAGGTTTATCTGCCGGTTTATCTTTTGCTTTTTCAGGTTTACTTGCAACTTCATCATTAGCCTGAGTGACAGGGACTGATTTTGGAATCTCGTCCTGCTTTGGTGATGAAGGTATGCCGGAAAGTTTGATCGCTTTATTTGCGAGATCAAAACGATGCCCCTGAATGAGCTCTAAAAATCTTTTAGGTGAAAGAGATTCTTCGTATTTACCTAAAATTCCTCCGCCCTGATCAAATACAATAACAGTTGGCAAAAATTCAACATTGAACTGAGTCCTTTGTGCATGGCCATCGAAATCATCAATATTTACCTTGACGGATAAGTAATTATTTTTTAAAAACTCTACTACCTCTTTATCTTTAAATGTGTTGTCATCCATCCATTTACAGGGAAGGCACCAGTCTGTATAAAAGAAAGCCATATAAAGTTTACCTTCTTTAATGGCTCTTGTTTTGGCGGTAGTCATACCACCTTTAATAAAGTCTACCTGGGCCTGACTTTGGGCGGCACCTGTCATGACAATAAACAAGCTTAATGCCAAAATGTACTTAGAAAAACACTTCATAGTAATAATTTTGATTGAGGACAATAGCCCAACAAATGGCAAAGTTAAACAAAGAAGATACATTCAATAAATTATTAATTCGATTTATTTCAATATCTATATCTTTTCAGGTCAAACGCTTAGCTAAAAGTACTATCGAAAAAACGAGTTCAACTTCTTTGTCGGGATGTAAACCGATATATTAGACGAATATTTTTTGGTTTGTAGTACGGGTATCAGCAAAGGAAACCAGATGATACTAAATTTTTTGAATTGACATGGATTCGTACCTTTGCCGCCTAATTTGATTCATTTGTATGAAAAGAAGAGCTGCAATTACCGGTATTCAGGGCTATGTTCCGGAAGATATCCTGAGTAATAAGGATTTGGAGAGAATGGTCGACACTAATGATGAGTGGATTACCTCGAGAACCGGCATTAAAGAGCGAAGAATACTGAAGACTCCCGGTATGACGGCTTCTGATATGGGTAAAATTATGGTAGAAGGTCTGCTGGAAAAAACAGGAACCCATCCGGATGAGGTCGAATTATTAATCTGTGCGACTATTACAGGAGATCTTATTTTCCCGGATACTGCCAATACTATTTGTGATAAAGCAGGAATCCGAAATGCATTTGGATTTGATATTAATGCGGCTTGTTCTGGTTTTTTATTCGCGCTGAATGTAGGCTCAAAATTTATTGAGACAGGGTATAAGAAAGTGATCGTAGTGGGAATGGACAAAATGTCTTCTATTATTGATTATACAGACCGAACCACTTGTGTAATTTTTGGCGATGGGGGAGGAGCAGTAATGCTGGAACCAAATGAAGAAGGCAATGGAATTATAGATGCAGTCTTACATGGAGATGGCAGTGGAAGACAATATTTGCACATGAAAGCAGGAGGATCTGCATTGCCGGCTAGCCAGGAGACTATTGACAAGAGACTGCATTATGTGTACCAGGAGGGCAAAACTGTATTTAAACAGGCAGTTAAAGGAATGGTCTCAGCGGTTCAGGATGTCCTGAACAGAAATGGTATAACTGCGGCTGACTTACAATGGGTAGTTCCTCACCAAGCCAACATGAGGATCATTACAACAGTATCCGATGACCTTGGAGTGTCACTGGACAGGGTGATGATCAACATCCAAAAATATGGAAACACAACCTCAGGGACACTTCCTTTGTGCATTTGGGAATGGGAAAATAAACTTAAAAAAGGGGACTATTTGGTGCTTACTGCCTTTGGCGGAGGATTTACCTGGGGAGCCACATTACTTAAATGGGCTTATGACCCCAACTAGTTCAAAGGATAAATCTTATATTTGCGCCTCATAATTAAAAATCTTTATGGCTTCAACATCAGATATTCGCAATGGTCTCTGTATTACATTCAATAATGATATCTACAGAGTAGTTGAGTTTCTGCACGTAAAACCCGGAAAGGGAGCGGCATTCGTACGCACGAAACTTAAAAGTCTCACCACTGGAAGAGTGGTAGAGAATACATTTCCTTCAGGTCACAAAATTGATGATGTTCGCGTTGAAAGGCGCACTTATCAATATCTTTATGAGGAAGAAAATGGATTTAACTTCATGAATAATGAGAATTATGATCAGGTGACTATCAATAAAAACATGATTGACAATGCTCGTTTTCTGAAAGAAGGAATGGAGGTAGAAATTCTTTTTCATGCGGAAAAAGAAATACCTTTAACCATCGATCTGCCTTCTCATGTAATAGTTGAAGTTACGTACACAGAGCCCGGACTTCGTGGCGATACAGCTACTAATGCATCAAAGCCGGCAACAATCGAAACAGGTGCCGAAATTCGCGTGCCTTTATTTATTAATCAGGGAGATATCATCAAAGTAGACACGACCACAGGAGATTATATTGAACGTGCAAAATAATAGCTTATGAATTTCAAAGAAATACAAGAACTGATCAGAATGATAGATCGCTCCAAGTTGGCGGAGTTCAAAATGAAAGAAGGCGAATTTGAAATCACGATTCGCTCTCAGAAATACTACGAGAACAAAGGTGCACCACAGTATGCTCCTGCATATAGCCCTCCTCCTGCCAGTCCGCCTATTGTGCAAAATCAGCAGGCTGATCCGGTTCCTGCATCCAGCAAACCGGCCGCATCTGCAGATACTCCGGCACCTCCGGCAGTTTCTTCAGGCTTACTTGAAATCAAGTCTCCTATGGTAGGAACCTTTTATCGGTCACCATCGCCGGACAAACCGCCTTACCTTCAGGTAGGTGACATTGTCAAGCCGGGATCCTTGGTTTGTATCATTGAAGCCATGAAGTTATTCAATGAAATTGAATCAGACATCAAAGGTAAAGTGGTAAAAATAGTAGCCGATGATGCATCACCTGTAGAATATGATCAAGTGCTATTCCTGGTAGATCCCAATGTCTGATTACATCCGGAAAGTTCGGTCGAAGTAAACTAATAATATATGTTTAAGAAAATACTCATAGCCAACAGAGGCGAGATTGCCCTGCGTATCATCAGGACCTGCAAAGAAATGGGGATTCCCACAGTTGCGGTGTATTCTACAGCTGATAAAGAAAGCTTACACGTAAGATTTGCAGATGAGGCAGTTTGCATCGGACCTCCTTCTTCAACACAGTCATATCTTAGTATTCCAAAAATAATGGCGGCAGTGGAAATTACCAATGCTGATGCTGTTCATCCGGGATATGGATTTCTGGCTGAAAATGCTGATTTCGCTGAAGTGTGTCAGGAATATGGAATCAAATTCATTGGCCCCACTCCTGAAATGATCCGTAAAATGGGAGACAAGATAACTGCCAAGGAAACCATGATCAAAGCCGGTGTTCCTGTAGTACCTGGGTCTGAAGGTTTGTTGAAGGATATAAAATCAGGTAAAAAAATTGCTAAGGACATTGGATATCCCGTAATTCTTAAAGCTACGGCCGGTGGAGGAGGCAAAGGAATGCGTATAGTTTGGAATGATGATGAATTTGAAGAACAATGGAATACAGCCCGAAGGGAAGCAAAAGCCTCCTTTGGGAATGATGGGATTTATGTAGAAAAATTTATTGAAGAACCACGTCACATTGAAATCCAAATTATCGGCGATCAGCATGGAAATGTAGCCCACCTTTCAGAAAGAGACTGCTCCATTCAACGTCGTCACCAAAAACTCGTAGAAGAATCACCCTCACCATTCATGACGGACGAGCTTCGTGAGAAAATGGGTGAAGCCGCTATTCTTGCGGGTAAATCAATCCGATATGAGGGAGTAGGTACAGTCGAATTTCTGGTAGATAAACACCGGGATTTTTACTTCATGGAGATGAACACAAGAATCCAAGTGGAACATCCAGTTACAGAAGAAGTTATCGACCATGATCTAATTAAAGAACAGATAAAAGTAGCTGGAGGATTACCGATATCCGGAAAAAATTACTTTCCTCAGCTGCACGCTATGGAGTGCAGGATTAATGCTGAAGATCCTAATAATGATTTTCGCCCATCACCTGGTAAAATCACCTCTTTCCACAGTTCAAAAGGACATGGAGTTAGAGTAGATACACATGTATATGCAGGTTATACTGTGCCTCCCTATTATGATTCACTGATTGCCAAGCTAATTTGCAAAGCACAAACCAGAGAAGAGTGCATCACCAAAATGCAAAGAGCGCTGGATGAATTTATCGTGGAAGGTATAAAGACTACTGTACCCTTTCATCAAAAACTCATGCGAAATGAAGATTTCAGAAAAGGTAATTTCCATACCGGTTTCCTGAATACCTTTGACTATAAAGATTGAGATATAAATTAAAGTTGAGCCGGAATTTCCCGGCTCAACTTTTTTACAGCAATATCATTTAATCTCCTGATACTAAGAGTTGATTTTACAGTGTCATTGGTGAACAAACCTTCTAGAAGCAAGTATTTTAATACCTTTAGGCTCCGTAATTGAAATAACCCGATTGAGACATAGCTTTGGCCCTTCGGCTATTATTTTCTGAAAATTTGCATGAAAGACTTATTCAAAATACTTCGGTTACTCCGTCCATATAAGAGGAATGTATTTTTAAATGCCCTCTGTAATCTAATGGTGGCGTGTTTTACGATTATAAGTATTCCGGCATTAATTCCATTTCTCAGACTACTTTTTGGTCTGGAAAGTACTGATCAGACGGCTCCAACAGGTCCGCTCACTTCTGATAATGCACTGGATTACATGAAATATCAGCTGGTAGTCTGGATGGATATGTATGGCAGAGAGACCGTAGTTGCATGGATGTGCGTATTTCTGGTTTCAGTATTCTTCTTCAAGAATTTATTCAGGTACCTTTCTCTGGTAGTTCTCGCACCTGTCAGAAATGGAATTGTAAGAGATGTACGCCAATCATTATACAGAAAAATCCTGGATCTTCCGGTTGGATTTTTCTCTGAAGAAAAGAAAGGAAACCTTCTGTCCCGATTTTCAGCTGATGCTACGGAAATGGAATGGAGTATACTGAATGTACTGGAATCTATCTTTCGTTCTCCATTTATTATTCTGGGAAGTATCCTTTATATGCTATATGTAAGCCCGCAGCTTACAGTATATGTGGTCCTGATGGCTGTGATTATTGCATTTTTAATAGGAACAGTTTCCAGAACCCTGAAGAAGAATTCATCAGCAGCGCAGGGTCAATTAGGAGAAACCTTATCCATCGTGGAAGAAAGTATTTCCGGGCAGAAGGTGATTAAAGCATTTCATGCAGAATCTTATTTATTCCAGAAATTTCAGCATTCTAATAATACATTTAAGAAAATGCTTGACAGAATCCTCTGGAAAAGAGATGCTGCCTCACCCATGTCTGAGTTCTTTGGAATAGTAGCCTTGGCAATTTTACTTTGGTTGGGTAGCAGGGAAGTATTCAATAGCGGTGTAGATCCTGCATTCTTTCTGACTTTTCTATTTGCTTTTTTCAATGTGATTGATCCTGCCAAACAATTGTCCAACGGAATTTTTAATATCAAGAAAGGAATCGCAGCTTATGACAGAATTGAAGAAATCCTTCAAATCGATACGCAACAGCAGCAAACCGGAACGCTTCATCCAGCTCAGCCCTTCGAGGAATCCATTCAATTTAATGATGTATCGTTCACTTATCCGGCTTCAGACAGATCTGTCATTAATCATCTCAATCTGACTATCAAAAAAGGAGAAAAAATTGCTGTTGTGGGACCTTCCGGAGCAGGAAAAAGCACCCTTCTGGATTTGTTACCCAGATTTTATGATGTCAATTCAGGTTCCATCCGGATTGATGGCCAGGATATTCGTGATCTGGATATGGCATATTTAAGGGGACTTTTTGGTATAGTGACCCAAGACCCAATATTATTCAATGACAGCATTTATAATAATATAGTATTCGGTCAAAAGAATATCAGTACGGCTCAGGTAGAAGAAGCTGCCCGTATGGCTTACGCACATGATTTCATCATGGAGGCAGAAAATGGCTACCAGACAATAATCGGAGACAGGGGAGTGAAATTGAGTGGTGGACAGAAGCAGCGGATTACTATAGCCAGAGCTATACTTAAGAACCCGCCGGTATTTTTATTGGATGAAGCTACCTCTTCACTGGACACTGCCAGCGAAAGGATTGTGCAGGCTGCCATTGATAAAGCGATGGAAAACAGGACAGCCATTATCATAGCACACAGACTCTCGACTATTCAGCATGCAGATAGAATTTTGGTCATGCACCAGGGAAATATCGTTGAGCAAGGCACACATCATGAATTGATGCAAAGCAATACAGAGTACAGCAAACTGGTACAGTTACAGCATTTTTAGAATTGAGCCTTCAGAGATACTTATCGCGCAATGACAATTCCTTTTGTAACAGAAAAATCTTTACCCACTATTCTCAGAAAGTAAGATCCGGTGATTATTTGATGTACGTCAACGGTGATTTGATTAGCGGCGAAACCAAGTTTTTCTAATTTTATGATTTGTCCCAAATGATTCAGGATCTGAATTTCTGTAAATCCTGAACTTCCTTCTAATAATACATTCAATGAAGTGCCTGCAGGATTCGGGAACACTTTGAGATCATCACTCAGATCTGCTTGTTTTGTGGAGGAAGTAAATTCTGAATCAGTATTGATTCGGAAGGTATTTACATCAATCCAACCACCATTTCCATTCAGCACAACGAAGTCAAACGAATCTTCTTCCTCCAAATCAGAGAGGTGTTCATACAGAATTGAATTATTGTTGATTTCCATCTGAGTAAATTGGTCACCTATTTGCAATATTTCCCCGTTGCGAAGCAGCTTACCTTTTTCAGGTGAAGAAACCAGCACATATTTTAGTGATGATTCATTTACTGATTGATCAAAAACCAGAAGGAAGTCACTGTTTACAAATCGCTGTCTGCCAGGTTTGAGAACCATCAAATCATTGCGGATTAAATCCGGTTGACTGCTATTGACTGGACCACAAAGTCCTAAACCCCATCCTAATAATCGACCGCCACTCGTGCCACGTGTATCCTTCACAGTTAAAGTCCAGCTTCCCGCAGATCTCTTTTCTTTGAAAGCAGAGAATGGCTGAGCTGGTAAAGATTGTTTCATTTGATTGGGTGGACATAAGAATTCAGTCAGACTCTCGTCAGAAAACCCAAAGTTAAATGCTCCTGCTGCTGCACCACACTTTCGCTGCACAAGTATGATCTCAGTCCCATCCGGTCCGGATAGGTAGAATTCCAATTCGTTGAACCATGAGTGATTGCCTCTTACTCCTGTAATAAAAACATCTGTCAGCTCAATATCATTTGTTATTTCAATACTACTCGTAATGGTGGGAGTTCCTGATGCAGAAATAGCAATATCCACCGGTTTGTCGAATGTCTCACAATTTACCAGGGCAGTATAGAATGTATTGACCTTGCTCCATTCGGTATTACTACACTCATTAATTGCTCTGACCCTCCAGAAATAAAGGGTATTTTGCAAAAGCAAATCGTTCAAAAGAGTCGAGGTATCATCAATATTTAGTGAAAATTCCGGGTCTGCAAAATTGGGATTGGTCGTAACTTCCAATTCATAAAAAGATGCACCATTTACATTTTCCCATTCAAAAACCGGTACTACAGTTATTCCATTGCTCCCTGATACAGGAGAAACAAGTGTCATTTCTGAGCTGAGCGCCAATCTGGTAAATAATTGTACGGGGAAAATGATAGTATCAGCATCTTGTCCGGTTGCCATGATCTGAAAAGAAATCGGTTCTGCAACTTCTCCTATATTGATTTCAAGTGCAGTATTAGCGCCCGGACTCAGAGGATTATCAAGAAAAGTAAAAGAAATATCATTTTGCACTGAGGCATTGATTACTTCCAAATGAATGGGATGCGCATATCCAAGCAATGCCCTTGTTTCAACAGGTAAACTCAAATTATTTGGGACGCAAATGAGCTCTGATGGAGATCCTGCAATAAAACTAAAAGTAGGGGCTACAGGATCGACAACCCTGAAATTTCCTGGATTCACATCGAAAAAAACATTTCCAACTGCTTTAATTTTAATCCTTCCCTGATTAGTTGCTCCTTCTGGAATGAGAACAAAGGCTGAGCCTGAATTGGGCACATTGGATACAAGTGTATCTGTGAAATCATTGCCTCCATTTCTGGAGAAGATTATGTCTACAAATTGACAATTAACGGGTGCTTTGTCGGTATTGGCCACATCCCATTTTATTTGAACAATTGAACCAACAACCACAGTATCTGCAGGCATAGGTGTGAGTACGTCAAAGGGACCGGCTTCAGAAGTGCTGCTCAGGCTTAATGAAACCCAGTGTACACCGCCTCCATCTTCGGCAAAATCTCTGGCAATAAATTTAAAATTAAGTGGTCTGCTTGTGGTCGGAAGCACTTCACGCGTAGTACGTGTTCCATTAAGCACATTTGTTAATGCCGGAAAAATCCTAACCGGATTGGTACCGGGTTTTATTGACCTGAATAAAGGAGAATTTCCGATTGGATTACCCAATGCACTGATTGGGCCGGTATCATATTGTTCCCAATTATATTGAATTGTTTGAAGGGTATCATCTGTTGCGCTTCCTTCCAGCTCAAATGGTGTGGAAATTGGGATGACTTTATTATTTGGACTTATAATCTTAACAATAGGGTCAAAATTGTCTGTGGGTATAATTGTAGCACAGTTATTCCCATTGCCATTTCTTGAGAAAGCAAATATCTCTTCCAGTGATCCCACATGAAAATAATCATCGGATCTAAACTGCACATTATTTGAGGCGCAAATTCCGGCATATGCCATAATGGTGCTTCCACTACCTGGTTCAAATGATGTAGAAGCGTTTTCATTTCCGCTGCAATTATTAAATGTATGATTCCCTGCGAATTGATGCCCGATTTCATGACATACATAGTCTATATAGAAAGGATCTCCTGTAGGACTTCCCAGCCCGGTTACTCCCCTTGCTTTGCCATTTCCACAGACACTTCCCAGTTGAGCTATCCCACCTCCTCCGGTAGAGAAAACATGGCCAATATCGTAATTAGCTGATCCTATTGTCTGGCTGATAGTTGTTTGATTCTGCCCCAACATCGTAGAACCGTTATTATTGGCATACGGATCTGTCTCCCCGTCCAGATAAATTAACTGATCATTTCCATCAATGATGATTAATCTGATAGCCAGATCATTCTCATACACAGTATTCACTCTATTAATAGCAATGACCATCTGAGCCATAACGCTTGTTACATTTCCACCATGAAACTGTGCATATTCACCGGTACATGCCAGAGCCAGACGATATGTGCGCAGATTAACTGCCGCGCTTCTTTTCTGCCCCATGAAGTAAGTTTTGATTTCGGGGTCTGAATAGGTTTCACTATTAGCAGGAAGTTCATCCTGATTATTTTCTACTTCACAGGAGAAGGAAAGAGCCTCACTCCGTGTATAATCGCTTTTAAAATAGACTTGATGGTCAGTATCATTCAGATTGCTCAACGGGTCTATAAAATAAGTTCCTTCAGCTGACAGCAGCATGGCATGCAAACCAAATTGTGTAATGCTCCCCCTTCCCGAAAATGTTAGACTTTTCAATGTGAATGTTACAATATCAGAATATTTGGCAGCAAGTCCCGACTCCATGATGGGAGACATTTTAAGACTAAAAGGAATCAAATCTCCTTGTGGATCGGGAAGAAAAACCTCAAGTGCCTCATTGTGCCTTAAACTCTTTTGTTCGATTAATAATGAGCGAAGAGCCGTAGTATTTAATTCAAATACCGCATATTTTGAGGGCTGAATTCTCCTTTCTTTTACTTCGGATTCTTTAATGGAAGCAGTTTTCCAAAAGTTGATTTGTGCCTGGAGGGAAAATATACACAAATTCATGAATAGCAGGCTCATTATTGTCTTTAGATGCATATCCGGGAGTTGGCTTGGTTTGTAATTATATATTTTGACTCAACAAAAACTGGTTCAGAATTTCTACTGTCTGATTATTTTGATTGTTTTTGTTTCGTTAGAATTTGATCCATAAAGTACTTGCATGAAATAAGAACCTGAAGCTAAATCAGGCATATTCACTCTGTAGTATGCCTGACCGGAAGGCATTTTGCCCTGAAATACCTGCTTACCGGACACGTCAAATACTGAAAAATCGAGGTCAACTTTCAGCACGTCTGAAAATGTAAGGTCGATAAAATCTGAGAATGGATTGGGTATGAAATCATAAAGTTCAGTTCCGACCAGATTTTTTCTGATGGCAATGGGATTTGTGTAAAAGCTACCTTCATAATTTCCATTAGGGCTATAATTTTCAACATAAAGTCTGTAGAAATATAAATCTCTGTTTCTCTCTGTAGGGGTGGTATACTGATAATTATTGGACTGGATATCGAATATATTACCATTTACATAAGCGACATTTTCATAGTCTCTGCCATTAACCGAAACTTCTACTCTGAATCCCTGACAATAGTATTCGGGTAGCGTTGTCCATTTTATATTAATTTTTCTATCCTGAGTAAAATTTCCACTGAAGGAAGTCACTTTGGTAAGCAACTCAACGTCCAGCTTGGAAATCTCAAAATCATCTATTGCAAGGCCGGGGAAGAAACCAATCTCCTGGCTTCTGAATACAAATCTGAAGGCGACATTTGCAAGCCCGCTGAATTCAGAAACATTGAACCGAAATTTTTTGAAAGTAGACTGTCTGCCGGAAAAATAGGAATCTCCCAGAGGATATGCAGAAATATCGAGGGAAGTGTTTGTATAATTGTACCAATCCGTTCTTTCATAACCAAGCTTCTGCCAGCTGCGTCCATTGTCGAGTGTATACTCTACATGAAACCCATCCAAACCTGTACCTATTTCAAATTTGGCGAAGAAACTCAACTCGTACATCCCATTTTCTGTGAAATCAAACATGGGTGTGTAAAGAACTGCATGCGTTTGAGGAGCATAAAAACGTTCTGCTGGATCAAGTGTAAAAGCAAAGTTTCCGCTGTGTGTTCCACTTTTTCCGCTCATACTTGAACTACCCAATTGCCATGGAGAACCAGCAACTTCATGAACTGCAAAATGGCCGTTTGCATTTTCGAAATCACCTCCATAGTTCGGTGTTCCTTTGGTATATGGTAATGTTAATGTAGGTAAAATATGGATATCGCCCTGGTAGGCAAATCCATCTGCTATTTCAAGTCTCACGGGGTAAGTCCCGGCAGCAGGAAAATTAACTTCAATAACTTCTTGCTGGATTTGAATAATATCAGGGATTTCCCACTTACTATATTGGCCATTGAGACTTTTATCTTCAAATTGAGTGGCCGCATTAATGTAATGTACCACAGGGTATTTAGCTCTGGGGTCGGGAGGTCTGTTGGCCAGGCAATCAATTGCTTTGAAAGTATTTATTCTACCTGCTCCTAATTGACCTATATAGTCAGGATTCTTTGCATCGAGTCCATCAGCAGTGGACAACAAACAATGCAATACATCGTCGCGGGTTACATTGCGATGATATCCATATAAATAGGCTGCTAAACCTGCCACATTAGGACAGGCCATAGAAGTTCCGCTTTGGCTTCCATATTCATTTGCAGAGCCGGCAAGGGTGCTCATGATTCCGGCACCTGGTGCAGAAATATCTATCCAAGGACCATAATTGCTAAAACCCGACTTTGTATCGTCAGGATTAGTAGAGGCAACTGAAATTACATTTCTGGCTGCTGCCGGAAAAAACTCAAAATCTGTATCATCATTTCCTGCTGCTGCTATACAGATTGTTCCTCTTTCTGAAGCAAAAGTAAATAGTCCGTCTCCGGTACTACTTCCTCCGCCGGATCCAAAAGACATGGAAATAATATCGGCATTGTTGGCAATTGCATAGACTATACCTGCATAAGTATTGTTTAAACCAGGGCCTGTACTGCCATTCAATTTGGTTTTTACACCCATTATTTTACAATCAAATCCCAGAGAAGCAACACCTAAACCATTGTCTGTTGTGGCCCCTGCAATACCCGCGCAGTGAGTGCCATGAGAAAATGGATTTCCACCGAGCGGGCTTGGATCAGGTCTGTTATTGGCAACATCATATCCATGCACATCATCTATATAGCCATTTTTATCATCGTCTATTCCATTATTGGGGATTTCACCCGGATTGACCCACATACTTCCTACAAGGTCTTCATGATTTACCAGAACTGCATCATCCACTATGGCCAGTACTATTTGCCTGTTGGCATTTCTGTGAATATCCCATGCCTGAAAGGCCTGTGTAACTGTTAGCGTATATTGTTGATTGATCCTAAGATCATCTGGTCTGTAGCTTGATCTGTGATATGGTACTTTTTCAGCATATATTACTTCTTTGCGGCTTTGTAGTTCCTTAATTAAAGACTCAATATCTTCAGCTTTGTCAAAATATACCTCATATAGCAAATTGAACCTCGGGTCATTTAAATGCTTAAAGTAATCCTGAAAATCTGTAAACTTATAAGTCCTTGCCAGATCATCAAACCAATCCTGATTCTGCATTGGCCTGTCACTTGCTCTGTTGTTGATCCCATAGGCTGACAGATCAACAGGACTTTTTAATTTTAGAAAAATCCTGCCATCATGATAATCGTTGTAAATGGTTTGTGCATTTCCCTGAAATGCAAAGCATAGAATGCCAGCCAACAATAATCCAACTCTTAGAAGCATACAATTAAATATACGATTATGAAGAAATAACAATTTTTAAGGTTTTGCGGTATGCCGTTCCCGGTATTTCAACCAGAACAAAATAAACTCCGGGAGGCAATTGTGGCAGATCTAATCTGAAAAAGCCTGCCCCTGGGGTTTGCTCCTGCGATAACACTTGTTTGCCATTGGAGCTGAACACCTCAAAACTTACAGGTTGATCAACAACTTCTGTAAAAATAAAATTCACAAAACTGGATACAAGTGTAGGATATGCATCAAACACTTCCAAAGCGTTCAGATTTTTTCTAATGACTACTGTTTTACTATAGAAATTATTACTATACCTTCCATCCCCACTATCATTGATAACATAGAGTCTCATGAAATACAAATCTCTGTTTCGGTCATTAGGGGTGATGTACTCATAGTTTTTCAATTCGACAGAGAATTGGTTGGCAGGAATATAGCCTACGGAGTCGAAGTCCCATCCATTTTGAGACAGTTCCACTCTAAAGCCCTGACAGAAGTATTCCGGGCGGGTCCTCCAATTTAATTTCAGCTTTCGATCACTTGTATATGTACCCTGAATATCAATGATACTGGTCAGTAATTCTCCTGTAAATTTAAGAATGCTAAAGTCATCAATTGCCAGACCCGGAAAGGACCCTACTCCCTGAGATCTGAATAGAAAACGGAAGGCCACCTGACCTAATCCCCCTAATTCGGAGACATTATATTTGAATTGTTTAAATGATACTTGTTTCCCTGAAAAATAAGGTTCATTTCTGTCGAAGGCTCCTGCATTATTGTCGCTGGCATAATTGTACCAACCAGTCTGAAGGCTACCTACCGGAGCCCAGGTAGCGCCTCCATCCAAAGTATATTGCAACTGAAACCCATCAGAGGGATTGATATCAAATTTGGCCCAGAATCCTACTTCATATATGCCTTCTTCAGAGAAATCATACATAGGTGTGTACAAAGTTGAAATTGAATTGGGCTGATAAGTAGGTTGATCAATATCCAGTACCCAGGCAAAATTTCCGCTCTTGGTACCGGATTTGGCTGCAAATGTTGATTTTCCAAGTGAAAAAGTTGATCCGGATATAGAAAACGCAGCAAAATCTCCCTGGTTATTTTCAAATGTTCCGGAATAACCCGGCTGATCCGGGGCAAATGGTGTTGCTTTATTAGGTAAAATTTTAATGCTAACCGATGTATTGATATCATCTCTCAATCTAAGAGTCACTACATATGTACCAGTATCCTGAAAAGAGTGAACCGGATTCAGTTCTGTTGATGTATTTCCATCGCCAAAATCCCATACTCTGGAGTCAAACTCTCCCACAGATTTGTCATTAAAAGTGACGGGATAATTGACATAAGAAATTCTTTGCTCTGTCCTGATGACCGCTCTTTCCTGAACAAAAATCTGGCTTGAATATAAGCCACGGCCATGGGTAGCAGCTATAAGAAAATTATCAGATTTTCTCACCTGCAGCATATCTACTCTTGTATTAGCAAGTCCGGATTCAGTTGGAAACCACTGAGTCAGAGTACCATTGACACCTTCTGTCATCCATACTCCCAATTCTGTGGCAATAACAATCTGATTAGGATCTTTTGGTGAAATAATAGCCCATCTTACCGGAATATCGGGGAGATTACCGGTAATATTTATCCAGTTTGTACCACCATTTTTAGTTTCAAAAATCTTTGGACTACCATAATTGCTATATGTCACAACAATATGGTTCTCATTGCCATCTTCAACTGCAATAGAAGAAACAAAACCTGAGCCATTTCTGATATTTCTGGCAGTTGCACTAGTAGTATTGGCACTGTCAATCATGATGATACTTCCTGCATTTGTTCCAAAGTAAACCCTGTTATCAGTGTTGGGAGCAACTAATACAGCAGTTACCTGAAGAAAACTGCTTAATTTTAAAGAACCTGAATCCACTGTATTGGTACCACCCACATCTTTTATCATGGAATACATGCCATCTTTATAGCTTCCATAAAGTGTTTTAGACTTACTGTCATAATCCGTTGGATTGATGAAAAGTCCGTCGCTGTTCCCTACATTTCGGGAAGTAAAACCCTGACCCCAGGAAGAATTTGTGATTCTGTATGCATTGTAAACATAACTTGATATCTGAATATTGGGGTTGAATTCATCAATATGAACAAAAGCACCATCACCCCCGGTTACTTCCACGGTATTATTCATGCCTTCTTCTCTGAATAATTGGGTTCCGTTATCCTGAGCACCTGCCAGGAACCAGTCCCTGCCTTCCTCAGGATGCACGGCACAAGCGTAGAATTGAGTTACATTATAACCGTCACTGACAAATCTGACATTTGGATTGGATGATGCACCATTGGTGGTTCTGAATATTCCACCATCATTGGTAAAATAAATCACATTGGAATTGCCGGGCTGGAAAACAATATTGTGTTGATCGGCATGCGCATATTGAAATCCACTACCACCAAACCATTGTGTCAGCTGCGTCCAGTTGACCCCTCCATTGCCTGATACTAAAATATCTATCCCTCCGATAAATACACGCTCCGGATTGTTGGGGTCAATTCCAACAGCTAAGTCATACCAGGCCTGACCACGGGCATAATTTTCCATACCGACAGCACCTGGAACCCCTCTGGATTCCCAATTATCGCCTCTATTATTTGATCTGTAAATTCCCATTACATTTCCACCCGGTCCGGCCAGTGTGGCATATAAAACATTAGGGCTATTTTCACAAATTGCAAATTCGACCCTGCTATATCCTGTCGTAGGAAAACCCTCTGTCAGCCTTTGCCAGGAACCGGAAATTCCGGTTTCAGATCTGAATATTCCTGTGCTGTACACGCCTGCATATATCAGGCCATCTGTTGCAATTCTAAGATCTCCAACACGGCCATTTAAAACATTTACCCAGGTCTGTCCCCCATTGGCCGAACGAAAAACTCCATCATTAGTAGCAGCAAATATATGTCCATCTTTATTCACAGCCAGACGGTTTACATATCGAAAATTAGCATTTCTGGTGCTGGAAATCAATTCCCAGCTTTGTCCTGAATCTACTGATTTGAAAATTCCCAATCCCCTGACCGCATCTGCGTTGTTAAAACCTTCTCCCGTTCCCGCATACATAATGTTATGATTTACAGGATCCTGAGCCAAAGATGCAATTGCCATATTTTCGTAAAAATCTCCGACAGGCTGCCAGAACGGTCTGTCATCCAACATATTGGTTGTTTTCCAGATACCCCCCGCAACACCTCCTGTCCAAACAGTATTACCCGATGGGTCACTTAAATCAACAAATAAAGCCCGGGTTCTTCCGGATACGTTATTGGGACCTCTTTCCTGCCATTTGAAGTTGTAATCATTTCGGCGGGACGCAGTGGCTGCCAGTAATTCCTGCGTATATTCAGCAGCTGCCAACAATCTTTCTCTTGGAACTTCATTAGTAGATAAGTCTCTTGTTTTTAGAAACTCCAGTTCAAACGAACGGTTCATCCGCTCTTCCTTACTCAATTTGACAAAGCCATCTTCAGTGTATCTGACTGAACCTGTGCTTTGAAAATTATCCTTGAGCAACAACCATCCGGATGCAACGGCGATGGAAGATATTAAAAAAATAAATGCGTGAAAACGTGTGATTTTCATACGATTAGGCGTTGAATTTAGCGAAATAAAACATTGTGATCAAGGTCAATCAAATTCCATAAATTGGCAAAAAGCCGAAAATGGAGTATAAAGTTACTAAAAAAATTAAAAAGTAGCCCGAAGCTGCATTCTGGCGAGGTGTACAATTGCCAGTTCACCAGTTTTGCGGCCTTCATAACTTACAACCAACTGAACATTATTATACATTCTCCTTTCGAATTGAATATTCCACAGTAAGTTATTGCCGTTTTTCAACCCTTCCAGCATAGCAAATTCCAGTGGTGAATTGGCAACACCATTGAAAGTAATATATGAATACGTTAATCCGGAGCGCAAGGAAAATTTATTTCCCTCATTTATTGTCATTTCCGTCTGAATCTCATATTGTTCTGATTTTTCATTCATATCTCCCAGTTTGTTTTGTTGTCCACGATATTTTAATCGGGCTATACCGCGGATCAATTGTCCCGGCTGAATGGTGCTTTCAACTTCCAGACCCTGAAAATAAATTAAGTAAGATCTGTTTTGGAATGCTTCGGAATCATTAATTTTCAATCCCTGCAGCGCTCTGGTTTGTATGCTTACTCCTTTACCGGGATTCCATCTGATGTTGATATTTTGTTCGGTATTTCTTCTGCTTTCAAATCCGGTGGTCAGGAGGTTTCTACTTCTTAGTGAAGTCAGATTGAGTTGTACTTCATAGACAGGGTCAGCTCTGTTGAAGAAAATACTGTTGCGGGCTACGGATGATATGGCAATGATTTCAGGGATATCAAATCCTAATTCAAAAGGATTCCAGCGGGAAATATCTGCTTCGACGCCGGCTTTTCGTGTTAGATTGAGATTACTTTGCCAGGACCATTTGCTCAAAAATCTTTTCAACCCTTTTTCATTAAACCATAAAGGCTTTGCATCCAGAATGAGTTGTTGATTCAGGAGAATATTGTTTGTCCGGACAAAATCGCTTGTCAAAGTTGCTATTCGCAAAAAATTGGCCTGATCCTGAAAAGGAGCGATTTCAAATTCATCCAGTTGCTGAATTCCATCTCCATTCAGGTCATTCCAAATATACTGTCCTTCTCCCTGTCTCACTTCGACATATGTAAATTCCAGACGGGGCTCCTGACCTGATCCGACTTCATAACTTGTATTGGATCGCAAAGCATTTTTCAAGGCCACAAACTGATATGTCAGACGGCCCAAATAAGTCTGTTGCGGCCTGAAGCTGGAAAATGAAGTATCGGGTACCTCCATGTTTCTGGTTGTCAGATTCCACTGTAAGGAAGACTTTGGACCGGTTTGCCATGCACCTTCAGCACGAAATTCATTGGCTCTGGTGACCGTCTTGAATACATCAAGGGATGGCAGCCAATCTTCACGATAGGTAAAGCTCAGCTGATATCTGAATTTTTTTGTTTGCTGATTCAAAAGATAAAAGCGTGCAATATCCCATGAGAAACTCTGAGGAGCCAGCTCATTTGAATTAGTTGCTCTTGTTTCATTTCTTTCTCTTTCTCCGTAAAAGCCGATTTTCAAACCTGACTTTTCATGCAAAACCTGATTGATATCAATTCTGGGTCTTGAAAATCTGGTCTCCTGCTGAATCCCTTTAGCATTTAATTCTGATCCATAGATTTTGAGTGCAAGCCCTTTATACTCTGTCGCAAGATCATACCTGTGAATCAATCCCTGATAATTATTCTGCTGAACAAATCCTCCGATTTGATACAATGCACTACCCCGGGTTTTATGTTTTACATTCATACCGGCAGCAAAATAATGCTCATCTACCCTGACGAGCGGATCTATATTCCAGTCCCGCTGAAACTCCGCAGGTCTGTAGGGATTAACCGGAGTAAAATTCCTGCCTTTAAATTCATATATAAGAGAAGGTTCAAATGCCCATTTAGAAGAAGTATCCTTTTGAATCCGATCTTTATACTCGACGAATGCACTCAGACCATTGTCATCTCCGCTATCTTCTCTGGAAAAAGTATTCCGATCAAGTGTACTGACACCCAATTCTGCTCTTACAGCCCCAGTTTTACTGATTTTATATCGGCTGGCCATAGTGACCATTTGTTGTTTTTTGGGTGTAATGATTCGCTGCCTGGGTTCGAATCTTCCTCTGGGAATGCCGGTGACAGGATCAGGTGATATCCATTCATATACCCGGCCATTAGCCAGATTGTTGCCGATGATATAGTTTCCCATACCTTCTCCGAGATCAGTAAATCCTGCGGTGAGCAAGGCTTTCTCTACATCCGTATCAAATACAAGGATATTTTGAAAGGTAAGACCATTCTCCAGTGTGGTATCTCTCAAGGAATAAGTGATGGCATTGGTAGAAGGGTTTTCATCGTTTACCGGTCTAAAACTATTAACAAATGCCCCCTCAAGACTGTCCCCAATCTGGGCCAGCAGTAGTTTATCTTCATCACTCAAAAATTGATTGCCGGGTGAATTTTTATTGTCGTGTTCGCTGAAGACATTGAAGTCCAGTTTCCATCGTTCATCTTCATAAGTGGAAGACACAGTGTACATGGATCGCAAATAGTTTTGATCCGTGTATTCAAATTCAACTATGATCCTTGCATCTTTTGTAATCAATCTTTTGGCAGTAAAAATGACCTCTCCACGATTGTAATCTATCACGTAGTCGTTTTCGAGACCTCTGTTCATAAGCGCTCCATCCAGATAAACTCTTTCCGTATTTGCCAAAACAATAATAAATAGTTCATTATCATTTCCCGTGAGTTTATAAGGTCCCTGGTTTCCTTCAATTTGCTGAATGAACTGACGACGAAATTTACCTTTCGAAATGGCAAAGCTTCCAGTGGAATGCAGCATTTTACCCGGTGCTAGCTTGGTAACATTACTATACATGACGCCCTGACTTCTTTTAAAATAATTCAAAAAATAAGAATCGGGTCTTCCTATTTCAAAATCACCGGCCCGAATGGTGTGCTGGTCTTTGCTGATTTGAATGAATATACGGTCGAACTCCTGCAATTGCTGCGTGTTACCTTCAGGTTGTATTGGAATAGTGTTGTCAGATATCGCTGCCAGGATCTGTATATCTGATCCCACTGTACCGGCTAATTGCAAATTCAGGCTTGAATTGAGCACAAGATTCTGTCTGTTGCCAAATGATAATCCTCTGGAAAAGCTGCCGCTATAATCAATTCCTCTGAAATCAGCTAATCCCGCTGCATTTGTTTCCTGTTCATATGCAAATCCTATATAGTTGATATCGCCTTTGCGTTGAATAAGAGTGGTATCCACCCGCCTGAAAGTTTTATTGAAATTTACAGGCAATTTTCTGTAACGCAGAATCAAAGGTTTTGAAATATCATATTGATTCGCAAATTGAGGTTTGAATATCAGGGAATTGTGTTCAAAAGAAACAAGATCTGATCCGAGTAAGTCAATTCTGGAATCATACAAAAGTGAAATGGGAATGACCGAAACAGTGTCTAGAATGATGGCAGAATCACTGTAAAAAATTGTTTGAGTTCTTAAGTTCGAGCCATTGACCGGTAATTGCGCCATTGAATCCCCTGGCCACATGATACAAATCACGGACAATAAACAAAAAAGCCACCTTCTATTAAGTGCAGGCTGCTCAATGATATGAATTACAGAGGCGTACAAGTCTATTGAAAAGCTATCATGTTTCTTTCCTTATTTAATCAAACTCTGGTTAAGAGTTTGCCTTTATACGGCAAAAGTATTCTATTGTTGTATGCTTTGTGGTATTTGTGGCAGAATGTACGGTGATGCAGCCCTATCGGCACAAGTCAAAGCGCCCATCGAGGCAAAAGCATTGCTGAAATGATATTTTACATTATACGGCTACGCTATAGTCTCTTAAGGCATTGTTGAGCGAAGTCTTTTTATCTGTGCTGGCTGTACGTTTACCAATAATCAGTGCACAAGGGACGCCATATACGCCGGCAGCAAATGCCTTTGGGTATGTACCCGGAATCACGACGGATCCGGAAGGTACCCTGCCTTTCATAACGATGGGTTCAGAGCCTGTCACATCTATTATATGAGTAGATTGTGTAAGTACAACATTGGCACCCAGCACGGCTTCTTTTTCTACGAGTACACCTTCCACAACAATACATCTGGAGCCGATAAAACAATCATCTTCAATGATAACCGGACTTGCTTGTACGGGTTCCAATACTCCTCCAATACCAACGCCTCCACTGAGATGTACGTTTTTTCCAATTTGTGCACAGGAACCTACAGTGGCCCAGGTATCCACCATGGTTCCGCTTCCAACATAGGCACCAATATTCACATAAGAAGGCATCATGATCACGCCGGATTCTAAAAATGCACCGTATCGGGCAATTGCATGCGGTACTACACGTACTCCCTGAGCAGCGTAATTTCTTTTTAGAGGAATTTTGTCATGAAATTCAAATATGCCCATCTCAATCGTGCTCATCTGCTGGATTGGGAAATACATGATCACCGCTTTCTTCACCCAATCATTCACTTTCCAGCCTTCTGGTGTAGGTTCAGCGACTCTGATTTTACCCTGGTCCAATAAATTGATAACCTGTCGAATTGTTTCTTTTGTTTCATTATCGGACAATAAAGATCTGTCTTCCCAGGCTGTATTTATTTGTTGGATAAGTTCTTCCATGACTAGTATTTTAAAATCTGTATAAAATAAAGAAAGCAATTAATTGACCTGCCAACCCGATAAAATAGCCGCCCATAATTTCTGAAGGATTATGCGCCTTGAGAAATAAGCGGGCAGATCCAACGAGTCCGGCAATCATTATTATAGAGGCAATTATAATAGACGGATGAATGACCCATGACCCGGCTGCAAATCCATAGGGCGCAAAATATTTCCAAATCAAAATAGCAACAACGATCATACCGCCGGCACCTGCCGTATGGAGACTTATTTTCGAAAATAAGTTAATAATAAAGCAAAGCCCCAGGACGATACATGTACCAAGTGTGAAAATAGTAAGGGGCTGCGGTATATCAGGATTGCTGATCATATTTCGAAATGCCCAGATATAAAATACTCCCGTTACAATGAGAGGTCCGATACGATCCTGACGGTCCTCCATATGAATGGATTTGATCAATCCCAGACTTTTCATCATAAAAATGGCAACTGCAGGAAGTAGAAAGGTGGTGAAAAACAAAGACATAAAATGTATCTGCAAAGGCTTTCCACTCTGAGCCTGAAATAAATAGGGATTTGCCCAAAATACCAGCAAGGCTATGTAAGTCAGCATCAAAAGCGGATGAAACAAGTAAGAAATTGTTTTGAATAGTATGCCTGGCATGTAGTGAAATGAATGAGCGGACAAAGGTAAATAATTATGAGTTATGAGTGGTGTGTTATGAATGATGAGTGAATCAGCCAGTTATGAGAGATAAGATATGAGATATGAGATGAAGATTGAGATGAACAGCCGGGGAACAGCCAATTGAAAATTAACAATGGACAATTGATAATGAAGACATGAGATATGAGATATGAGAACAGCAGGGAGAAACGGGCAATTGGCAATTGAAAGTTGATACCCAAAGCTTTGGGGAGAAAATGAACAGCCAGATAAGAGGGAAGTTGAATGATTTAATTTATGATAACCTGCCTGCTTGTATTATGCGCTAGCTGTCACCTCCGTAATAAATTGTCTGCTAAGCAGTCAATTTATTACGGAGATGTCACCTTTTTGCTTTGCCAAAAGATGTCACGCCTTCACAGGCGCAGCCTGGAAGGGGCGTCACCGGGCTACGCAGGGAGCCGGGGAGAAGTACTAATAACTGGGCTTTGATGGTAAGGGACCTGTATAGATTAAATTAGTTCCAGGAGACTACATCTGATTCTGAATTCACCTGAATGTTTGATTACCTTCGCCGGGTAATAAAATAAAATAGATTTGAGATTCTTCATCCATCTGGCATATGATGGTCGCTTATACCACGGCTGGCAAAGGCAAATATCGGCTATCAGTGTGCAGGAGACTATAGAAAACCTTCTAGGCGAAGTGCTTAAGAGGAAGTTATTTGTGACGGGGTGCGGGCGAACGGATGCATTTGTGCATGCAAGTCAATATTTCATGCATGTGGATATGAATGAAGACCCTGGATTTGACCTTAAGTTCAGATTCAATAAACGGCTTCCGATGGATATTGCCATATTCGACATTGTACCGGTTGCGGAAAATGCGCATACCCGGTTCGATGCTGTTGAAAGGACTTACAATTATTTTATACACACATATAAAGAACCATTTTTACACGGTTTGAGTGCATTATATGAATATCCTGAGTTGGATTTGCAAAAGATGAGTCAGGCAGTTGCCTTATTGCCTCAATATGATGATTACTATGGTCTTTGTAAAACTCCTCTGAAACAAAACCTGACGATTTGCAAGGTGAGTTCAGCAACTCTATTCCGAAATGATAAAGGAAACAGAATCCGCTTTCAAATAAAAGCTAATCGTTTTATCAGTGGTATGATTCGCATCATCATGGGTCAGATTATACAAATTGGTCAAAGAAAATTAAGTGTCGAACAATTTGAATATCAGTTAAAAAACCGGATCACACCGAATCCTTTAGTACCGGCATATCCCCAGGGCCTCTATCTTTCCAAAATTACCTATCCTTACCTGGACCTGGAACCACAATCTTTTTTTGAGTCTATTCATCAGATTGAAAATGGCTGGATACAGGTTGATTAATTTTCAGACATTACATTT
>JALHRR010000024.1 GCA_022841345.1 Saprospiraceae bacterium
TACAATGACAAAGATGACCGACTGGTGCCGATGATAATCGGCAATCGAGTGACCGATGTCACTCGATAAGAAGGGAACCGAGCAACCCTTTGCGAGGCTAGGAGTTATACAAATAGAAGTTCTGTATCGTACTTAACGAAGTCACGGTTTTCCAGATGTCTATGACTATGGAGCGAGGATGTATATGGCTAGTATTGGGAGATGGACTAGTGTCGATCCGTTGGCGGATGAATATTATGAAATTTCTTCTTTTGCTTATGGCTTAAACGATCCCATTAGCAAGTTGGATCCTAATGGGATGTGGGTAGAAGATAAAGATGGATTTCATACAGACAATCCAGATGAAATTGCCGCGTTATTTGATTATGTTGATTCTAATGTGGATGATCCACCAGTAAAAAAAGGTGGTGTAGACTGGAATCAGGCCGGAAAAGACTTTGTAAACGGAATTCCGGGGGTAGGGCCTGCTTTGAGTAGTGGTGATAAGCTTGTAGAAAAAGATTATATAGGAGCCACGGCTGATTTTGCTCTAGCTTTAGCAGATTTAGCTACAGCAGGAATTGGAGCGAAAATAGTTTCTTTTGCAGCAAACCAAATATTTAAATCGGCCGCCAAAGCGGTAGGGCGAGTTTTTACCCAAACTGCTAGGGAAGGAGACCTAATATTTTATTCAACAAAAATAGGAGATGATGTAATTGAGTTTGGCGGAAATTTTTCAAAATCAAGTGGCACATTAACGATTAAGAATTTTGACATTGATGGTGCATTAACTAATAAGCTAGGAATTCGAGGTATTAAAGATATTGTCACAGAATTTGGTAGGCAACAAGGTGTTAAACAAGTTGTTATCCAAGGAGCAAAAAGGACCACAGGTGCTAGTCCAGGAAAAATTCCTTCTGAATTAATATTTAAAATAGACTGAAATGGCAAAGATAATTTTTGAAGGTTGGGATGTGGGAATGCGAAAAATTCCATTCACAAAACTATTAAATAAAAAGGCAGGATTGACTTTGCAAGAAGCAAAGATTTTAAAAGATAGATTAGTTGACAATAACGAAGTTGTGGAAATAGAAATAGCTGATGAAAATTTGGCAAAAGAAGTTTTAGGAGATGCTCAAAAATTAAAAGTAAAAGGAAGAATAGATATCCTCTAAGGTAAGTATTAAGATAAAGGACAAGCAAATAATGCCTATGGGCACTTAAATTAGATTTGGGTTGAAATACCCCGCAGCATCTTTAAAAATTATAAACGCAATCAATCTATGATGCAATTCAATTCTCGTGCAATGTTAAAACTGCGGAGTAAATTCACCATTCATAATGATAAATAATTCATTCCATTTAGTCAAGAGATGCATGCCCGCCCCTGCGAATCTTATAGGTAAAAATGAGTTAATCAGGCGCCTAAAACCGATTCGCTTATCCTAAGCCGTGCGAGGCCACACAACCCTAATACCGCCCGATAGATTCATCTTATGTGGATTCCCTGAATTTGGAATGAATGATGTTATTAAGTGATTGGTATTTGTGCCATTTGGAGACCGTAGGATCATACCATGATAAGGTTTCCGGATTGATGATAATGGTATCTAAGCTATTTGTGACAATCCATTTTTCTCCCAAAACACTTCAAGATTTAACTTTTTTTTCAGGCTTTCCATTACCTTCTTATGCTGATCCAGTCGTTTAGAAGTATAGACATACTTAAAATTGATATCTTTTTTTAATTACTTTTCGGTTGACAAAGATTGAGATTGTCAATTAGTCGATTAATGCAGCTGCCAGGCTTTGATTCCATTTTAGTCCTCAGCTTCGGTTTTCACATCCATCTGGAGGCTCTTCTTTTTGTAAGTAGCCAGTGGCCAATCAAGATTTGAAGTCATTTCATCAACCAGGCTTTTGCTTTTCTGCCTCAACTGGCTATTCCCCGACTGTTATCGATTAACCGATTACCCAAATCCCCGATAAAACACCTTTCTATTTGCACAATTGAACAGGATTGATTTACTTTAGACAAAATTCAAGATTATGGCCAAAAGAAAACAAACTTCTGCAATCGTTCGCAAGCCCCGTAATAAGAGAGCCGATCAAAAGAAATTTTTCACGATAGTTGGTGTAGCGACTTTAATCGTATTACTATTACTGTATCTCGTTTATTCATCCGCAGGATAATTTATTAAACGGTTATCTGATAGATCATTATGCATTTAAAATATTATTAATTTAAATTCATCCTTCTATCTGAGCATTCTTCTTCAATATGCATTCTGTACCACTTCCTGTGCTGCCGGCCAGTTACTTTCCGGATGCATTTTTCTTTTACCTGGGAATGCAGAGCAAGGTCATTCTGATCGAAGCAAATGAAAATTATCAGAAAAATTCTTTCCGGAATCGCTGTGATATATTATCCGCCAATGGACCATTATCCTTAAGTGTGCCATTGCGAAAAGGAAAAAATACAGCCATGCCTATCCGCGAAGTAGCATTAGCTTTCGATATGCCCTGGCACAAAAAACACTGGCAGGCCATCCGTTCTGCCTATGGAAGTGCTCCTTTTTTCGAGCATTATGAAATGCAGATCAAAGCCATTTTGATGAATCCTCCTGCCTTACTATTCGAATTGAATTTGTCTTTAATTCAATTGATGATACAATTATCCGGATTAGATATTCAAGTATCGCTGAGCGATTCGTATGAAAAGCATTATGATCCGGAATTTTATCTTGATCTCCGCGACGCTAAATCCTATCTGGCTTACAAATCATCCATTTCTACACCCAAATATGAGCAGGTATTTGCTGACAAATTTGAATTTCAGGATGGAATATCTTTTTTGGATTTGTTGATGTGTCAGGGACATTATGCGAGGAGTGTGTTAGTTGGAATGGGAGCAGTAAAGTAATATACCAGACTGAATGCATGAAGAACTAATGTACAAAATGATAGTTTTAATATAAGTGCAGATAATGGCAATCAGATGCAACTTAAAATTTCAATTTTGCATTAAAGTTTTGTAGCAAGTTTGTCCGATTGCTATTTTTGTATTCTGATATATTTCAATTTCGTACTTGTGGGAATTAAAAAAAGAATTTAATTGTAGGCAAGCAACAAAAATTAAGATGTTAAAGACCCAAATTCTAATAGCCCTATGAAAACCCAGGAGATATTTATAGCTCACCCTCAAACAACTGAACAGGTTAATGCTTTGACTGCTTTTATGAAGGCACTGAAAATCAAATTTGAGATAACTAAAGATGAAAGCTACAATCCTGAATTTGTGGAAAAGCTTCTGGAAAGTCAAAAGCAAGCCAGAGCAGGTAAAGTAATTCGGATTAAAAAAGAGGATTTGAAGGAGACACTCGGTTTATGATATGTTCTACCATTTAGATTTTACCAATAAAGCATTTTCAGATATTTCAGCACACAGGAAATCGGGGAATAAACATACTCTTAAAAAGTTGCTTTTACTTTTAGAAGAATTAGCCGAACATCCCTACACAGGAGCAGGAAAACCTGAGCCTTTGAAACATAATCTTTCAGGAATGTGGTCACGAAGAATAAATAGAGAGCATAGACTCATTTATGAAGTAAGAGGAAATATAGTCTTTATCCTTTCGGCTAAAGGGCATTATTTGTAATTAGCCATCAGTGTTTCAGAATTCTTCATACTTGTGTTAATATTTAAATTTCACTTATTGTTTTAAATGACAACATGAACTGAGGCATCTCATTTCTCTTGCCAAAAACACATTCCATTTCCTCCACTTCCTTACTTTTGAGGGAGTATAACAAATAGGCGATAAAAATGACTTTTAAGAGAATAGCGATTGGAGGATATCTGAGTACTATGTTTTTAATTTTATTCTGTGCTTGCGGCGGCAATAAATCAGATGAATGGACAGGTGTATTGCTTCCTGTAGAAGAGGACTCCACTGATCCACACACGCATAGCCAGGCTGCAACTGCAGTGATCACACATATGAATCTGGATTTATCTGTGGATTTTAAATTGAAAAAGTTAGTAGGGTCAGTTACTTATCAGATCAAACACGATAAAGCTTCTGAGATCATTCTGGATACCCGCGGACTGAAAATTCAGCGTGTTACACTGGGTGAACAGGAAAGTGAGACCTCCTTCAATGCCAGCACGGAAGACTCTATAAAAGGTTCAGCCCTCAGTATTCCACTGGCCCCTCTAACCAAAATTGTCAAAATCTATTACGAAACCACGGAAAACAGCAATGCGTTGCAATGGCTTTCTCCTCAGCAAACTGCTGATAAGGTCCATCCTTTTCTTTACACACAGGGGCAGCCGATCCTGACCCGCACCTGGATTCCTACACAGGATAGTCCGGGGATTCGCTTTACCTATGAAGCGACTATTCGAACCTTGCCCAATCTTTTAGCTGTGATGAGTGCTGAAAATCCGAGACAAAAAAGTGCAAATGGAGTGTATACTTTTAAACAAGCCAATCCTGTTCCTGCCTACCTGATCGCCCTCGCAGTAGGTGATTTGCAATTCGCTGAGACTGGACCGAGGACGGGTGTTTATGCCGAACAATCCGTATTGCAGGCTGCCACCTCAGAATTTAGCGATACTGATAAAATGCTGAATGTAGCTGAGAAAATGTATGGAACTTACAATTGGGGGCGTTATGACTTGCTGGTACTTCCTCCCAGTTTCCCATTTGGGGGAATGGAAAATCCTTGTCTCACATTTGCAACGCCGACTATTCTTGCGGGGGATAAATCTCTGACAACACTGGTTGCTCATGAGCTTGCTCATTCCTGGTCTGGAAATCTTGTGACAAATGCTACCTGGAATGACCTTTGGCTGAATGAAGGTTTTACAGTATATTTTGAGCGCCGCATTATGGAAGAATTGTACGGACTTGATTTTACAGAAATGCTCAATTTGCTGACCTACAATAATCTAAAATCCCTCATCACTAAGATGGGCAATGATAATCCGGATACCCGCTTGAAAATGGATTTAGCCGGTCGGAACCCGGATGATGGATTGACGAGGATACCATATGATAAAGGATTTTTCTTATTGAAATCTCTGGAGAAACTGGCTGGCCGAAAAACATTTGATGCCTTTCTGTCACAGTATTTCAAAGATCACGCATATCAATCTATCCAAACAGGACAATTCATCCTATATGCGCAGGAAAAATTATTGAAAGCTAATAAGTTGGAATTTGATTTGACTGAATGGATTTACACTACCGGACTTCCGGCAGATTGTCCGGTTCCGCAATCTGACCGTTTTGAAAAGGTTGAAAAGCAATCTAAAGCTTTTGTTGCCAAAAATGACCTGAAGAAAATTGATTCCAAAGCATGGTCGGCCCAAGAGTGGATACATTTTATCAAAATACTTCCAAGGGATCTGAGTGCTGCTCACATGGAGAATCTGGACAGATCTTTTAATCTCAGTAATTCCCGCAACGCTGAGATTCAGGCCGTCTGGTATGAACTGGCCATTTACAACGGGTATAGTTCAAATATTCAGGAAAGCATCTCAGATTTCCTGATCAAAGTCGGGCGCAGGAAATATCTTAGCCCACTATACACTGCCCTGAAAGAGACAGATCAATATGAGCTGGCAAGAAGTATTTATTCCAAAGCCAGACCCAATTACCACAGTATTTCTCAGCAGACGCTGGATCAGATGCTGGATTTTTAGAGTACAGCTTCGCAGGTGGATTTCTCGTGGAAGGTGATGTCCCGGCTGCGCTGCGCCTGACGTTTGGAATGTCAAACGGGCTTAGGTCGTAACACGGGTGACGCCCCGGCACGGTTGTGGTGTTGTAAGTAGGCGTTGCCACGTACGAGTGACGCCCCGGCAAGGCTGCGCCTGGCCGGGGTGACGCCTTTTCACTGCTCCGCAGTAAAAAGGTGACGCCGACCTATATTTAGCACGGCTAAGCCGCGCTAAATATAGGTCGGTGACGTTTTGGAGTTCATTTTGCCTTCGGCAAAATTAATGGACGCAGGTGGAGAAGAGGCATTCATATTAGTTCCATGATTTTGCCTCAGGCAAAATGGGAGCTTCCACCCTGTAACTGAGACTAAAATGTCGCTTATGCAGGGACGTCACTCTTGGCATCGCAGATGACAAGAATGTCACCTTTTGCCGGAGGCAAAACACGTCACCTCTTCCCGGGCGAAGCCGGGAAGAGACGTCACCCGGCCTACGACCAAACTTCCTGCGCAGTACTAAACAAAAACGCAGGTTCCCACGTTGAAGCATTCAATATAAGAACACAAAATCGTATCTTCGCCCACTAATGAAGAATCGTACTCATATTTCCGGATGGATAAGACCCGCACTCAGCTTCGCTGTGATGCTCGTCTTCCTGTGCGGATATGCCATTAAATTTGGCCATGAATACGGACTCATACTTCCGCACAAAGCTGAGACACAGAAACATGTATGCAATCATCCGCATCATCAGCATGATCACCAGGATGCAGAAAAAGACGCTGCTGAAGATTGCGGGATTTGTGCCTTCGACTTTATTACGCAAGTGCCTTCCACCTGCGATTTTTGTGTATTGTTTTTACCCGTTTTTGGCAAAACTACACCAAACTTTGAGTTAGATCTATACTCATCTGAACCTCACAAACTCCTGTCAGGCCGCGGCCCCCCGCATTTGATTTCCTAAGACGTCTTTCTCTTTCTTTTATTAACATCAGTCTTATGAATGATGCGTTCAATAATATTTTGGACCCTGTTTGGGGTCTTATCCATTTACAATTTTGCTCAGGCTCAGAATTGTAATTTAAGCCTCAGTGGTGTAGTGCTGGATGCACACACCGGCGAACCTGTGCCCTTTGCAGATGTATATCTAAAAGGTACAAGCCGTGGAACTGCTACCGATGACCAGGGGAAATTCCACCTGCAGAATGTCTGTCCCGGTACTTATAATCTGGTAGCAAGTCATATCGGTTGCGAGCATTTCATGCTGGATGTGTCGCTGGATAAGGATACTATCATTGATATCATGCTGGAAGAACATGCTTATGAAATCGATCATGTGATGATCCATGCTGAAAAGCCTGTCTACACAGGTTCTGCAGCACAAGATCAGCTGAGTGGGTCTGAACTTCTCTCCAGACAGGGGCAATCTCTGGCGCAGGCACTGGACGGACTGCCCGGTGTTCAGATGTTACAAACCGGATCTGGAGTTGCAAAGCCCATTATTCAGGGAATGCACAGCAATCGCATTTTGATTCTCAATAATGGTATCAGGCAGGAAGGGCAGCAGTGGGGCGCAGATCATGCGCCGGAAATTGATCCCTTTATTGCAAGGAATATAACAGTAGTCAAGGGAGCTCTCGGAGTGCGTTATGGCCCGGATGCAATCGGCGGCGTGATCATTGTAGAACCCGGTTCACTTTTTCAGCAGGATGCTTTGGGAGGAGAAGCAATTTTATCTGGTGCAAGTAATGGTCGGGCAATAGGACTTTCTGCTTCTTATACCGGCAAAATTTTGAAGGATGATACCTGGCGTTATCGATTACAGGGTTCTTTGAGAAGAGCCGGAAATGCCAAAACTCCGGATTATTACCTTGAAAACACAGGACTGGAGGAATACAACTTCTCATTATCCACATCGATGCGGAAAGAGAATAGAGGTCTGGATATTTATTATAGCTTATTTAATGCCAAAGTGGGAATTATGGCAGCATCTCATATCCATAATATCACTGATTTAAAACTTGCAATTGAAAGAGGAAGACCAGAGGAAGAGGGTGAATTTTCGTATTCGATTAGCAGGCCTATGCAGCGAGTGCAGCATCATCTTTTGAAGGCATCCTACTGGTGGTTGTCCGCTGATGGCCATAAATGGTCATTTACCAGTGGCACTCAGTATGATGACCGGAATGAATTTGATGCACACCGCCCTTATAATGAACTCCTGGACAATGTACCCAATCTGATTTTGCGGATGGCAACCCAATCTCTGGACTTCGTTTTTGAAGAGAAAGCAAAACAAGGCTGGACTTTGAATGCAGGATTACAGGGCATGGCTCAGGAAGCATCTACTCCCAGAGGACGATTAATTCCTGCTTTCAGTAGCCGTAATGCAGGATTATTCCTCACTGAACGGTGGAAGAAAGCAGGGATTCCGGTGGATGTAGAATTGGGAATCCGCTACGATGTTAGGTTCGTTCAGTTGAATACTCCGCCTCGTGGATCTGACGTGTTCCCATCTCAGCAATTTGGTAATTTGTCCTGGAGTGCCGGACTTAATTATAGAATTGCTTCCAGTACATTTTTGCAGTTTCATTTGTCAAATGCCTGGCGTGCACCTAACGTAAATGAAAGTTTTGCCCACGGGGTTCACCATGGAACTGCGTCTTATGAAATTGGGAATGCGGAACTGCAAAAGGAAGTCGCCTATAATACTGCGTTGATTTTGAAATCTGCCAAAGCGGATACCTGGCAGTTTCAATCAGAATGGTATTACTACAGAATCAATAACTATATTTTTTCAATGCCGGACACAGTGCCTACTCTGACCATCAGAGGGGCTTTCCCTACGTTCAGATATGATCAGGCAGATGCTGATTTGTATGGATGGAACTTGAGTGCTCAGTTGCATTTGGGAAATGGATTTTGGTTGAAAAATAGTACTTCACTGCTTTTTGCTCAAAATCGGGAGCTCAATGAACCTTTGATCTGGATTCCCGCCAACAGGACTGAAATGGAGTTACTCTGGAAAAAGCATTCAGATGAATCAAGGCATAATATCCAGCCCGGCATCAGAGTGCAGTATGTCGCGAGACAAACCAGGGTACCTGAAGCAGGAGATTACTTGCCTCCACCGGATGCTTACTTACTATTGCATGCCCGTGTAAGTGGTGAAACCAGCTTGTTTGGAAGGAAATGGATGTGGAGCCTTCAGGCGCGAAACATCCTCAATACCCGATACAGGGACTATCTCAACAGACTCAGATATTTTTCTGATGAGACAGGCCGGAATATTCAATTTCACATTAAAACATTCTTTTAAATATTTTAAATAATTAATTATGAACACTTTATCTAAGTATTTTTTACTTTTTATGGCGCTTACTACTTTGACTTTTTCTGCCTGTCACAAGGACGATCATGATGATGAAGAAGAATTAATCACAACTGTCAGTTTAAAATTCACGTCTGCTGCCGGGGCAATTTTGACATATGCGTGGCGGGATCTGGATGGGGAAGGTGGAAATGCACCTGTGATACCAAACATAGTTTTGGCAGCAAATACCACATATACAGTTGAAATGGAACTGTTAAATGAAAGCGTTAATCCTGCGGAAGACATTACTGCTGAAATCCGGGAAGAATCGAATGATCATTTGTTTATCTATAATGTCAATACCACAGGGCTTTCTATTGTCATCACAGACAAAGATGGGAATAACAGAGACCTGGGCTTGAAATCAACATGGAATACTGGAAATCCGACAAATGGAAATGTGAATATTGTTCTGAAACACAATCCCGATAAGGCTGCTTCTAATCCTGCAGCTACCGGATCTACTGACATTGACATCACTTTCCCTGTTGTTATTGAGTAATAGATACTGACATTGAAACTTGCATAGTGGTGGTGCGGCAATTTGCTTCATCACCACTTTTGATTTCTGTACCTCAAGTTTTGAGAGAGAAAGCATTAACACCTTAATTTCCGGGATTAAGTACTTAACGAGGTGATGTCTTGCTGCTCCTACGGCTTGCAAGGTGATGTTTTTTCATGGAGTAAACCATGAAAAAGTGATGTCTCAGTAATCATTGACTGCAGTGCAGCCATTTATTACTGAGGTGATAGCTGGTGTAATAACAAGTGTGCACCTCTTTCTGATTGTTTAGCCGAAGCTACGAACTATCTGCTGCTTAGGCTGTTCTGGCTGTTTCACTCATCATTCATAACTCATCATTCATAACTCCACACCGGCTGTTTACTAACCTTCTAACCTTCTAATCTTTAACCTTCTAAATATCACATTCCCTTTACAAAGAAAACTCCGCTATTACATACATTTTCATATTGAATACAGTACTTTTGCGGCTCGTAGGCATAAGGTTTTGCATGAATTTTTTGGCAAAATCATTTCTATCAAACTCATAACATTTGAAGTTTTAAAATAATTTAACATTATGAAATCTCTGAATCCATTCAATATTGTGCTGGCTATAGCAGTTGTCATTCTTTATTTTCTTCACTTTGCCAGTTCAGGAAAGAAATCTGAAACAGCTGTAACCGAAGTTGCGGAGGATGAAATGATTTATTATGTTAATGTGGATACCCTCAACAGCAAGCTGGATTTTCTGGCTGAAAAACAAGAAATATTAGGCAAAAAAGAGCAGGAAGCAGATAAGATGCTGCGTGAAAAGGGATCAAAACTGGAACGGGATATTATGGCATATCAGAGAAGAGCACAGTCAGGTGAATTGACACCCAAGCAAATGCAGGCTGAAGAAGCCAAGTTTACCAGATTGCAGCAGGAATTCATGGCAGAAAGGGAAAGGATTACAAGTGCCTTGCTGGCTGAAGGGCAGGAGACGATTTTAGAGCTGATGTACATGCTGAACAAGCATATCAATGAGTTTGCCGAAGGAAAGAATATCAAAGCCATTTTTGCATATTCAGAAGCAGGCAATATTCTTTATGCCGACAAAAAAACAGATATCACAGATTTAATGCTGGAGAAAATGAACAAGGACAAATCCGGCAATGAAGAATCAGAACCAGCAGATACTACTGCTGAGAAAAAAGCACAGTAGAAAGCTGATTTAAATAATAAATATGAAAGTAGCCCTCATAGCCCATGATGGCAAAAAAGCAGAATTAGTAACATTTGTGCTGCAGAATAAGGAACTATTTAATGGAGTGACTCTGGTGGCGACATCAACGACCGGCGCGTACCTTGAATCTGCTGGCATGATCGTAGAAAAGGTGCTGAGTGGTCCCAAAGGCGGTGACGCACAGATCGCAGCCATGGTAGCGACTCAGCAATTAGACATAGTATTCTTTTTCAGAGACCCGCTTGGGAAGCACCCTCATGAGCCTGATGTGCAAATGCTGATGCGTATATGTGATGTGCACAATATTCCATTAGCTACAAATCCGGCTGCTGCGATATTGATGCTGTCGGCGCTGCATGAGTGAAGATATCAGGTCTTAATAATCTTAAAAGACTTGAAGCTGTTGTTTTCGTGGAATAGTCTGATGATGTACAATCCTGCAGGCATTAATGTAATATCCAAAGTAGGCTGTTGTTTTCCCTGTTGGACAATTCTCCCTGTCGAGTCCATTATCAGATAATCATGATTACTGATACCACTCAGGTAAAGTTTTCCTGAGCTGGGATTAGGGAAAATACTGACGTTAATTTCTGTAGCGGGATTCTCAGCTGAGCTGAGTGTACATGGACCTTCTGTCCATTTCAGGACTCCATTTTTGTATCGGGCATGACATTCGTTTTGATAGGTGATCAGGTCGCAGCCGCAGACAGGATAATAAGCGTCGCTGCAGGGGACTTCGTCTATTACTAAAACACTATCCTTACAGGCTCCCGCACATTCCCCTCGGGCGTAGGCTGTCACTCCACCTTTCCTTGTAGCATTACAGGCATTTGGATATGTTCTTCCGTCGCAGCCACAAACGGGCTGATAGTTAAAAAGCTCATTACATTCTATCTCATGATTTATTAAACCAGATTCAATACATTCACATGTTCTTTGGCCAACAACCGCGTTTTTGAAAACCGCTTCACAAAGGTTTGGATAAGCCTGTCCATTACACCCACAAAAGGGAATAATGAGAGATGTGTCACAATCAACAGCAGAATTATACATACTTGAATCAATGCACTGGCATTCACTGTCACTAAAAGCGGGCACACCTAAATGATTGACCGCAATACAAGAATTATAATAAGTTTTATTATCACACCCGCATACAGGGGAATATTGTAAATAAGACAGAAATCCTCCCCTGCAGAAGGATGTGGTTGAACTAGGAATAGAATCTAAATAGTTAAATTTTCCTATAATATATGGATCTATACAGTTGCACTCTCCAAGGTAGTGCTCAATAATTCCATAGTGCTTTTCTGCAATACATGCATTTTGATATGTTTTTCGGTCACACCCACATACTGGGTTGTAATCAGAGCCGCATGGATAACTAGGATCTATCTCTTCTTGGGGCAGAGAGTAGCAGTCGTTTTCAAGTAAAGAAACAAACCGTGTAACTCCATATTTATGATAAGCTTCGCAAATATTTTTGTAGAATTTACCATCACAGCCTTTTAATAGTCTTCGGGGATCATTTCCACTACCAATAAAATCGTCATAGCCTTGGTAAATAAAATTTTCACATAAATTAAAATCAATATTTAAATTAATGACAGAACTATCAATGCAAGAACATGAACCTGATGACCAACTAGTGTTGCCCGCAATATACGCCATTTGGGAGTTCATGTATGTCTTATTATCACAACCACAAACGACAGTCCGAGGAAGCGGAAAATATCTGGGAGATGAAAATACAGGAAAATGAAAAGGAATACTATCCTTGTTTTCTTGGTCAAAGCAATCATCGCAAGGCCCAGGCGACCAATCTGTTATTCCACTGCTTAAAGCACAAATAAAAGAGAAATATGTTTTTCCGTCACAACCACAAACCGGATTATATGCAGCGTTGAAATCAATTGAATTATAATATGTTTCACAGAAAGGCGCATCACTGATCATCGAACTATCAATGCACTGAGCATATGAAGCAGAATTAATAAAGAAAACAAACAGGAAGAGAAAATTTGACCGGAATACAGACATGTATGGTATTTTAAAGTTCATACGTAGTTAGCGAAATACAAAAAGTTTTTTAAGATAGCTGAATCCTGAATTGTCTATAATCTCAATAATATATAAACCAGGCATTAAATTTGAAACGTCTATTGTTTTATCTGAATCGCAGAGGATAATTTTATTCCATTGTCGCCCCAAATCGTCAAATATATTTACAGTTAATTCCTTGCCCAAGTATGGTTTATCAAAATCCAGATATGCTTCGTTAGATGCGGGGTTAGGAAATAAAACAAAGCTACTTAACGAAATATTTTCTTGAGAAGATGAAATACACTTGTCGATATTATTGTTTTTCTTTATTTGTCTTGAAAATGAAGGATAATACCAATAGGGGGTTTCAACGAATTCAGACTCTATATTTAAAGGATTATATTGGTGGATATGCAGGTTCAAGTATTTTGCATCAGAAAATCTGTTAAATATCAATATATTATTATCAGATTGTATAATCCTACCCATAGAAAAATTAGCAGGGACGGATATTGTTTTTTCTGGCCGCACTGAAACACCAATTTTTTCAACATTAAAAATTTGGATTTCAGAATTGCCAGATAGAAAGGGTTCGTGACCAATATAGATATCTTTGTGGAGAAATATATACTTGCCATCAAATGAAAAATTAGCTTCTCCTCCAAGAGACGTAGAGGAAGTGGTTGTGTTTAGTCTCATATCATAAAGCTCACCACTGCAAGCATCAAAATCAAAAACGGATAAAAAACATTCGCCAGAGTGAATTATTAACCTATCAAATTGTGGAGAAAATTGACAATCTACTCTAAGAACGCAATTGGGATTGTTTTGTGTCAAAGGCAGCGGGTATTCATTTTTTAAACTAATTCCTTCACTATGAATAAGACAAATTTGGATGCTCTTCTTTCCCTCATCAATAAAAGTGAGCCAATAGTCCATGCCATTGTCATTTAGTCCAATATCAAAATGTCCTGGTTTGATTGCCGAGATAGTTTTAGTCTGAACTATAAGCTCGTGTTCAATATTGATTCTAATCATAATTAAGGACTGAGTCGAATCTACAATGTTCTCGGCGCCTTTTATATAGAATAGATACCAATCTGTCATAGATCCAGGTACAGGCACGAACATTGTGCTTTTTGGGAAGACGGTGCCACTCTTAGAGCAAAAACAATCAAAACCCGAACCATCTTGGAGGGAAATATCTGAAATTGCTTCGTGGGATCCATTGTATAAGAAACACCCATTTGTATATAATACAACTTCATTTAGCTGGTTCAATGCCAGTGATGATGAAACGGAGACCGCATGTGGGGTGTTAAAGTTAGAAGCAAATTCAATTTTTCCGGAATCAAAAGTAATAATTTTTCCTTCTCTGATACTTCCTTTCCTTGTACCTAAAAGCAGTTGTTCTTGGGCCTGAGAATAGTTAAAATAACACACGAGGTGGCAGAGGAACATTGCTTTCAATATCTTTTTCATTAATTGGTTTTAAAGTGACGGAGGAGCTTATTGTAGGAAACCCCATTATAATTAAAGGATAGAGGGGCATTTAACTCCTTCAAAAAGAATTCGGTACGGCAAGAATTGGGAACATACTCGGTTATTTTCGGTAACCTATAGTTCGGAAAATTGGGAATACTTCCATTAATTACATATGGTGAAAAGAAAAGATGATGGTCGAAGAGTGTATAGTTAAGTAGTGCCGCTTCATTGGGCTGGCAAGGCTCTGAAATTAGACCAACAAATGGCCTGTAAGGTTCATTTATAACAAATGAAGAATAGAGCAATATTTTATCATTTGGGAGCCGGATCAAATTAGGTTGTTTTTCATAGGTCATACTCAAAGGAATAGCTGTAGGAAGAATGCGATCCAAAGTAATTTGATACATAACAAACCTATTTTGTACATATGCATAATTACCACACGCACTAAATTCACAGCCTCCTAATTGATTGTTTTTTACTCCATTTTCTATACCGGGCTCATTAGGTATTCTGATGTTTTGTAAAAATTGAATTTCACCAGTACAGCGGTCAAAAGAAAACAAATCAATATCAAATTCATGAACTGAAATTAAAAAATTTCCTAGAGGAGAAATCCTTAATTTATGATAGCTAAAGTATTGGCCAGAAATTACAGAGTGCTGGTTAGGCACTGTTCCTGTTTTTATTATTTGTGGCCCAATAATACCCTCGTCATTTATTAGAAAAACAAAAAAGGTATCACTACGTATATCCGCAGTAATCATCCACCAATCTATACCATTGGCATGTTTACAAAACTCGGCACACTGTGATTCTCCATGAAGCTCTACGTTTTTTTCAACAACAGCTCCGGATCCCAGGTTTTGTTCCATATCAATCCTTGAATAATGTGTCTTGAAACTTCTAAAATCTTTATCAAAAAAGCTTGGGTGATGGATAAACAAGTACTGGTTCTCTTTTCCAGGAAGTGGAATGGGGTTTGAATAGCTTGATTCAGGATAATATCCTAACAATTGTGGATTAAGATCAAAAAAATACCAATCACTATCTAACCCTGTAAAGTTTAGAGAGTCTCCGTTTTCCATCATCGAATAAGTACTGTCGTTAATTTGTATTCCATTGGAATAAAACAGCATATTTCCTGAAGAATCACTCATGCAAATGCCCCCTTCGTACATATTCAGATAACGAGGGATTTCTAAATAGGTCAAAGTATCATAAGCGTAATCATACTCCAACCGGACAGTTGATTGTCTGTTTGAATAGTCACGAACAGTCTGAAAAATATTTTTATCGTGCTGTTGAGCTATCAACGCGTAATTAAAAAAAAGTACTAATAATAATTTGATTTTTATTCTCATGCGATACTAAATGAAATTGAGGGGCAAACGCATTTCAGCGTTTGTCCCTCAAATTTATTTATAATTTAATGAATTTTCCTTGAGATATAGTCTTCGCCGATTTGTTTGTTATTTGCACAAAATATATTTGCGGCAAATATTTAGAAATATTTATTGTTTCTCTTGAAGAAAGCACCTTACCAGAGGCATAAACACGGCCATGAGTATCTCTGATGATGTATTCATTTTCCTCTTGGTCGTTTTTATTGAATTTTAATATAATTTGATCTGATCCAATTGTTGGAATAATTGTTAATTGGCCATCTGAAGGGAAAACATTATTGAAAGAATTAACAAGATCAGCCCCTTTATTAATATTGCATTCATGATTAACTTTTGTTTTATCAGATATGATTTCTTTAGCCAAATACACACTGATACCATATTCATTAAAACACTGTTGGCTTAATTCTTCTAGAAATGATATTTCTTCTAAGGTAAGTGGGTCTTGATTTATTATGTATTTAAAATAAAGCGAAAGAGTAGATTTGTAATAATCAGTAATAAAGAAAGAATTTTCTAAGTTATTTATAAGGAATAGTTTTTGTTCAAGTAATGAAATGGTGTTTTGATCTGATTGGCCCTGTATTGCCAATATTTCTGGAAGAAAACTGTTAAGATTGTCAATAGCTTCTTCTAGTCCTTCATTGTCTTCTTGTACCAATTCATTGTAAATTTGGGCCTGGTGTTCAAAAAGCTCACTGATTCCATCAATTTGGCCAGTGTTAGCCTCATCTTGAAGCCACAATTCTGCCTGAACTAGCTTGCCAAGAGAACTTTGATTAACAACATTAAAGAACGCTTCTACGCCTTCGTCTTGTAAAAGCTGAGGGTACCAATGGATGTGCCGAATCATTTGGATTATATCATGGTGATCTTGACCATTTTGTTCATAAAAAACAGGATCTTGTTGAAAGCGCACTAATAAATCTCCTTCATTAGGGGTTAAATATGCAAACCTTTCGGGGTCTTTAGGGTCAGGGTCTTCTAATTCAACTGGACAACTTTCAAGAATAGTAGGACCGGAGCCTCCCACGGTGAGACATCCTCCTGATAACGTTGCGGGCCAATAAGGGGATGACATTGTGTGTATTTGAAAATGGTTTGTAAAACAACCATAAAAGTCCCATAGGTCGAAACTCAAAGAAGGTGTGTTCCAGGTGTTATGATGGTTAATTTGTGGACCGATGCTAGCTCCAGTAATTGAAAAGGTCATAGTAATACCATAATCATTTGCATAATACTGGTTTCTTCTTAATTCTGTGGGCACACAATTTCCTACATTTCTAGTTCCATGATTGAAAGAAGTAATACGATTACATTTTGCAATATTCATACTGGCCACTTCTAGGTGGATTCCAGTTGCATCCGCTAAGCTTATTTGACCATCTAGGATATTAGATTGCATATCGATAAAGGAAGAACGAATAACCGCAAGAGCATGATCTCCTTGGCCAAGAGTTGATAATTTAACTATATTATTATTAGCAACATATATATTATGGCTATTGTAAAATTTTATGCCCCCTGATTCCAAGTGATTGTCAATCTTGTTTTCTCTGATATTCAAGTAGGTTCCATTCACACTCTCACAGCTGATGGCGAAACAATCATTCCCAGAGGATCCGTTGTAAAAATTAAATATATTTCTATCAACATTCATTGTTAGGTTTGTTGAGTTAAAAATATACATTCCTAACCAGGCTAGATTATGTAAATCAAATACATTGTCTTCTGCTACAAGAGTTTTATTATGTCCATCCCTAAAGGTAAAAAGGCCCATTGGGACAGCCGAATTAATCATATAAAAGTAATTGTCCTTCAATGTAACATTACAATTAAATGTTAGTGATCTACGATAGCTATCAAGAAGCTTATTTTTTACTATATAGGAATTACAGTTTGTAAGTTGGAATGCCACTCTGTTTCTGTTTATAACATTGTTTGTATACTGAACAGATGCAACGTCGGTTGCCTGGAGGCCCGTATAATAGTCTTCCGTGTGATTTCCATTGATTAATATGGTACCTGCATGGTTCTCGATATCAATCCAAACAGTTTGGTGAACTGTAGTGTCCGCAAACGTATAAAAAAAACTACCAAGAACATGAAAAGTAGTAAGTGCATTACTATTTACATAAGTAATGAAGTTCCAGTTATTGGTAAAATGACTATTTTTTACAATAATAGATTCTACATTTTGATTTGTGCCTGTATTGGGAATCATTTCTCTTAGATAATCTAGCTTCGATTCCTCAATTTCTATTTTTGAACCGTGAGAAAGTCTTATTCTCCAATAAAAGTCAGTGCAGTCCGGCCTCTTACCAAAAACCCTTGTCTTCTCTAATTTAAAACTAATATTATCTCTTACTCTAAAACCTTCATTACCAATGGTTGAGGTACTATTGGGTATGGCGAATATAATTATTGAGCCGGCGGCGAAAATATAATCTACATCAACAACTATTTCACCATGAAATATAACATACTGGGGAGTAGTAGCCGCAAGTGTTGCACTTAATAGAGTCGTTCCAATCATAGTTGAAACATTAGTGCCTGCAGTCGGCACTCCGCCACAAGTAAATGATGTGAATGGTGGTACAGCTGGAAGATCAGGATCAACCGGCAAACAAGCAACTACATCGGCTTTGTCTCCTACAACCGTAAAAGTGCAAATTTGTGCATTAGCTTTATGTACAAAGAAAGAAAGAAAGAAAGAAAGAAAGCCGGCGGTTTTAATGAGTACCGCATAATGTAAGGTTTTAAAAAATAAAAAAATATAATGAAAAATCAGAAAATCACTGAATACCCTACTGCTGCGTACCTGTCAAATATAAACTACATTTTTGGATAAAGTGAAATTTCAAATGTTAAATGTTTGGTTTTGATATGTTTTAGTTAGACTTAACACTTTTTTAGCTTTATTGAAAATTGGAATATCTTTGCAGTCAATTGCTACAGGTCACAACTCACTTATAATTGTTTTTTTGCAGTAATAAACACAACAGAGAAGGATTGAACGTATTTTTACACATGCGTTTATTTTTACTGAATATCAAGCCTCAAAGCATTTGCATTTTCTTGTTTTGCCTGACAAGCCTTCCATTTATTACATTCTCCCAATATTCCCCCATCTTCCCCACAGACGACCACTACCACCCATTCCGCATGCCCGGAATGCAGAAAGTAGAAATCACAACAGTGGAAAATACTTATGATGTCATTCATCAATTTCTCGATATCGAAGTAGATCCCGCAGTTCAGTATATTAATGGAGTTGTTCATACAACTTTTGCTCATGAAAACATGCTGGAAGAGATACAGATGAACATGAATCATTCGCTTTCTATTGATTCAATAATTTGGGAAGGCAGAGCACTTGAGTATCAGCTGGAAGATCCGCATATGATCAGGATTTTGTTTGATTCAACACTGGATCCGGGGATTCTGAGAACCGTGAGTGTTTATTATCAGGGTGCCCCTGAGGTTTCAGGGTTCGGTTCATTTATCAAATCTACCCATAATAGTGTACCCGTCTTGTGGACATTGTCGGAGCCTTACGGTGCAAAAGACTGGTGGCCCTGCAAGCAGGGATTGGATGATAAAATTGATTCGCTGGATGTCCGGGTGAAAGTTCCTTCATTTAATAAAGTAGCTTCCAACGGATTACTGGTAGATGTACTGGAAGGTGATGCACATTCCTGGTATCACTGGAAGCACAGATATCCGATCGCAACCTATTTGGTGGCGATTGCAGTCACTAACTATGTGGAATTTACGGATACGGTACAATTATCAGCTGGTCCTCTGGAGATCCTCAATTATGTATATCCGGAAGACTATGACAGATATTTCTCAGAAACCAAAGCTACAATTCCCATCTTTCATGTGCTGGATAGTCTCATTGGCCCATATCCATTTTCTGCTGAAAAATATGGTCATGCTCAATTCTCCTGGCCGGGCGGAATGGAACATCAAACCATGTCTTTTATGGGTAATTTTTCATTTGAACTGATAGCCCATGAACTGATTCATCAGTGGTTTGGAAACATGGTGACTTGCGCCAGCTGGCAGGACATTTTTCTCAATGAAGGATTTGCTACTTATTTGACAGGAGTTTGTGTTGAGAATTTGTTGGAAGAGCATTGGTGGGACAGATGGAAGTCTGTAAGAAAGGATATAGTATTTGCAAAACCTGATGGTTCGGTTTTTGTAAGTGATACGACAGATGTTCCCACTATTTTCAATGGCAGACTTACTTATACCAAGGGAGCTTATCTTCTCCATATGCTCCGTTGGATTATGGGAGATGAATCCTTCTTTAAAGTACTGCGCTCATATTTGAATGATCCTGAAGTGCAGTATGGATTTGCAAGCATGGACAGTTTTATTGCCCATGCAGAGCAGGAATATGGTGAATCAATGGACTGGTTTTTCGACCCATGGTATTATGGAGAGGGTCATCCGATTTATGAATTTGATTTTATTGAAAAAATTGATGGCTTGCAGGGTTCTGTGATTCAAACAGGAAGTGCGCCTCAGACGCCATTTTTCAAAATGCCCTTACCTTTCGTCTTAAAATTTCAGGATGGAGATTCTACAATAATTGTTTGGAATGAGCACCCTGAAGAGGATTTTTTCATTTCAATTCCTCCGGAAAGAGTTTTGATCGATATAGTGTTTGATCCAACACATTGGATTTTGGGGCAGGTTGCCAGACTGAGTTCTACAAAGGATGAAAGCTCAGCAGTTGCAGAAATACAAATACGTCCTAATCCTGTAAGTTCTGAAGTCCTGGTGCTTCTGACCAAAAGAACTGATGAATTAAAAACTTACCGACTAATTGATATGAATGGAAGGATTGTTGAGCAGGTTGAGACCAGGGACAATTTTGTCCGGTGGAATCTTCGTCGCTTGCCTTCAGGATTGTATCAGTTGGCAGTGAATAGTGACACACTCAAGGTGGTGGATAAGTTGATAAAAGTAGATTGAGCTAAGGGAGCGGCACGGGTTGTAGTCGTATTACGGGTGATTCGCTGGTACGGATGGTGTGTCTTACGGGCTGTAGTCGTAGCACGGGTGACATCCCGGCATGGCTGCGCCAGGCCGTGGTGACATCCTCTACTGCTTCGCAGTAGATGGTGACATCTTGTTTTATTTGAATGCAACGCATTCAAATAAAACAAGGTGACGTTTTGATTTTGCCGTATACGAAACGATAGTATTTTATTTAAGATAAGCGATGATACGCTGAACAGCTGGGCTGTTCAGTCTTTAGCAAGGGCCGTCATCACAGGCATCGGTAGATGCCAGGGATTCTGTGTTCAGCGGCTGTTCAGTGTCTGGAGGGGCCGTCACCATTGGCATCGGCAGATGCGAAGGATGTCACCATTTGCCGAAGGCAAAGGATGTCACCTTGCAAGCGCAGCGTTGCAAGATGTCACCCGGCTTACGACTAATCTCCTTAGCAGTTCTTTACAATATTCCGAAATAGCCTATATTTACTTCGTAAACACCTGAAAAAGCACACAAACAATATGAATACGCACAAAGACCTGGATGTTTGGAAATTGAGTATGGAATTAGCTACTAATTTATATCAAATCGCAAATGGTCTTCCTGCTGATGAAAGATATGGAATGATCTCACAAATCAAGCGAGCAGCTATTTCGGTTCCTATGAATATTGCAGAAGGAGCAGGGAGAGGAACTACAGGCTCCTATATTCAATTTTTAAATTACTCTCAGGGTTCTCTTTCGGAAATAGAAACACAAATGGAGCTATGTTTGAGACTAGGATATTTGGATGAAATTGATAATGTCCTGGCGAATATAGCCATCATCAGAAGAAAAATCAGAAACTTGATTCAGGTCTTAGAAGCCAAGCTAAACTAGCAATGGTGGAGTGATTCACTGGCTTTAGTCGTATCACGGGTGACATCCCGGCATAGCTGGAGTGTCATGTGGGCTTTAGTCGTAAGTCGGGTGACATCCCGGCACGGCTGCGCCAGGCCGTGGTGACATCCTCTACTGCAGCGCAGTAGATGGAGACATCTTGTGTTATTTGAATGCGTTGCATCCAAATAACACAAGGTGACGTTTTTGATTTTGCCAAATACGGAACGATAGTATCTTTTTCATGGATGACACTATTCACCACAAGCGCACCGGAACGGCTGGAGTATAAAGCGGGCTGTAGTCGTAAGACGGGTGACATCCCGGCACGGCTGCGCCAGGCCGTGGTGACATCCTCTACTGCTGCGCAGTAGATGGTGACATCTTGTGTTATTTGAATGCGTTGCATCCAAATAACACAAGGTGACGTTTTTGAATTTTGCCAAATATGGAACGATAGTATTTTTTAAGGTAAGTGAAAATGCGCTGAGCAGCTGGTCTGTTCCGTGTCTGGAGGGGCTCGTCACCATAGGCATCGGCAAATGTCAGTGATGCCAGAGGCGCAGCGTGGAACGAATCTCGACATCACCATTTGCCGGGGGCAAAAGTACTCTGGGTTCACCGGCTGTTCAGTGTCTGGAGGGGGCCGTCACCATAGGCATCGGCAGATGCGAAGGATGTCACCATTTGCCGCAGGCAAAGGATGTCACCTTGCAAGCGCAGCGATGCAAGATGTCACCGCTCTCTACTCCAAAGCCTCTTCCTCCCACCTACCACCGCCTACTCCAAAGTTTTTTATCCACATTATGTTGATAACTGCATTGTAATAATCTGCGACTCTGCCCAATAATATATGACATATGTTGTTAAATGTGGAATAATAGTTTACCGATAACAGGGTGACTAAAATGTAATGTGGCAAAAGTGCAAAAGCAGGAACTTTATGGAAATGCTTCTGCTTCAGATTAGATACACATTTTAATTTTAAAATATAATATATTTGTAGCTTCATTCTGAGAGCTGCGTCTCTCTCCGGTTCCATTGAAATCTTTAACAACAATAAACACCTAAGTCTTATGAGTCTTTCGAGATTTAATGCTATTGATATTATCCTGAACAGATCTGATCTGGATCTGGACTTCGTGGACAAAGCAACTGAAAACATTTCTTCCTTTTATGGATGCAATGTATTCAATGACAAAGCCATGCAAAAATACATGGACGAAGAAGCTTATCTGAGTATCAAAGCGATCATACAATCCGGCGAAAAATTGGATTTTAAATTAGCTGCAATGGTGGCTGATGCAATGAAGCGCTGGGCAATGGACAAGGGTGCTACTCACTATGCCCACTGGTTTCAGCCATTGACCGGTAAGACAGCAGAGAAACACGATTCTTTCTTTACCCTGAATGCAGATGGTAAGGCAATTGAAGAATTTGATGGATCAGGGCTAGCACAGCAGGAACCGGATGGATCGAGCTTCCCGGGTGGAGGACTCAGATCTACATTTGAAGCAAGAGGATATACCGCCTGGGATCCATCATCTCCTGCATTTATCCTGGAGGTAGGAGAGGGCAAGACACTTTGTATTCCAACTATTTTTGTAACCTATGGTGGTGAATCACTGGATTACAAATTGCCTTTATTAAAATCTCAGTCTTATCTGGAAAAGCACGCGATTCCGGTATGCCATTTCTTTGATAAAGAAGTTAAAAGGGTAATCACTACTCTGGGTTGGGAACAAGAATATTTCCTGATAGATGAAGCACTATATAATGCAAGACCTGATCTGATGCTGACAGGCAGAACCTTACTGGGTAAGCATTCTCCAAAAGGGCAGCAATTAGAAGATCATTACTTCGGCTCTATTCCGGAGAGAGTATATGCTTTCATGCGTGATCTTGAAACAGAATGTCATAAACTAAGCATTCCTGTTCGTACAAGACATAATGAAGTAGGTCCGGGTCAATATGAATTGGCACCAATGTTTGAAGAAGTGAATGTGGCAGTAGATCACAACTCACTTTTGATGGACTTAATGGAAAGAATTGGTAAGAGACACAGACTTCGTGTATTACTACATGAAAAACCTTTCGCAGGTGTGAATGGAAGCGGAAAGCACAATAACTGGTCCATGGCTACCAACAATGGTAAAAATCTATTATCTCCGGGAGATGTTCCGGGCAGAAACCTTCGTTTTCTTACTTTCTTTGTAAATACGATCAAGGCTGTTCATCAATTCGCAGATATCCTCAGAGCAACTGTTGCTTCAGCGAGCAATGATCATCGGCTAGGCGCAAACGAAGCTCCACCGGCGATCGTTTCTGTATATATCGGTGAGGAAATGACTCAGGTTTTGGGTATGATCGAAACCGGTATAACTCCGGATGCGGAAGGAGTAAAAAAGGTATTGAATTTGCTTAGTAAAATTCCAAACCTGGCTCAGGATAACACAGACAGAAACAGAACTTCTCCTTTTGCTTTCACCGGAAATAAGTTTGAAATCAGGATGGTTGGTTCCAATCAAAACTGTGCCCGTCCGATGACTGTGATGAACACGATTGTAGGTCAGCAATTGAAGACTTTTTATGCTGAAGTAACAGCACTTTTAGGAAAGGGTATCGATCAGGATGCAGCTATTCTGACCATTTTACAGCGCTACATTAAAGAGTTCAAAGCTATTCTTTTTGAAGGAGATGGTTATTCTGATGAGTGGAAAAATGAAGCTGCTAAAAGAGGACTGGCTAATACACCAAACACTCCTGAAGCATTGAAAGCTTACATTACTAAGGAGGCAAAAGATTTATTTGAAAGCACCGGGGTTCTGACTCACAGAGAATTGGAAGCGCATTATGAAGTGATGGTAGAAACCTATAATCTTCATTTGCAAATTGAAAGCAGAACAATGGGTGAATTGTGCATCAACTGGATACTTCCGGCTGCTATTCAATATCAAAATACACTGGCAGACAATGTGCTTAAACTGAAAGAAATCGGCCTTGATAAGGATGATTACAGAGCACAACTAGATTTATTAAAGCGTGTTTCTGAAAATATAAATAAGGTCAAAGAGCTTGTAGAGAAAATGACAAAAGCACGCAGAAAAGCCAATGATCAATCAGATGCTGCTGAACGTGCTGAGCACTACTGCGATAATGTAAAACCATACATGGAAGAAATCAGATTGTATGCTGACAGACTTGAATATCTGGTAGAAGATCGTCAATGGCCTCTTGTGAAGTACAGGGAGTTGATGTTCTTACGCTAGAAGATTTATTAGATATTTGAAGGATTGATAATCCTTTTAATCCCCATTCTAATGTTTTTAGGATGGGGATTTTGTATTGTATGCTTCTTAGAAGTTAGAAGCTGAAGTTCTTTGGGAGTTCGTGCCTGGTTTCCGGGACCTTATTCCTTGCTGTTAAGGATGTTCCCTGGTCAGGTTTGTCTCCAAATTTTTGGGAGTAGCTCTTATCACTGCTTTATCACCTTCTGCCTTATCAATTCACCACTTCGGGATTTTAATTCTAGAATATAGAGACCAGGTGCTTGATCAGTAAGCCAGAAAGAGGACTGACTTGTGCCTGTAATATCTTTTGAATCTATTAAGCGGCCATTCATATCATATAAGTGGGCCTTTTTGAATGCCCCGGCAGTTTCCCATGAATAGCTTACAATATTGGATGCGGGATTGGGCCAGACGGTAATTGATAACTCTGATTTATGCATTGGATCTGCTGTAGAGGTTCTTATCGAATCACAGTAATGCTCCCAGGGTGTACCCAGACTGAAGTTTGGATGATTAGGAAGTCCTGCGTATTGCAATCCTGGCAACTCGATGGCTCTCTGCTCGAATCGACATTCAAGTCCTGGCTTGTCAGGCTCCTGAATAACATGGATAAAAGGCGTACTTTGACCGCCAGAAAGAAATATTCTGCAATCGGGAGTGCGCTTCAATTCACAAAATAAGACAGGCCATCCAGGACTCTCTGGAACACGTTTATAAATATACCCATCATATTCTTCAATTAAGACTATAGATTCTTCCCAGTCATCTGCTTCTAAATCCATTTGGTATAATTGAGAAGGGTCACTGAAATATAAATATCTCCCTGATGAAGAGAACTCCACACTACCCCACATCCAAGAATCAAATTTGGGTATTGAAAAGTTACGACTGTTACTCAGTAAACCGGTAGTTCTATTAAAATCAAAAATTTCAAGCCCATCGACGGGGGCAAATCTAACAAACCTAGTTCCATCGGGTGAAAATTTAATTCCATTTGAAGGGACATATTCATCCGATGGGATTAATCCAATTGATTGCTCGTGGGAGAAATTTATACCAGAACTATCAAGTAGGAAGAAATAGTTGTTATTATCCAAAAATTTGCGACTTATTATCCACCAATCCCTATCGTTAGAATGTTTTACCGCTGTTAGATGGCTATCTAGAATTTCATCATGAATTAATGAATCTTTTAGTATTACTGAACAAATTGAATTTTTGCATTCAATTCTAGCATAGTAAAGTTTAGGCATTACGTTATAATTAACTGGTAATCCTTCCCATAAATCTGAAGACATAATTAAAACATGAAATATATATGCATCATAATCATGATTCAATATTAAGATTCCCTGTGGATATTGGAATCCATAAAAACTCCAGTTATCTGTACTCCAGGACTCTACGAGTCGATTTCCATTTTGGATAGTCTCTCTATCTGATCCAATAACATGGTACCCATTACTAGCCAGCAATAGCTTCCCAGAATCATCTGAAATGTTAGTATTGGTATATCGCATTAAAATATTAGTCCCCAAACTGTCCTCATTAATAGTAAGTTCATCATTGCTAAATATCAGCTTATTAACCCTTAAATTATTTTCTGGGTTACTACTTTTACCAACCCCCAGCACCCATACACGTTCGTATGGGTGCTGAGCATTAGCAAATTCAACTAATACAATTAAAAAACATATCATCTGACTGATATAATTCCTCATTGTTTAATTACTTTTTGGGTCTTGATACTTCCTGATTGATCTTTTACATCAATGATGTACAATCCGGCAGGCAAATTATTGGTTGGTATGTTCCATTCAATTTGCTCATTAATTTGAGCAGAATAAACTTGAACCCCCATCAAATTATTTACACTTACAGATAAAGATTCATGTCTTTGAGGAATTCTTATAAAAATATTATCCTTTATCAATGTAGGAAATATTAAGACTTCATTGATGACACTATTTTGTGAACTACTTACATCCGGTCTTGCCTCCGAGGGACTATAGCAAGCTTCGTCATCCCAGATATCTTCAGTCCCTAATCCAAGTAGTAATCCTCTTGATTTATAAATTGCTGGTCCATGCACATTAGGACACATATGAGATATTTCCTGCAATCTACCCCTTATCTCTTCTAAGCTTGAAAGATCATTACAAATGTAAAGCTGCAATTCATAAATACTTGTTTCTAAATCCAAAGCAGCTGCAACACCTTCCACGTGAGGAATATCAGATAACAAACTTTCAAACAATGCTTGTTGTTCCAAACTTCTTGCGGATTGCCATGCTGATATCGGGTTTGAAATCGAAAACAGTTCTTGTCTTAATGCATTTACTGTTTCCAAACACACAGAAGGATCTTCATCACAAGCCAATAAAGTTTCCTGAATTTCGGTCATTGTGGATGCTCTTGAAGCTCTGAAAGCTTCAAACTGGTCCATTTCTTCATTTGTGGGGTTCAGAATATTGTTGATCTGTATTGACCAGGTATGCATTCTGTATGCATCTGTTTCCTCCAATGCACTTAACCATTCACCAACAGGTTCGTCTCCCAGAGGCTCATTTTCTTCCAGATCATTCAATAACTGTCTCTGCATTACATACTTTTGAGTAATTCCTTCTTCTCCTTCCAGCCAGTTCTCACCCAGTGCCATAGCCATCATTTCACCTCTCATTCCTTCGTGTCTGATGTCAAATATAGGACAATCTTCACCTTGTCCTTCAACTGTACAAACAAAGTCTGCTCCAAGTGGAATATCTAAAAACCATTGTGAAGTGGGCCCAAGCGGTGTAAACCAGTTGGGAAGGTATTCAGAGTTAATGCTACTATTTACAGTAAATTGAGATGCTTGAATTGTAAAAAAAGTATTGTTAAAATTTCTTGCCTCAAACAAGATAGAACTTCCTTGAGATGGGAAAATATTTCCCTTAAATAACTGTTGGCCAATAGTTGTACCCAGATCAAGATATAAACCATCGTCATTTGTATTTGCAAGGTAATTGCCCTTGATATCTGTCATAGCACTGGTTTGATTGAAGCGGGTTCCAAAGCTATAATCTCTTACCACGTTGCAGGAGATGATAGGATTGCCTGTTTGCTCTGCCTGAATTCCTGCGGCAGTGTTACTTACACTTCCACCAGTTATCCAGATTTCATTACAGCCTATTTTATGAGTTACACCTGCGTTAACTCTGATCCCATAGGCATTACTTCCCATATTGTCGTGTGCTACTTTATTATCATTGACAGTATATCTCTCGCTGGCATTCAGGTAAATTCCAGCTTCTGTGCCATTAAGGTGGATAATATTATCGGTGACCTGATAACTGTTTCTACCGGAACTTGTATAGGACTGAGTTGCTTTGATACCTGTTGTATTAGCAGGTAGTAAAGCAATATTATCCATGTAAATTTGATTGTTGGTTATTTCCCCGGAAATGGGTTTAGCTCCAACATTATATATGCCATTCTCAGAAGCATAGATGACATTATAATTCATTCTGTGATCATTCACTGTTCCCAGAAAATTGATAATACCCGTTCTTAGATTTTTCATGGTAACTGAACTAATATCGACAGTACCCAAATTGTTGGAAATGCCGGTATGCATTCCGTCAAAATCTGAATTGCTACCAAAAGTGTTGACTAATGAGCTGCCTACACCGAACACATCTACACCTGTTTGTCCTGCCCCGGGACCAGGCACATTCATCATATTTTTAATGTACACTCCACTCATAACGATGTCACAATAAGAAGCTTTTATACCTGTTCCCATATTTGAAAATATAGTAGAACCTGCTGAACCGGCAATAAGTACATCCTCTATATTCCAAATGGAAAGACCAAGAGCCGGATAAGTTGATGCTTGAGGGTCAGAATGCGCTTTCAAAGTACCAGTTCCTGAAAATTCTGAATCCAATATCCTTAACTGAACGTCAGAATCCACCAGATTGCTGCCTTGGGCTGAAAAAACAGAGATATAATTATTGTTAAATTTTGATTTGTTGATCAAAACAGAAGATTGAGTACTCGTATTATTGTAATCGATCGATACCGTGTGGTATGCATCTTCAATGAGAGAATTGACAATTTCAAGCTCTGCACCGGACTCTACGTTAATTGACTCCCATAGGTCGTCACAACTATGCATATGAACTTGGGAAATTAAAAGTGAATACCCTGATTGTACAGTAATTCCGGAACCCTGAAGCATGATAATTTCCGGGAAAGCAGTGCCAGTTCCCTTAAAACACTAGTCCATATCCATCTCAATATGTCCATTAAGTACAAAACCTCCGATTCCACCACTTCCGGAACATGGAATGTTGAGAAAAGGGTTATTAATTAAAATCTGAGACCATGTTTGAGTACCACCATTCAAATTTACGTACTCCAAATTTGGCCCTGTCACATCAAAATTAACAAATAGGTAAGTCTCTGGATTACAATCTGTTATTATACTAGCAAGCACTTGAGATAAATAAGCTATTCCATTCCAATCTGGAGCAACCATAAAATCCATACATACATTAATAACATCATAAGCAGCTACAGTTGTAGTGTATTCATAAACAGGATATGGGCTACTAGCAATCTGAACAAAACCATTTGTATTAATTATGGTAGCATTTGGTGGAAATGAAAACATAAAAGTGACCTGCTTACTAAAATTGTCTTCATTATAATAATCCAAACAATATTGATGAATCTTGCATGGATCACTTAAAAAAAAGTCTCTGTTAGGTGGAGATGAAAAATGTTCAAATGCTACTCCATTTACTTTAAGATAAGCAAGGCCATTACAAGCTTTTGACTCAGTATTAAGAATACATAGAATAAAAATAAAGAAGCCTAGAAAGAAAGAACTCGAAATTCTTAATCTTCCATGCGGTAAAATTGTGCGCATTGACATAAAGGAAAAAATTAGGTTACAAAGAATTGTCGCAAAAACAAACAAATGAGCAATTCCAAATAACCAGCTGGTTGGGGAAGTAATATATGTCTCAAATACAATTAAATTAATTTAAATTGGAATCTTAAGGTAAACTTAACTTTATTTTAACTTAGATTATACTCTTAATAAGGTAGTTATAAACCGCCAGAAGCTAGAAGCAAGTGCAAGGCAGGGACAGTATTCTCACTCAGAACATCACCCCGGCTGTTCGCCAACAGCTAAATGCCAAAAGCTAACAGCCTTCTTACGGCATCACAATCCCTTTCTTCTCCAGCACTGACTTCAGAGTGATATTCGTATTCCCTTCCTTTTCCGGAATCTGATCCATGGCATATTCCGCCAATGCTGTTATGGTCAGGCTGGGATTAACTCCCGGATTACCCGGAATGACAGAGCCATCGATGATATACATATTGGGATAATTAAAGACTTCCATTTTATCATTAATTACTCCATTAGAAGCATCCGTACCCATTGGAGTTCCTCCTAAAATATGCGCCGTTGTAGACATATTGAATGCGATTTCTGTAATTCCATTTTGAGAAAAACCATTCGTTTTTGCAGCAAATGCATTAGCTACTTTTTGGCCGGCATCAATGTAGGCTGGTACTTTCCCGGCTCCTTCCGGCTTTATTTTTAATCCGGAAAATAAGCCTTTTCTATAAGTCATCCGCATGGAATTGTCAAATGTCTGCATAACCAAAAGTATCACTGATCGGCTTGCCCATTTATATTTGAAAAGCCAGGGAAGGACCTTGCCGGGCTTAGAAATCATATGACCCAGCATCTTTGCTATACGGACAATTCCCGGACCCGGGCCCGCAGAAAATCCGGCCATCATTCCCATCGCACTTGATTTGTCAGGGAATTTTACAATCTCCACATGTGTGTTGTCATCAGGATAAAACCCTGAGGAGATGGCAATTCCATGATTCAATTTGAGATCTGAGGAAGTTGCTCCACATAAAGATTCAGAGTTGGTCCGTACTTGTTTGCCCAGGCAATCAGAAAGCAAGGGAAGTGTTTTGTATTTGAGTTTTTGCTTCAACAAGATTTCCATGGTCCCAATCACTCCGGCAGACATGATGATTCCCTTAGAACGATAGATTTTTCTTTTAGAAAAAATAGAAGTTGAACTGGTAGTTTCAACCTGATACATACCATCCTTGTATTCTATTTTTACTACTGCTTCTTCCGGATGGACCTTCGCACCAAATTTACGTGCAAAGTGCAAATAGTTTTTATCAAGGGTATTTTTTGCATTGTAGCGGCAACCTACCATGCAGCCAGCACACTCAACACATGGCTTTCTAAGTGGTCCTTCACCTCCAAAATAGGGATCAATCTCATGAATTGAATCTCCAAAGTAAACACCCACATCTACATTTTTAAATGTATTCCCACGACCAATTTCATTTGCAATATCCATTAACACATTGTCCGCCGTGTATCTTTTATTGTAGTGTGTAGTGCCAAGCATAAATTTGGCTCTTTGGTAATATGGCATCAACACCTTTTTCCAATCTTTTGAACCTGTCCAGGTTGGAAGCTTGAAGAAATCATCTGCAGGAATCAAATGTGTATTAGCGTAAACCAGACTTCCTCCACCCACTCCAACTCCCCGTATCACAAATAATTTGCTGAAGAATGTCAGCTCCTGAATTCCAAAGCAGCGTAATATAGGAATCCAGAGATATTTATTGATTTGCCAGTTGGTTTTCGGAAAATCCTCCGTCTTGTATTCTTTACCTTTTTCCAAAACAATTACAGAATAGCCCTTTTCAGCCAATCTCATGGCAGATACACTTCCTCCAAATCCGGAGCCGATTACCAAAAAATCACATTCGTGACTCATATGCGCTATACCTCTTAATTTATTCAGACAATTTACAACTTAATTTATAAATGTATAACGGATGAATTCATCTGTGTTATTTGTACCCTCAGCAGTGTATTGTGTGTCTTAGTCTATCAAATTGAATAGTGTAGGTCAATAAGCATTGAACTTCATATATTTAAGTTCTATTTTTCTATCATCAAACCAAACAAGATATGAGAACCAAACTGCTTCCACTATTATTGTTCCTCTCCATTTTCATGGCCTGCTCGAAAAAAGATCCGGCCCCCCGCGAAGTGAAATCTTACACAATTGAGCAATTTATAAATACCACAGTAGTAAATGGTGGATCTTTCTCTCATGACGATAGTAAGATTCTCATTAGCAGCGATAAAAGTGGCATATTCAATGCCTATACTTTACCGGTTCAGGGTGGTGAAATGACAGCGCTGACTTCTTCTGAAAATGCTTCAGTATATGCACTTTCCTTCTTTCCTGAAGATGATCGTTTCCTGTATATGATGGACAATAATGGCGATGAGATTTTTCAGTTGTATGTGCAGGAAGCAGATGGGAGTACCAGAAGTCTCACTCCTGATGCTGGTGCAAGAGCCTCTTTTCAGGGCTGGGCAGATGATCGCAAGAGTTTCTTTTATACTTCAACTAAAAGGGATCCAAAATTTACAGACTTATATGAAATGGAAATAGCAGGGATGACTGCTAAATTGATTTATCAGAATGATGAGGCTTACGAGATTAGCGGTATTTCAAATGATAAGAAAACACTTGTGCTGGAGAAACCAGTGAATACAAATGATAATGATATTTTTCTTCATGTCCTGGCAGATGGAACCACTACAAAATTAAATACAAGTTTATCAGGTAATCAATTCGCCACCTTCAGTGATGATGGTTCTCAGATGTATTTCATGACGGATGAAGGTGAGGAATATAAATACCTTGTGAAGTACGATCTGGCCAGTGGCACAAAAGAGACAGTTTACAAAACCGAATGGGATGTTTGGTTTGCAAATTTCTCTAAATCAGGTAAATATTTCATCTTGGGGATCAATGAAGACGGCAAAACTGTAGTCCGTGTAACAAATGCTGACAGCGGAAAGGCACTCGATTTTCCAAAATTTGAAAGTGGAGATATCACAGGAATTACTTTTTCTGACTCTGAAAAATGGGTTAGATTCTATGTAAGCAGTTCTGCTTCTCCATCTAATTTATACACCATGAATTTGGAGACTGGTGAGCATTTTCAGCTGACGCAGAATCTGAACCCTGAAATCACACCGGATGATTTGGTCCTTGCAGAAGTTGTCAGATATCCCTCATTCGATTCACTGGATATTCCTGCTATCTATTATAAGCCGCTTCAAGCTTCAAAAGATAACAAAGTGCCCGCCTTGGTTTGGGTACATGGTGGCCCGGGCGGACAATCAAGACAGAACTATAGCGCACTAATTCAATATCTTGTTAACCATGGATATGCGGTTCTTGCAGTGAATAACCGGGGAAGCAGCGGATATGGCAAAACATTCTATCAAATGGATGATCAGGATCATGGAGAAGGCGATTTGAAAGACTGTATCTGGGGAAAGAAATGGCTACAGGAACAGGATTACATTGATACTAGTAAGGTCGGCATTATTGGTGGCTCATATGGTGGCTTCATGGTGATGAGAGCTTTGACCCATACCCCTGAAGAATTTGCTTTGGGTGTGAATATTTTCGGTGTGACCAACTGGCTGCGCACGCTTAAGAGCATTCCACCATGGTGGGAGTCGTTCAAAGATGCACTTTATAAAGAGATGGGAGATCCGGTTGCTGATTCCCTGAGATTGTATAATATATCCCCGGTTTTCCATGGAAATAAAGTAACAAAACCTACTATGGTGCTTCAAGGGGCTAAAGATCCGCGGGTATTGCAGGTAGAATCAGATGAAATGGTTGAAGCTGTAAAGGCTAATGGGGTTCCGGTGGAATACCTGATCTTCGAAGATGAGGGGCACGGATTTGTCAAAAAGGAGAATCAGATAAAAGGTTATGGTTCAATTCTTACCTTTCTGGATGAGCATTTGAAAGGAGAGAAAAAAATGAAGGAGTAATATCAGATGAAATATTTCAGCCGGTATTTGTTCACTTAAACAGTCAGATACCGGCTTTTTTTTAAAGCCTATCTCCTAACATATTTGTGGATCATTTCCATCAGATCATTGGGCTTGAACGGCTTGATCAGATAGTCTGTAAAACCAGTTGAGTCGGAACTGAAAAATTCTTTATTTACTACATCGGCTGTCAATGCAATAATGGGGATTTTACCTTTTGGCTCCGGCATTTTTCTGATCAGTGAGGTTGCCTTGATCCCATCCATTATGGGCATTTGTATATCCATTAATACCACATCAAAATGCCGTGATTCCAACATATCGATTGCCTCTTCTCCATTGTTGCAGATAGTGTATTTCAGGTTCCAGTCTTCCAGTATGTATTTTATAAGTAATTGATTGACAGCATTGTCCTCGGCTATGAGAATTTGCATGTCCTCAATATTATGAGAAGCGAATTCTGAAGAAGATTCAGGTGCAATTTCAGATTCTATTTCAGGTTCATCAAGATCCAGCGAAAATCTCAGATACACTATAAACACTGAGCCTTTCCCACTGACACTATCCACTGTAATATTTCCTCCCATCAGATCGACCAACTTTTTTGTAATGGTAAGTCCGAGACCGGTTCCACCAAATTGACGGGACGTATCTTCATGTGCCTGAGTAAAACTGTCAAAAATGAAGTCCAGTTTGTTTTCTGGAATTCCAATGCCTGTGTCTTTTATTTCAAATTTAATAAGAACTTCCTGCTTATTCTCAGTTAATTTTTCAGCATTGATGGTGACAGTCCCCGATTTGGTGAATTTAACAGCATTACTGATTAGATTTAGTAAAATCTGGTTGAGTCTGTATGGATCACCTTTTATATAACGTGGAATGGCTGGATCTACAGTTACTTTCAGTTCAATATTTTTTTCCTGAGCCCTGAAACGGAAGGACTGCTCCAGAAAACTTATCTTGTCATGAATGTCAAACTGTATTTTTTCGAGGGTAAGTTTCCCTGCTTCAATCTTTGAAAAATCTAAGATATCGTTGATAATGACCAATAGATTATCTGCAGATTGCTTGATCGCCTTAATATACTGGGTATCTTCCGGGGGATGTTGTTTTTTCAGGAGCAATTCCGCAAATCCAAGTATGGCATTCATAGGTGTACGGATTTCATGGCTCATTGTAGACAGGAACTCCGATTTTACTCTTGCTGCTTCTTCTGCCATTTTTTTTGCTTCAAGTAATTCCTGTTCTGCTTTTTTACGGTCTGTGATGTCTATAGCAGTTCCCAGTACCTGACTTACTTTTCCATTAATATCTCTTTTGAACGGAGTTTCCCTGGTAAATAGCCAAACTGTATGACCTTCCTTGTGGTGTAAGCAAAGTTCCTTCTCCATATAAGCACCATCTGCAAGCTCATGTCTTATTTTCAAATAATGATTTCTGAGATCCTGCAGATCGTCTTTATCCAGCAATTGATCAAATACTATGGATCCAAATGAATGAAGCTCTTCTTTAGTATAGCCCAGTAAATTCAATATTTGATTGTTGTGAAACAGGTTGGCACCGGATTCAATATCATTTACATATATTATATTCGGTGAAGCTGTTGTGATTTTGTCTAATAATGATTCTTTCTCCCTCAGTTCCTGAGAAATAACTGATTGTTCCTCTTGCATCATTTTTATTCTTGCAATTGAAAGCATAGTTCTTTCAATTTTTTCAATATCAATATTTGAAATAACAAAACAGTCCAGGGCTCCGGATTTCATTATCTCAACAGCAAGTGCGTTATCTGAAGCCTTTATCATGACCACTACCGGAACCTGTGACTTTAATTGTTTGATTTTTTTTAACAAAAGCAAACCATCTATTTCCGGCAAATCATGACTGATAAATATCGCATCAAAACTCTGTGTCTCAATCAAATTCAAGGCAGTTGGTGCATCCTCTGTACATGTTACCCGGGTTTCCCTGAATATAGAATCAAGAAATAACTGAATAAAAGCATTTTGTTGTGCTCTCTCTTTTTCAATGAATATTATATTGAATTCCGAAGAATTGGAAGTAGACATGAATCGGACATAATTTAACTGTGGATTTCGCATAGAGTGCCTTCTCCGATTAACGAGAAATTAAGTTTTATGGGTATTAATCACAAACTCAATTAATAATTAATTCGGGGTTTACTCTGAAAACTTCTGCAAATCTACCAATCAGAATGATACCGGGAAGTTTTCTGCGAAATGTAATCCTGCTATATTTTCAAGTACTTTTACAGGTTAGTGCTTGATAAACTTGCTGGAGTAAACTTTTTCATCCTGAATAATATCAATGAAGTACATACCATTCAATAATTTACTTACATCCATCATCAATTTTCCACCCTGATGAAGCTGGATTTTATCAGATATCATTAATTGTCCTGTACCAGATAAAATTCTGACATTCCATTCTCCCTGGAAATTGGCTTTAAAAGCAAGCGTCAACTCATTGGCAACCGGATTAGGATACATCTGCATTCCGGATGGCAAAGAACCTGAAACTGTAGAAGTAGTTTGTGTTATAACAATATGATCTGTTTGAATTTCACATCCATTTGCGTCGATAATCTTTGCAGAGTAAGTCGCCGGAGTCAGATTATCCAGAACATTATCATCTTCAAATGTATTACCATCGATAGTCCAGAAATACGTATAAGGTGCAGTTCCACCCTGAACGTTTAGCGTAATCATACCTTGTCCGTAAACCTCATCAATGACTTCAGTTGTGAAAAGTAAGGCTTCAGGTTGCTCAATTTCAAAAGTCAAAATTTCTTCACATCCTCCTCTGTCGCTAACTGTAACCGTATATGTTCCTGCACTGAGATTTTCAATACTGGCAGATGTTGCTGTATTGGACCATGCATAATTATAAGGAGTAACTCCACCTGCTATTTCTAAATCTGCCTTTCCGCTGGATTCACCAAAACAATATGCAGCTGTAGCCACTACTTCAAAGAAGACATTGCAATCCATCTGGGAACAATCGGGTGCCACTGCTTTTATAAAGTCTACACACCCATCGCTGTCTTTTGCTTCAACATGATATTCTTCCAGACTGAAAATCGGATTCTGGATGGCATTGCCGGTAAAACTATAAGCGCCTGAACCTCCTGTAGCTTCCGGTATTATTAAAACAGCATTTTTGCTAACACAGACGGCCTGTGCTGATACTGTCAATGGTTCCCAAACAGGAAGATTCGATGGAGAAATGATTTCAACACAAGTGCTGCCCCTGTTTAATCCGGGGAATTTACCTCTTGATGCCACCTGAATAAAATACTCGAGTCCTACCTCAAGTCCTCCAACACTAATATAACCATCACAAGCATGGTGTGATTTGTTACAGAACACTGATTCCAGCTTCTCACATCCACCTTTATAAATCGCAACCGTGCTTAAGAAATCACTTTTATTCTTCAAAAACATACTACTTTCTGTCGCCTTAAATGTATACCATACATCTGCATCAGCAAGTGGATCACATGCAGGAGATATTCCGGAGAATGTTGCCCCGGAATTATTGCTGCTCTGACAATCCGCATTTAAACTGAGAGGCTTTGCAGTGGTGCAAAGATCATTGGTAGTTTCCAGCTCAATATTTTTTATTTCAAAACAACTATTTCCTTCCATTGTGGAGAAATATCCACTCAACTGGAGCAGATAAGTTTTTCCTGGAACCGGATCTTTGAAAATCAGCTCTGCTCCATGTTCATTGCTGAGTACTTCTGTCATTTGATCGCAATTTCCTTCCCAGATGGTGAGTACATCTGAAAAATCCGAGCCTGAAATAATGAACAATGGATTGGAATTTGCAGGAGTAAACCGGAACCAGACATCTGCGCGGGAGCGCTCGTTGATGGATGGAAGTACTTCTGGATTGAGCGCATCTTGATTATTTTGCTGGATACATGGTTGATTAATCTCAATTTGTCTGGCATTACTGCAGTCTTCATTAGCAGGAGGATTTGCTTCATTTCCTCTGTTCATAATTTGCAAACACCCCTGACCACTTCCTTTACCAAATTCAGCTGTTTTTCCACTCAGACGGATAAAATATTTTCCAGCAGGTAATACCTGAGCCGATTTTTCACCATAAAAACCATACTCATCCCTGTCTTTACAGATGACCGGTTCCAGATCAGCGCACTGATCCCCTTTAAATATCTCAATAATATCATTAAAATTGGAAGCTGAAACATGAGCCTCCAGGATTCCTGTTTGTGTCTGTTCAAAACTATACCATAATGTACCTGCAGGTTTTGTATTGCAATTCCATGGAATATCCTGAGCTGCAAATGCCACTTCCATGTCAAATTCTGTGCAGGGGCCGTCAATATTTAGAGGCAAAGCTTTTGCACAAAAATCATTAACACTACCTTCTCCGACCAGTTTTATATTATCTAATCCTACCCACCAATTCCAGCCCCCGGCATCATCATATTTAAAATACAATTGTATATCCTGGCCTTTATATTTAGACAAGTCAAGATTTAAGCTTTCATAGGTTGTAAAATTATTTCCTGCTACCTGCGTGGTACTCACATGAATGGGTATATACCTTCCATTGTCGAGCACACCAACTTCGAAATACTCGGTTTGAGAATAGGTTCTGTATATAAGGTCAAAACTCAATGAATACGTGGCATATTTTGTTCCATCAAAAACAGGACTTAACATCGTCACCCTTGAAGGAGCAGCAAATTCCCCGGTGCCATCATCATCAAAATACAAGAAACAAGTACCATTCATACTTACATTTGTTCCGGCATTTCCATTGGTAACTTTCCCAATTGTCCAGGGGACATTTCCATTTTCTATGACAGAAGTCCATCCCTGAGGTGTTTCACATTTGTCAAAATTCTCTGCGATGAGGATATCTGCATTTCCTGAACCTTCTACAAGGATATTATCAACTCCAGCCCACCATCCCCATTTACTATTATCGTTGTATTCAAAAACAAGACGCATATTTTCTGAATGATAAAAGCTCAGATCCACACTTACCTTTACAAATTCTGAAAATTGAGTTCCTGAGTAATTTCTACCTTCGAATTTTCTCAGTTCAATTAAATCACTTCCATTATCCAGCAGGATCCTAAAGGTTTCTCCTGCATCTCTCAGATGAACATCGGCTGTAAAAGTTATATTTGAATGCTTGTTGCCTGAGAATACAGGAGAAGTCATCTTCCAAATAAAGGTCGGAGTATTATCACCGGTGGCATCATCATCGATAATTAACATACAGCTTCCATCAATACTGCTACCATCTGATTCAGAATTTTGAGGTGTTCCTATGTACCAGACCGCATTCTGATTGCCTTCGATTTCTACATTCCACCCGGCTGAAAGTTGACAAGAATTAAAGTCTTCTTTCAATAATGTCTCTTTCTGGGCATTCAATGCAAAACATGCAAATAATATGTTAGCAAGAGTGTATAATGTACGATACATAGGTTGCTCGATTAGTGTTATGCCAAATTTAAATGAATTATTGAATGTGGTGAGAGTTTTTAAGCTGTTTAATTAAATTTTGTGTGCACAGTATTCAAGAATCGCTTTATATTTGGATGAAATCATCCATAAATATCATGAGTGAAGGCTTAAACGAATACATCCCGTCTCCTTCCAAGCCCTGGAATACGGAGAGGGTAATACATCTTTACCGACGACTGGGTATGGGACCAACGCCTGAGGAAATTAAGCAGGCTTTACAAATGACTCCTTCGCAGTTAGTAGATCAACTGTTGGATGGGGTAAAGAATTCCCCGCTTCCGGCTCGACCTTATTGGGCAGATTACACTGATGATCAGTTTGGAGATGATGAGTATTATGAAGCGAGAGATCAAATGAGAGATGATTGGTATGCAGAAATGATCAGCGATGGAAAGCGAGCACGGTTTGTTCTGTTTTGGCACAATCACTTTGTAACGCAGCAGGATGTATATGGATGCAATAAGTATTTGTGGTCTTATTTTGAGTTATTGCACAAACATTGCCTTGGTAATTTCAAATCCTTTGTGGAGGAAATGGGAATCAATCCGGCAATGCTCAGTTTTCTAAATGGGAATCAAAATATAGCCAGCAGCCCAAATGAAAATTACGCCCGGGAATTAATGGAATTATTCACGATGGGTGAATCAAATGGTTATACTCAGGCAGATGTTGCCAACATGGCACGAGCATTGACTGGCTGGCGGGCTAATATGTACCAATGTGAAACACCTTATTTTTCCAATTTTTACTTTGATAAAACCAATAAAACCATTTTTGGACAAACCGGCAACTGGGGCTATCAGGATGTTCATGACCTTATATTCACTCATCGTGCAGATCAGGTGGCAGGTTATATTTGTCAGAAGTGGTACAGGAATTTTGTCTATGAAAAAGCTGATCAGGCAATTGTAAACGGTTTGGCAGCCACTTTTAAAGCCAATAATTGGGAGATTGCACCGGTGCTGAAACAGTTATTCAAAAGTGAACATTTTTTTGATGAAAAATGGATTACAACCATCATAAGCAGCCCACTGGATAGCGTAGTCAAATGGGCCAGAATGATTGGACTTACACAAACAGAAATTGGAGAAAATATCTGGATTTTCAGGTGGGGGCCTTATGATCAGGGTATGGATCTGTTCAATCCTGTCAACGTGGCCGGGTGGCCCGGATATCATGCCTGGATTAATGAAAACACTTTCACCCAAAGAATTAAATTTTTGCAAAATCTAACAAATACTACCTATCAGGAAAGTGTCCGGGAGAAACTGCTGATCTGGGCACTTGATCTGGCGCCGGCACCCAATGATCCGGAAGGTATTACAAGGGAAATCAGCAGACAAGTACTGGGCAAAGTGCCTGAGATGTCAATGCTGGCAAACGCCACCGATGCATTTAAAGGTGATATCCCATCCAATTATTATGATGATGGTTCCTGGAATTTGTATTGGGATTCAGCTCCATATCAAATCATCAATTTACTATTCTATCTGACCAGGTTACCTGAAAGTCAACTTATTTAATCTGCAATCACTATGAAGATCAAACATATATTCAACAAAAGACCAGGAGCGCTTATAGCTGATAAAGAAAAGCATGAAGCCGATCATAAAGAATGGAGCAGACGTACCTTTATCAAAACTACCGGTCTCGCTTCTTTTGGTATGGCTACTATGTTGGGTGACACACCCATTTTGGCTTCTGAATCCAATCACTGGCTGCGCATGCTGGAGTCTATGGGAGCAGAGGAACGCATTCTGGTTCTCATTAATTTGAATGGAGGGAATGATGGGTTGAATACGGTCATTGAGAAAAATAATGATGAATATTATCGCATCAGACCCACACTAGGCATCAGCAATCAGAATATGTGGCATCTGTCTGATAGTATCGGCATGCATGGAAGCTCAGATTCATTGCAGCCACTATGGGATAATGGTCAAATGAAAGTTATACATAATGTAGGATATCCTAATCCAAATTATTCTCATTTCAGATCGTCAGACATTTGGGCAACAGCAACTGATGCTGACAAAATAGGCACCACCGGATGGATTGGAAGATTTATCGAAGAAGAATTCCCTCTGTTTCTTGAGGCACAACCTACCACCCCGCCGGCACTTCAGATTGGTGTGCAGACAGACCTTGTTTTCAAAAGCAGAGAATTCAGCACGGCATTGGCATTCAGGAATCCGGAAGAATTTTACCAATTGGCTGAATCCGGGAATTTATATCCTACTGAACATCTGGGCAACACCCCTTATGATACAGAATTGACATTTATGCGCAGAACTGCTAATAGTGCATTCAGATATTCTCAAACAATTCGAAAAGCTTTTCAGGCTGGTGGCACCTCTGCCAATTTCCCAAATGTAAATCCGGGAAGGGGATTGTCAATTGTTTCCCGAATGATTAAGGGTGGATTACGCACCAAAGTATATATGGTGAGTATCGGAGGCTTCGACACGCATGCAAATCAGGCAGAGGCTCATGCAAATCTGATGTCTAATTTATCCAGGTCTGTAGCAGCATTCTATCAGGATCTGGGTCCTGAGTTGAGTAAAAAGGTACTGAGCATGACTTTCAGTGAATTTGGCCGGACGATATTTGAAAACGGTTCTGCAGGAACGGATCATGGTACCGGTTCACCGATTCTCATGTTTGGGGGAGATATAGGACAGGGCTTTCATGGTACGCCACCAGATCTGCTGAATCTGGATCATTATGGCGACCCTTACTTTGATGTAGATTTCAAAGATGTGTACAATACTGTTCTCACTGGTTGGTTTGGCATCAATCCAAAACTGTCTAATTTTATGATTGGCCAGCAACAGAACATTTTACCGGGTATTTTGCCCCCTTACACACCGCCTTCAGGAGCAAATGCTTACATTGTTTTGCTTGGTCACAGGAAACATCCTGACACTGCTTCCATCATACAGATCCAGTATGCACTGTTACAGGATGGGGATATCAAACTCGAACTCATGGATACCGGAGGTCAGGTGATCAGAAGATTAGATCAGGGTTACAAAGATGCAGGAACTTATGTGTTTGATCTTAATAAGTCAAGAGAAGGACTTCGAAGTGGAAAGTACATTTATCGCATTAAAGCAGGAGGAAAGGAATACACAAGACCTTTGCTGGTTTTGTAAATGAACAATTTTTCACCTTCAAAATGGTTAATGCTGATTGATAACTCCTTATAATGCTTTCGGAAAAAATTAAGAATAGATTGCTAATGCTTCAAAACACTTATCTGGAAAGAAGACCGGATGATGTATTGAAATTGAGAGTTTGGCTCGATCAATTTGAACAGGCTACTCAGCTGGAAGAGAGAAAATCCATTGGAATCACAATTGAATCCTATTTGAAGGATATGGCAAAAGCGGAAGAGCGGGATGCCTTTATTTTTCAGATAATACCCGAATGGCACAGTAGTCTGTACACCTGGACGCAATCAGATTTCTTCTCGCATCCCACCGCCATCATTGATGAAAATGCTGTTATTGGAGATCAAACCAAAATTTGGCATTACTCTCATATTATGAGTGATTCAAAAATGGGTACCGCCTGTAATCTTGGACAGAATGTAGTCATCTCCCCCAAAGTTAAGCTGGGTAATCGGGTTAAAATTCAAAATAACGTTTCACTTTATACTGGCGTGCAGTGTGAAGACGATGTGTTCATAGGACCCAGTGCTGTATTTACAAATGTATTGAATCCCCGATCTGCTATCATCCGCAAATCCGAATTTCGGGAAACATTAATAGGAAAAGGTGCCAGCATAGGTGCCAATGCCACAATTGTCTGCGGACACCGGATTGGTAAATTTGCTTTCATTGCAGCAGGAGCTGTCGTCACTTCAGAAGTACCTGACTATGCATTGATGGCGGGAGTCCCTGCCCGGCAAATTGGCTGGATGGATGCAGAGGGTAACAGGCTTTTTCCGGATGAAAATGGGAAGGCAGTTTCTCAGTCAGGAATCAATTTTCAGTTGGAAGATGGTAAATTGGCGGAGCTGTAGAATTCCCGAATCTGCGTAGATATTGTGTTTTTTGCCGTTTGAAATGATTTTACAATTCCCTTTATTTATGTTTGTAGAGTCGGGAGCTTTTGGCTTATTCAGCATTATTGACTTATCTATACCCAATTGTAAATATCATGGAGTCTTTTGATTACATTATCGTAGGTGCCGGAATTTCAGGATTGTCACTTGGGAAGCATCTTGTAAAAGCTGGAAAATCTGTATTGATACTGGAAGCTGAAGACAGGCCCGGTGGGAGGGTGAAGACTGATAAGCTCAATGGTTTTTTATTGGATCGCGGATTTCAGGTATATCTGACAGCATATCCTGAAACACAGCATGCATTGGACCTTAGAGCGCTGGATATGAAATCCTTCTGGCCCGGAGCTCATTTGCTCTGTGAGCATGGAAAGCAGGCGGTGTTTATGGATGCTATGCGTAAAAGTGGTTATTTATGGAAAATGATCACTTCACCTGTATCCGGATTCGGTGACAAGATGAGCTTATTCTCATTGAAAGGCAGGTTGTTGAACAAAAAAAATGCAGCGCTATTTGAAAGAAAGGAAAAATCTACAGCAGCTGTATTCAAAGAATATGGGCTGAATGAAAAGATAATACAACGGTTTCTGCAGCCTTTTTTTGCAGGGATATTCCTGGAAAATGATCTGGATACCAGCCGAAGGATGTTTGATTTTGTGTTCAAAATGTTTTCTAAAGGAGATGCAGCTGTGCCGGCGCAGGGGATGGAACAAATTCCAATTCAACTAGCTCAAAGCATTCCGGCAGAAAATATCCGGTGCAATACAAAAGTAAGCTTGATAGATGGGCAGGTGTTGACAACGGATGACGGTAGAACCTTTCATGGAAATCAGATTATTTTGGCTACAGAAGCAACAGGAATAGTCCGTGATTATTTGCCGGGAATCAACAGGGAATACAACAGTGTTACCTGTGTTTACCTGGAAGCACCGGAAGCCCCTTATGCTGAACCACTTATCGCCCTCAATTCATTGCCCGGAAAATTAGTGAATAATCTGGCAGTGATGTCCAATGTGTCTTCTCACTATGCTCCGTCGGGTAAGGCACTCATCGCAGCCTCCATTAATGGTATTCAGGAAAAAAGTGATTCCGATCTGTTGAGTGGAATTAAGCAGGAAATGAAGGCCTGGTATGGATCTAAAGTAGATCAATGGAATCTGTTGAAAGTGTACAGAATCAGGTATGCCCTTCCTGATCAGCAATCTGTTCATTATAATATTCCTCCTGAAAAGTATATCATTCGTCCCGGCCTGTCTGTATGCGGCGATCACTTATTACATGGGTCGATCAATGCGGCCCTTCGAAGTGGTAGAAAACTGGCAGATATATTACTGACAAGCAATTAATTATACATATATTTATTATTTAATAATTAAAACTCAATTGCAGCATTCATATCGTGGATACTGTTGTATGAAGATTATTCATATGTAGCCATAAATAACTGACAGCTAAAAATTTGAACTTCTATTATGTCAAATAGAAATAAGAGTTATCTTTGCACCGCTAAAACTGATTCCTGTAATCACTATTGGTAAATCATTAAAAATTAAAAATGGCTATTTACTTAACAAAAGAAAAAGTTGGAGAGATCTTCGAAACATACGGAGGTGCACCAACTAACACCGGCTCTGTAGAAGGGCAAATTGCTTTGTTCACTTATCGTATTCAAAGTCTTGCTGATCACTTGAAAAGCAACAAAAAAGATCATTCATGCAGAAGAACACTTCTTACCCTGGTAGGTAAGCGCAGAAGATTACTTCAGTATGTAATGCGCAAAGATATCGCAGCTTACAGATCATTGATCGAAAAGCTAGGAATCAGAAAATAAATTCTAAAAAAGTGTTTCTGCAAGGGAACACTTTTTTTGTTTAATCTCCACTTTTCCTGTTATTTCCTTCCAATAATATCAGAACAGAAAAGTTTTCTCAGATGCACTGACCGGAAAATATCCTGTCAGATTTTTTATAATAATTTAAAGATAATTTCCATGGGAAGAATCCCGATTTCACAGAGTTTTAATTTGCCGGATGGTCGCGAAGTGACTATTGAAACAGGCAAACTGGCAACCCAGGCCGATGGCTCGGTGGTTGTCAAAATGGGCAACACAATGTTGTTTTGTACAGTGGTTTCCTCAAGAGAAGCCAAAGAAGGTCAGTCATTTTTTCCACTGAGCGTTGATTATCAGGAAAAATTTGCTGCCGGTGGTAGAATCCCCGGTTCTTTTTTCAGAAGAGAAGCCCGTATTTCTGATTACGAAATATTGATTTGCAGATTAGTGGATAGAGCCATTCGCCCTCTTTTCCCTGACGGATATATGAATGAAACGCAGGTGATCATCAACCTGATTTCAGGTGATGTTGACACTCCACCGGATGCATTTGCAGCATTGGCAGCATCAGCTGCTATTTCTGTATCTGATATTCCATGGGCTGGTCCTATCTCGGAGGTTAGAGTAGCAAAAATCAACGGAGAATTTGTGGTGAATCCATCTACTACTCAACTGGCAGGAGCAGAAATGAATATCATCGTCGGTGCTACGCTCCACGATGTGACAATGGTAGAGGGTGAAGCTAAAGAATGTTCCGAAGCTGACCTTATTGCTGCCATTAAAATAGGACATGAAGCCGTTAAGGTTCAATGTCAGGCCCAGATTGATCTTGCCAATAAAGTAGGAGAGAAGGCATTTCCAAAGCGTGAATTGCCTGAGCTTCCATCTGATGATGAAGTTAAAGAACTAGTCAGAACACTTTGTGCTGATGGAATCAACAAAACTGCGGCATCTTCACTGGATAAGGCAACCAGAAGAAATCAATTCAAAGAGACCTTCCAGCAAATGAAGGAGCATGTTCTTGCAAATAGAGGTGAAGAGTTCTGGCAGGAAAAATCAAGTTTCTTCTCAAACTATTTTGACAAACTGAAAAAGGAATTGGTTCGTGAAATGGTGATGGCTACGGAGATTCGTTTGGATGGCCGTAAGCTGGATGAAGTAAGATCTATCTGGTCTGAAGTTGACTATTTACCCGCAGCTCACGGTTCTGCATTGTTTACAAGAGGTGAGACTCAGTCTCTGACTTCATTGACATTAGGTTCAAAAACGGATGAGCAATTGATTGATAATGCACTTGAAATGCACCATGAAAAATTGCTTTTACACTATAATTTCCCCGGGTTTTCAGTAGGAGAGGTGAAGCCTCAGCGTGGACCCGGACGTCGTGAGGTAGGGCATGCAAATTTGGCTGCAAGGTCAATCAAGCAAGTATTGCCTGAGAAAAATATCTACACCATTCGTTTGGTATCTGATATTTTAGAATCAAATGGTTCTTCTTCTATGGCGACTGTTTGTGCTTCTTCCATGGCTTTGATGGATGGAGGGATTCAAACCAGCGGACATATCTCCGGAATTGCAATGGGTTTGATTTCTGACGGAAAGCGACATGCCATTTTGAGTGATATCCTTGGAGACGAAGATGCACTGGGCGATATGGACTTTAAAGTTACCGGTACCGTGAACGGCATCTGTGGCTGTCAGATGGACATCAAGGTAGATGGTATGCCATATGATCTTTTGGAACGCGCTCTGGAGCAAGCGAGAAGAGGCAGACTGCATATTATCGGCGAAATGGATAAAACAATCAAAGCTGCAAATCCTGAAGTAAAACCTCATGCTCCACGAATGGTCGAACTGATCATTGATAAGAGCTTCATCGGCGCCGTCATCGGACCGGGTGGAAAAATTATTCAGGAAATGCAGGCTACGACAGGTACTGTTATCAATATCGAAGAGGTGGACAACAAAGGAATCGTTACGATTTCCAGTTCCAACAAAGATAATATTGATGCTGCAGTACGGAAAATCAGAGCAATCGCCTTCACTCCCGAAGTGGGTGATGTCTACGAGGCTATTGTAGTTAGTGTTCAGCCTTATGGAGTATTTGTTGAATTCCAGGGTAAGAGTGGATTGCTTCACGTTTCGGAAATCTCGCATTCCCGCATCGACAATGTAGAAGATGTGTTGAAGGTAGATGATGAAATCAAAGTGAAATTAATCGGTGTTGATCCTAAAACAGGTAAATTCAGATTATCCAGAAAAGCTTTGATGCCAAGACCGAATGGTCAGCAAAATGATTAATACTCAATTGTAGTTTTTGACTACAGTTTTGTTGAATATAATAATCCCTGTTTCCGTTTGGAGGCAGGGATTTTTTTGTTAGGGTTTTCCTGGTCAAAAGTAGAGGCGATAGAGTGCCCACTAGTTGAAAACCTGGAAAAGATTCGACCTGCCCTGCAGTTGCGTTCGACGGTGCTCACTTACTGCGGGGTTCGCTTCCTTGCAAGGTACATTTAGTACCTTTCTGCGTTGCTCATCCGGGGTGATCGATGTTGAATGCCTTTCGGTGTTGCATAAATTTTTTCCTGGTTAATAAACATACATATTAAAATATCGGGCTTTTGTATTCGTTTTGAATTTTTATGTATTTTTATGATTGATCCAAAATTGGCATCTTTTTCCATGCTTAATCTATCCTTATGAAATTTTCCTTACTCTTCGGTTTGTTGCTGTTTTTCTCCTGTAAGACAAATAAGGATTTGGGAAGTATTCCCGTTTCCGACAGATCGTCGGAACCAATCGTGCTGAACCTTGATTACGAGGGTGAAATGCTTCCTGCTATGCAATTGGACAAATTGGCGGAAGCGCAATTAAAAACAGTAGACCCTTCTTTAGTATTTATCATTGATCCCCTGCTCTTAAACTTAGATTACAAGGGGGAAGAAATTCCGGCAATGCATTTAGAAAAATTGCCTTTAAAGGGTTTGGAAACTATATTTATACCAAAGCCGGGTGAACCTGCCTCTTTATATAAGATTATGCCATACGATGGGGAAGAACTTCCCGCTATTCATATAGAAAATTCTACATTGAATAAAATCAGGGGCACAAAAGGAAATGTAACAGTTCCTAATAAAGTCATTGATAAGTAACCAGGAGGTTAGCTTAGTTTTTGCATATTGATTTAGATGTTTTTGTAAATTCTAAAATTGTAATACATGAAAGCACTACTTTCTGCAGCAATGGCATTGATATGTCTCTATGCATGGGCTCAGCCAAACACATTTACATCACTTTCAGAGATGGGAATTAAGGGCAAAGTGAAGACTATTACCCATGAAAAGTATGAATCATTTAAAAATAAAGAGTTGAATGAGGTAGTAATTGGCAGAGTACCTGCATTGAATAACTTTAGCATTCAATTTTTCAATCCCGATGGTTTGATTGAAAAACAGGAAACATATGCTGCTGATCAATTTACAGAGAAGAAAGTACTTAATCATCTGGATAAATATGAATACGAAAATGGGAGATTAGTTTACCAATTGAATGGAGATGTTCATGGTCAGAGAATGTGCCCTGGGTATTTGGGAATTGAATATAAATACATATATGAGAGTGATTCAGTAATGCTGGTTTTGTGCCCCGATCCACATTACTTCCACGCAAGGTATACTTATTCAAAAAATGAACACACCTTTGAACGTCTGTATTCAGATATGAAAGTACACAGTACTCAGAAAACCAGATTTGATGTATATGGGAGGAAATTATTATTCACTGAACTTTCTTCAGAGGGCAACCCCACAAGCCTTACTCAATGGTTTTATGCTACTGAGAATGATCCAAACCCGGCGTGTTTAATAAAAACTGATGTGAAAACCCCATCCAATACTATCTGTCAATATCAGTACAACCCCCTAAATCAGCTTATATCAGGGATATGCAGGGAGCATTCAGGTAAGGCGGAAAAAACCTATTCTTATCAGTATGAGTACAATGAGCAAGGTGATCTTATATCAGAAAGTTATCAGGAAAATCCGGGAAATCATAACAGAACTAAAGCTTATCAATTTAAGTACGACCACCATGGTAACTGGGTCGAGAAAAAATTCTTTGGCAGCTCCGGCCAAACCGGGAATATTCACCGCAGAATAATTACTTATTGGGATAAGTGATGATTACTTCTTTGTGTTTTCAATTGTACCAAGATGCAAAGAAATGAAATCACTTAAACTGCAGACTGTAGCCCCTTTAAAAACATAAGATTCGGACTGTGGTGTGATGATGAAATTCTTTTCGGTTTTAAGATCTTCAATCCCGATATAATATCCCTTAGTTGGAGCAGGAATATTGCTGAATTTAATTTCAATAGATGAAATCGGATGACTTCCTTTTACAATCACAAGGTCAATTTCTGTTCCGGAGTGTGTACGGTAATAGTAGAGTTGATAGCTTGAAGGCAAATGATACATGATTTGTTCGATAACATACCCCTCCCAGGAAGCACCGATATGAGGATGCAAAGTCAACTGATCGAAGTTTTGGATATTCATCAAAGCATGGAGGATTCCGGGATCTTTAATGTAAACTTTGGGTGATTTGACAAGTCGCTTTCCGACATTTGTGTACCATGGCTGTAACTTGTAAATCAAAAAGGCACCCTCAAGATAATCCATATAACGGGTAATGACCGGAGCTGTAACGCCTATGGACCTTGACAAATCCTGAACATTCACAATATTACTATGGTTATGGCCGAGCATATACCAAAGTCTTCTGCTTATAGCAGGATTAAGGTTAATTCCAAACAGAGTGCTTAAATCAACCTGAATATACGTGCGAATGTAACTATTCATCCAGTCAACAAATTCTTCATTGGTTGGGGCAAGTAATGCACGGGGAAATCCCCCTCTGAACCATTGATGTTTCCAGTCAAATAAGGAACTTATTTCTGATAATTTCAATGGAGGCAGATCTAAATAACTTACCCTGCCGGCCAAACTTTCAGAAACACCATGTACCAAATGCGGGGTTGCGGAACCAAGTAATATAAATCTGCCATTAGTCCGATCCCGGTCAATAACACTTCTAAGCCTGGAGTATAGTAAAGGCATAGCTTGAATTTCATCAATAATGACCAACTTCTCTTTATGTAACTGCAGGAATGTTTCCGGGTCTTCACTTAGCCGGGAAAAATCCTGGCCACTTTCCATATCCAGATATAAATAATTTTGTGTAAGCGATTTGGCTGCCTGAAGGGCAAATGTGGTTTTACCCACCTGCCTTGGCCCAAGTATAACTACTGCAGGGGATATTTTTAGCTTCTTTTGGAGTAAAGATATATCTGATCTTAATAATTCCATATTCCAAAGATAGCAATTAACCTTGAAATCCTATAGTATAACTATAGATTTTCAAGGATGAAGCTAATTTTACCTTGAAAACCTATAGTGCAACTATAGATTTTCAAGGTTGAAAAGGATGGGTTCTGTATAAATTATTGCCTTCTCAATACCTCACGATGATCTCTACCTTGCGGTCTTTGGCTTTGATTTCTTTGGAATTACTGTTGGAATTGGCTTGACTTTTTCCAAATGATTGAATGGTGATGATTTTTTCAGGGATACCCTTTTGCTTCAGATATTCCCCTATGCTCTCAGCTCTATGGCGCGAGAGTTCAAGGTTTGAAGATTCCGGGCCCATATAATCAGTATGTCCGTTTAGTTCTATGATTCGTATTGTATCGGGCAACAATGTGACAAACTGATCCAATTTTGCCACTTCAATTTCGCTTAGTTTTGATGAATTAGAGTCGAAAAAAATGATCAGAGAATTGTGTTTTGATTTCGATTCAGTGTTTTCATTTAATGCAGAATGATTGGGTTGCAAGCCAATGTAAATATCGTCCAATCTGTAACCCAATGACTTCCTGTCTCTAAACATTTCTACCCCCCATTCCAAAAAAGGCTGATGATTACCCACTACGGCATATTTATAATCTCTGTCCGGTGTAAAAGTTTGCCGGAAGAGATGATAGTGATTATGGGGGTCTTCTGGCACAGGGTTTTCGTCTGTTGTATTATTTAATATTTCACTAAACTCTATTTTTTTTAGCCATATATGTGGTTTGTATTTGATTTTCCCATTCTTCAGCAATTCCAGATTAACGGAATCCCTGAAATCTGTATTGGTAAACCACACTCCCAATTGCCCTTTTATAAATACAGTATCGATGAGCCTGTTAATAAAGACTTTATGATATATTTCAAAATGATAAACTGAGTCCTTTCTTAATGGTTGAATTAATTCTGCCTGGTATAAATTTGGAGTATGTGGGAATGTATTGATGAAGTAACTGTCTCCGGTATGTGGATTCCAGTTGTTGTCATATCTCCCGTTGAAGGTATCTCTGGATTGGTAGATGGAGAATTTAGGTAAACCCAGTCCATTGCCCCAGTCACCAAAAGGAAGAAGACGTGCCCAATGCTCGTAATTGTAATAATACTTTTTTTCTTTTTGAGTAACTGTCACTTCTTCAAAGCCCGGGTCAGGAAAAAGGTTTTGGCATTTACCTTTAAAGCTTAATAGCAGCAACATGATGAGTATGATAAAGTATTTCCCCGGCATAAATTTAACTGTTATAAAACCTTTAATATTTGCATTTTACTCAAATCATTGAAAAAATCAACTCCATAATATTATTAAAGCAGAGCAATCTTAAGTCTTTATTGCCTAAATTTTCATTTTGCATTAATATTTAACATTTATTCTAAAAATACTGAGTAAATTAGTTTCCTTTATGGGGATTCTGGTCTAGTAGAGCAGGCAGCATTTTAAGTTATATCTCGTTTACACTGACAATGGATAATGTAGCAAGTTCATGTTTTAAGAATAATAATTGCCTTGTATGAAATTTCTATACTTGATCATCAATCTTTTAAGCTTCGTTTTCATTTCTAATGCCCAAATTCAATGGGTTCACACCAATGGGCCGGAAGGGGGACATAGCTCTAAGGTTTACTCTAATAAAGATTTTGCATTTTTTTCTGATGCATATTTTTTATACAGAACAGCTGATGGAATTAATTGGGAGAAATTTTCACAAGGTAATTTATGGCCTATGGCAGTTAATGATCAAAAATTAGCCTCTTTTCAGGGATATGGTTACAATTATGGTCCGCCGGATGATATTCAATTTATGGTGAGTTATGATAATGGCATGTCTTGGCAGACAGGAAATCTTGCACCCACTGATCGAGGAACTCTGTATCCAGTCATGGTTTGCTCCCATGGCATCTATGGCGGAGCAGGTAACATTATGTATAAAACTGTAGATGATGGGTTAACTTGGGAACCAATACCTCATGTCTCAATCAATGGAAATGATTTGCAATCATATGATGATAATATCTTTTGCCAAAATGGAAGCAATTTATACATGTTCGATCCAAATAATAATGACTGGATTGTTATGAATAGTCCCTTTCAATCCTCAGACAGATTAAAAGGTGCATTTGTTGATGGGCAAAATATCATTCTTACTACTGATTCGAAAGTATTTACAACATTAGATAATGGATCTACCTGGAAAAGTACTTCACTAGGCAGTCTATCCAATGACAGGAAGATTGTGGAGCATAATGGTCGTATTTATACACTTTCAAGCAATCGGCGCTTAGCATATTCTGATGATAGAGGAGTAACATGGATTTTCAAAAATCTTCCGGTAGAAAGTGTAAGTGATATTTGTTTGCTAGAAAACGAACTATTATTACCTGTTTGGCAGAAAGGAGTTTTTCGTTTAAACCTGGAAACCTTTACTGGAGCATTTTCAAATTCCGGTTTGCATTCTTCTGTTATTTTTAATTTGTCAGGACATGGAAATTCTTTGTGGGCGGGAAGTGCTAGCGGATTGTTTAGATATGGACTCTTGGATGAAAAGTGGCATAGCACTCCTGTGCCTTTCCCTAAAATTGGATACCGTCAATTGTCTGTAAGCAGAGACGGCTTTGTTGCTTGTCAGGATTTATATAATGATAGCATATATGTTACAAAAGATATTGGACAAACTTGGGATACAATTAACTTGCGTGCCGATATTTGGTACTATGAAAGCCTACGATGGATTGATGATAAGCTAATTATAAATACAGATTTTGGTCCATATGTTTGGCATGACAACTTGCTTGAACAAATAAATTTACCTTATCAAACAGTTTATTGCAATGGAAAATATTATGGAGCTGTCGGGTCAGGGCTAGTCACTTCTTCTGATTCAGGAATAACATGGACGGAGGTGACTTCCAACCTTCAGCGTTTCGGAAATTTAATTAGTTCAGGTGACAGACTATTTTCGTACTCAAATCCAGATTACCTACTTTATTCTTCAGTTGATGGGGAATTTTGGGAATACTCCGGTGAGGGGATACCGTCTTCATTGCTGTCTGATTATTTTCCGTTTTATGACCCCCCAATCAAAGTTTGGAGCGTTGAAAATAAATATTTTGCAGATTTTGGAGGAAATGGATTTTATGTATCTCTGGATACTAGCAAAACATGGCTACCGATAGAAAAATCAGGAGGTATTTACGAATATTTGAACGGATCATTTTATAGAGGATATTTTGGAGGTGGTGTGTTTCGCACAGGAATTCCAAACCAATACGGTTCTATTGTCAGAGGACAGGCCTTCAACGATGTCAATAATAATGGAATAAAAGATATTGATGAATCCGGCATCCCTGACATCAGAGTAAGTGTTTTGGAACCTTCAGCTATTTATCCATTCTGGTTTACATCAACGGATGAAGATGGCCTTTATGTAGTCAGTGTCACACATGGGTCAGAAGATACTATTCGGCTCGATATAACATCCAATTATGCAATCATTTCGCCTGAGTATCATCTTGTAATTGATCCGGATGAACCATATGATTTTGCTGTTCATTTTGAACCAGACATCACTGATTTTGCATTAAATGGTTCTTTTGTTCACAGACCACGACCCGGTTTTGATTTGAATATTAATGTAACCTGTAAGAATGTGGGCACAATCTCAGGTGATGCCAGCGTTTGCCTTAAACTAGATCCAGATTTTGAGTTTATTCAAGCTACTCCTTCACCAAGTTCGGTGTATCCGGATAGTTTGGTGTGGAACTTACCTTCCATTCCGATGTTTGCGCAAACCAGGATTCAAATTCAGGGGAAATTGAAAGTGGATGCAATGCTGGGTGACGAATTGAGAATGGAGGCAAAAGTAACCACACTATTAACTGATTCTGATATCTCCAATAATGTATTAATACTTTCAGATACAATTGTGGGTTCATTTGATCCAAATGAAAAGAGAGTCTCTCCGCAAGCTGGCTTAACAAGAGAAGAAATTGCTGAAGGTAAAGAACTGGAGTACACCATTCATTTTCAAAATACCGGGACTTATTTGGCTGAAAAGGTCATTCTCTCTGATCAGTTAGACACTACGCTCAATTGGTCAAGCTTCAGATATATTGATGCGAGCCACCCTGTCACCAAATGGGAACTCAAGCCCGGAGGATTACTGAGAGTGGAATTTGATCAGATCAATTTGCCGGATAGTATATCCAATGAACCGGAAAGTCATGGATATTTTTCTTTTGCCATCCGGCGAAATGCACATGGTGGTCCCTTCACCAATTGCTTAAATTCTGCAGCTATCTTTTTTGATTTTAACCATCCCATTATCACAAACACGACAGTATCCAGAGTTATTAATCCGGTTGTTGTATCCGTCGATGAAGCTACTTTCTACTCGAAGGACAAAAACAAATTACTGTTTATGCCCAATCCAAGCGGAATGAATTGTATGATCAGCACGAATCAATTATTGAAAGGAAATGGTAACATAAATATATATCACAGTAACGGTGTCTTTGTCAGACAAATACAAACCCACTCCCTGGAATCAGATTTTCAGCTGGATACTTCTGACTTGCCAAATGGAATGTACATTATCACAGCAAATGGGAAAGAAGGAAGCTTGAGTGGTAAGCTGATAGTACTGAAATAGGTCAATGAAAATTATCATAATTTTAATATAATCCTTCTTACTCTATCACCACAAACTTGATCAGATGCTGCTCAATACTTGATGCAACTTTGGCAAAATAGATTCCGGGTGAAAGCGAAGGTAAGTCTATAGTTGCACTTTGAGTTTCTGAAAAGTACATGCTCGTTTTACTTCCCATCATGATGCGACCCTGCATGTCATAGAGATAGAAGGCATTGGCATTAAATTTCTTTTCTGAAAAAATATGAAGGGTAGAACTGTTGTTATCGTAATGTCCTTTAAGACTTGAATGAAGAATTTGAGCTTCATCAATGGAGGTCAATCTGCAAGTCGATTCAGGTCTCGTCTCACACCATCTGGCCTGGAACTCCTGCAAAAAGATATTTGCAATAGTACCATCGTGGATAATGACAGTATTTTCATCATTAGATTCTTCTGCAGCGGTGGTCCAGTTATGAGATCCGGTGATCACTACAGGTGAACCCGCTGCAGAGATGGCATCAATAATAGCATACTTGTGATGCAGAATTTCTCCCTCATCGTGTTGCCAGATATCCACACCATTAGCCTGTAAAAAGCCAAAGTCTGATCCTGTATCATTGATATTATTGACCAGACCTCTTACTTTAATTCCTCTCTGATGCATTTGTAAGAGCGCAGTAGCCAATTCATTTCTCGTGATTAAAAGCAAGGCAACTGAAATATCATTTTGAGCTTTTCTCAATTGCTTATCAATCTGAAAGGATGTCTGATCTGAGGGCGAAAAGTATATTTCCATCCAAACATCCCCGACTTTTACCTGATGAGGTGTATTGTCTCTTTTACGCGATCCGAATCTGGAATTACTCAACTCAGGCAATGCACCTGAAGATCCCCACATTTCTTCGAATTCCATTTGAAAAATCAGCGCCACAGACTGGTCCTGGACCAACACAAGATTGTTGTAATCATCAAAAACTTGTCCTTCAGTAAAATTTGTGGCACCCGTAATTAATTGGCAACGAACAGGATCCGCAGCATCAAAAATCAAAAACTTATTATGCATCAAAGGATCCCCTTCATTTCCCTCCAGGACTGGAAAAGGAACATCCGGATTTCTCAAAGCATTATTATTGGTGTCATCTCCGGTAATGTATCTAACCCTTACCCCTCTGGCATGGGCTGCGCTCAATGCATCAGCAATCGGTCTGCGGTTGATATTGTACATGGTGACATCAATGGTTGATTGGGCCTCGTTGATCAATTGAATGACAGTTGATTCAATAATCTCTCCCGTATTGCCATGGGAAGTAGAGCCGGTAGAAATGCTAGAGTCGATCTCTCTGGTAAAATAAACCTTGACTTCTCCACTGGAGAGCGATGAAGTACTGAAGTATCCCTGTAAGATCACAAATCCCGGATTGCTGGCAGGACGAATTTCCACAAAATAGAACGAAGCCGGATCGAGACCTTCAATTTCAAAATTGCAGGGTGAGGGGCAATTATTGATGAGAATTTCCTCATTCAATGGGGCAGAACTTCCGAACCGAACGATAATATCATTGATGCCGGGATAGGTATGTGTCAATGTAAGGCTTTGTGAATCTGCATCAGACAAGGTCAGAGCAATTTGAGCATTGCCTTCATTGGTAAATAGCAATAATAAAAGCATCCGAAAGATAAACTTTCGGATGCTATATATAAAAATAACCTTGTAGTTCAAATCGTGCTTAAAGTTCAATATGCTATATTTTATTGGATGTCAGACAAGCCTCTGATACTGAGTTGTCTGGCTTCGGTAGCTCCTCCCTGTGTCACTATAGCGGTCATGGTGACAGGAGTTGTTGGAAAATTAGTTGATGAGAATGTTGCAGCGGATCTGGTGAAATGTGCCATTGTTCCGCTAGGATCAGTAAGGACCGTTGATCCATTCCATGTTGATCCGGCTGAATTAGAAACCGTCACATTGCTGACACGTACCAGTGTTGATTCCAGGTTCTCAAAATCAGCAAGAATCTGACTGATAGTCTTCACATTTGGAGTTATTGACCCCGTACCTGTCTTGGTAGCATTGGCATTTGGGACATTGTTTAATTGTAACAAGCCCTGGAAACTTTCCAGTGCCATACCTGATATATTTATTTCTACTTCGTCATTCAATACAAATGTGTTATTCGCCGTGAAACGCACCAATATTCCTGCTCCGTTCTCATTTTGAATAGTAACGTTTCTGTCAGTTATACTTCCATTTGTTCTGTCTGAGATTACAATCCCTTTAATCTTTCTTGCTGCAGGTACAGTAGTATTGGTACCTGAATACATGCCTCTCACTTCTGCAATGGAAATAAGAATCGGGTCTCCACCGCCACCGCCTCCAGTGATATCTGTGAGATTACGAATGGATATTTGCTTTGCACTGGAAGTTCCACCTTGCTGTGCAATTCCGGTTATTGTTACCACATTGGTTGGAAATGTATTGTCAGCGAAGGTAGCGTAACTCTGAGTAAACATATCTATGCTTCCGGTAGCATCAGTAAGAGTGGTTGAAAATGAAAAAGTATTTCCACTAGCTTTCGTGATGGTTACATTTTGGATAGTCAATAGTTCTGATTCATATTGCTCAAAATTGGCGTTGATTTGTGCAATAGTGACAACCTGAGGAATCACATTCACACCTGTGCTGATACGGGTTGCATTTGCATTCGGAACGTTGTTCAACTGAAGTGTTCCCTGGAATTCTGAAAGCTCCATTCCTGATACGTCAATTTCCAGTTCATCTCCCAAATTAAAATTATTGGTTGCAGTAAATCTTACTGTGATTCCCGGGCCACCGATTTCCTGAATCACCATATTTCTGCTCGTGATGTTTTCTGCAGTTCTGTCGGTGATTACAATACCTTTGATCTTTTTCTTGGTAGGTACAGTAGTTGCTGATCCTGTAAAAAGTGCGCGCAAATCCTGGATACTAATAGGGTCAAGATCTCCTCCTGTTCCTCCACCACAACGATTTCCTATAAATGAAAGGTCAGTAACATCTCTGATAAATAATTGTCTGTCTGCTCCGAATACACTATAGACTGCAACGATACTTCCATTTCCTTTTGGAAGTGGAAAATTTGCAAATGTAGCGAAGCCGCTATTTCTCAAAATAATACGATTGCCATTGCAATCTTCAATATTCCTGTTTCTTGTCAATTGTTCCCCTCCCACAGACCATGCATAGGTGGAATCCATCTCAGATGCAATGACTTGCACCCCATTAATCTGTACCAATGTACTGATCATGGAGGTATTTAATTCATTGATATTCACCACCCTTGGTGTTAGAACCTGTCCTTTCGGACCTTTAAAAAAGAATTGTCCTCTTAGAGCATCCGGAATTCGGTCTGCTGAATTGGCAGTAATACTTACACCAACCTGGATAGTTCCATTATTGCTGGCCAACCAAAGGTTTTTCATTTTGACAAAAACCCTTCTGCCTGAAGGATAATCATCGGACAATGCTACTCTGTCCACTCTGAACTCAATCCCTCCGGTCTCATCCTGGATAATCAGCTGTTTGAAGAAATTACCAGTAACATCATCTGAAATGACAATTCCTGAGATAATTACATCATCAGTAATCTGTACCGGGCTATTGATATACCGGGCTTTAATTTCTGCGATGGTATGAGTGACTGTTAGGTTAACTGTATCATCCTTCACAGGGGGCTCGTCAAAATTTCTTTTAACACAAGATGAAATGGCAACACTCAACAAAAGTGCGAATACACTTAACTGGAATATGGATCTGAAAGGCTTCATATTAATATCTATAGGTAATGTTTACAAAATAGTTCAAGCCCTGTGCATAGAAATACTTGGGCGGAAATCTGTCCGGATTTTGATCTTCAAAATTAAATCGAAGTTGTTCGTAGCCACCGGTGGCAAATGTCTGATTATTCAATAAGTTCCCTATCCCTACATTCAGTAGGAGGGTATTTTGTTTGATTCTCCAGGATTTTCCACCAAAAAGGTCCACCGTAAAAGCAGCCGGAAGTTTTTCCTGATAAAGAATTTTCTCCCATTCAGCAGAACCCGGAGTGACGTCCAGAATGCCTTGCTCAGTTCTCCTGACAGGATTAAAATCAAGATAAATTTTGTCAAAGTAATTCACATTTACATTCAGGAACCAGAATCTTGGGGATCTATAGTTCAATCCTATACTTCCTGCCTGCTGCGGTGTACGGCTCACATAGAAGTTCTTTGCATAAATCAATAGTCCGTCAGCAATAGGCGCACTATTATTGTCCAAGGTGATATAAGCTGTCGGTCTGTTGGAAATGATGAAATCACCCAAGGAAGCTACTCCTGTCACTGAAAGTGTCGCGCTCAGTTTATAATCAAGTGCAAGTTCTACTCCGGTATGTGTGCGTTCTACACCATTCAAAGCAAAATTCACTAATCCGCCCCCATCATTCTGACCATCCAAATCAAAATCCACACCATCATCCTGGAAGTAACTCACAATGTTGGATTGATTGCTGAATCTGGAATAATAAACAGTTGCTTTTGCTTTGAGATAAGGCGATCTGAATAAATACCCGATTTCTCCATTTAGTATTCCTTCTTCCTGTGTATAAGGATTGACCTGATCTCTGGTTCGCGGAGATAAAAATACATTTCTGTATAATGGTGGTCTTGTTCCAGCAAATGCATGGGCATACACATATTGACGGCCGTCTATTTTATAGGTAATTCCACCCTTCACACCATAAGTCGTGAAATTAATTTTCTCTGAATCTCCGAATGAATTATCGGGAAAGCGACCATTCACCACATTTCCTGTTCTCCAGTAAATATCATGATTAAGATTGGCAGCTGCGAAGAGATCCCATCTTCTAAGCTTCAAAGTTCCCTGCAACCAGGCTCCACCCTGACGGATATTGGTATTGTAATCATATCCAAAAACATCCCCTTCTTTCAGCAATTGTCTTGGATTATTAAAATCATTCTCCCATTTGGAAGGATCATTCGGGAAATCTCTTCTTGCAAATCTGTCTTCATTCAGATAAAAGTCTGCACCCAACAAGTCCTGAATACTATTGAAGTTATGTCCGGTAAAATGCTTGAAATTGACTCCTGCATTCAATGAAAATCTGTCGGTTATGAAGTTTTCATAGAAGCTCGTAAATGAAAGTGTTGAATTATCGATTCTTCTTTCTTCCAAAAAATATTTTGCCAGCTTACCCTGAACATTATTTCCGGGGATTCCTCCTGCATTTTCTACTGTGACAATATTATTTCTATTGACATCATAAAAATAATCCCAGTTAAGTTGTCTCAGATTTTCATCATTTCTTAATGCATCTGCCAATTGGTCTCTTGTTTCAGGATTAGTTTGGAAAGAAGGGAGTTTCTGATAGTAATCCGGTCTTGGGTCATTAGTATTGTCCCATGATAGCGCGCCAAATCCATTCCTGCCGGTTTGATATGATACCGCCGTTACCAGATTGGATCTACGGTTAATTTGAAAATCATGCCTCAAGATAGCCATTGGAAGGTGAGCGCTGCTTACCCTTGAATTTCTTTTTTCACCATCCTGGTATCCCCAGTTTGGATTGTAATAATTAGTACCGGCAAGATCATACATCTCCTGTACTACCGGACTGGTTCCTCCTCTGACAGTTGGCGCACCGAATGCCACCAAACTCAGGCTGTGACGATCATTAATTTTCTTTTCTGCACCCAGAAAATACGACCATCCATCAAAGAAAGTTCCTGGATTGTAGGCCTCCTGTGCCCATCTTCTGGAACCGGAGAATGAAAATGCCCATCCATTTTTCATCATACCCGTATTGGTGGTATACATTATACGATGCTGATAACTTCTATTGGATAACGCATAGGATACACGACTTTCCTTCCATTGTCGACTGGGTCTTAGATCTATATTGGATACACCTCCTATATCTCCAAAGTCATAACTTACAGGAGCAACACCTATATTGATATCTCTTGCACGAAGAACATCATTTAATCCTCCCAATTGCCAAAAGTAGGGTACCCCGGTTTCCATATCGTTAAATGCAATTCCATTGAGATTGAGTGTGGTATATTCCGGATTGTAACCTCTGATTCTGAATCTTGCAGGACCGAATGTAAAACTCGCTGTTGCCACAAACACATCCCTGGATGCTGTCAGCATAGATGATATATCAGCATCACCCCCTCCTTCAATGTCAGAGTCAGTGGATTCCAGCGATATGGTAGGTAACAGGGAGAGGTCATCCAAATCTGAGGCTGCCTTTCTGGTTAATTTTATTTCTCCAATTTCAACAACCTGATCAGCCGGAATAGTGACATCAATATACAGATCCTGAAATCCTTCTGCGGTAATAAAAAGTTTTTTATCTCCTGGTGTGGCACTATTGATCACAAAAAATCCGGTGATATTACTCGGAGTTCTGGCCGCTTCATCCTGAATGGATACAATGGCCCCTTCAATACCGAGCCCATTTCCCGCATTAACAATTATTCCTTTTACGCCTGAAGTTTGTCCGTAACTGATAAAATTCAAAGTGAAAATACAAAAGGCAAGAGTACAAATTCTTATCATAAATGAGTTAGGTAGGTATAGCAATGCCGCAAAGGTAGAAACAAGAAATCATATATTCCTATAAACTATATCAACTCATTTGTAGAGCTTACAATAAATTAATATGATACTGGTAGGTTCCGTATGCATTTAATGTTTTGAATCGTCTATTTTTGAGCCGATTTTATAATTTGTCCTTTATATTAATTCATCTTATGATTGTATTTCGCCTGTTTTCTATTCTTACTTTCTGCTTCTTAGTGCTAAGTTTTGAAGGGATTGCCCAAAAAAAGCAATTCAAAGTGGTTTGTGTCGGATTTTACAATCTGGAAAATTTATTTGATACCATTGATCATGTTGATGTTAATGATGTCGAATTTACACCCAATGGGTCAAAAGCATGGACATACGATAAATATAGTGATAAGCTGTTTAGATTGGCAGAAGTTATTTCACAGATAGGTACGGATATCTCCCCTGACGGACCTGCGATTTTGGGCGTTTCTGAAATTGAAAACAGAGGTGTGCTGGAAGACCTGGCAAAACAACCTGCTATTGCTTCGCGCCGGTATCAAATCGTGCACTATGATTCTCCTGACTTTCGGGGGATTGATGTGGCATTGCTGTACAATCCTAAATACTACCGGCTGCTTGAAAGCCGCAGCATACCAGTTAATTTGCCTAATATAGATGGCCTGCCCCTGATAACAAGAGATGTGTTATATACTAAAGGAATTTTAGATGGTGATACAGTTCATATTATGGTCAATCACTGGCCTTCCAGAAGGGGAGGAGAGGCCTCAACCAGAGCCCTGAGAAGTGGTTGTGCCCGATTGAACAGAGAGATAGCTGATTCTCTTCGAACTTTAAATCCTTTTGCCAAAATCATAATAATGGGCGACCTTAATGATGATCCGGATAATGAGAGCGTGGCAGTTGTTCTGGAAGGTAAAGCCAAAATGGAGCTAGTTGAACCGCATCAGTTTTTCAATCCATTTTACACACCCTTCAAAAAAGGATTGGGTTCAAATGCTTATCAGGATGCATGGAGTTTGTTTGATCAGGTACTGGTCTCACACGGATTTATTGCTAAAGATGCTATGGGATATAAATTTTATAAATCCGGCACATTCAACAAACCATTCATGCAGACAAAGTCCGGAAGATATAAAGGTTACCCTTTCAGAACTTTTGACGGAGATACTTATATGTCAGGATACAGTGATCACTTCCCATCTTATATTGTCCTGATAAAAGGCTAGGAAGCTGAAAAAGCAGTGAGTTTTTTGGAAAATAATTTCTTCGCAAATCTGTAGTACGGGAAATGTGAATTTTGTAAATCAATCTGTCGAAGGACATGGGAGGTATTCATATATTTACAAATTAATATATGTATATTAATGTTAATTAAATAGTTAATTTATTTATGGCAGTCAATTTTTTCCCATTGCTGCTAATAAATTGTGCGCTTTCAAATCAATTTTTTTGAATCCAATCTCAGAATGAGTCTCCATCTTGGATTGTTTGAAAAATAGTTGGACAATAATAAGATGCCTATTGACATTATATTGAATGTAATAATCCTTACATTTGAACTTTATCTCCCAATTATTAAATTCTTAAACACAAAGAACATGAAAAATTTGATCTGGGTTATGCTTTTAGCTATGGTAGGCTTTATGGCTTGCGGCGAAGAAACACCTGCTGAAGAGACTCAAGAAGCAATGGAAGAGCAGACACCTGCTGTTTCTGCTTCAACTACTGAGACTGCTACTATGATTTCTACTGATTTGGCGGCTATTGAATCACAACTTGATGCAAAAGCAGATGTTTTGGGCAAAGCTTCAGATGATGCTTCTAAAGCTGCTGCTGACCAAATTAAGACTTTGAAAGATGAGATTCAGCAACTGAAAGATTCTGTAAACAATGCTACAGATGAGACTATTGCTGATATCAAAGCAAGATACGAAGCTGTTAAAGCATCTGCTGCAACACTTACTATGTAAGATTAACATTCCACCTGGTGGATAATTGTTAGAATTTAAAAAGCCGGGGCTATTTCGATATGCTCCGGCTTTCTTATTTAAGTTACTTTCTCTTGATTGCGAAACCCCTTCAACTCACTCCTGCATTCCGTTCAATTCTCGATGAATTGGAGAATAGCTCAGATAGTTTCTTCATCACCGGAAGAGCCGGTACCGGCAAGAGTACCCTCCTTGAACTTTTCATAAAAACTACTAAACGAAATGTAGTTGTTCTTGCTCCTACCGGTATAGCAGCACTGAATGTCAAAGGTCAAACTATCCATAGTTTCTTTAATCTGCCTCCTAAACTCGTTCAACCTTCTGAATTGCATTTCATGAAGTATAAGACGAAGCTTATGAAAGCTATAGAGATCATCATCATTGATGAGATTTCGATGGTTCGGGCAGATATTCTTGACCATATCGATTACCTGATGAGGAGGTATAAAAATAGTCCGCTTCCATTTGGAGGGGCCCGGTTGGTTGCCTTTGGTGATTTGTTTCAATTACCGCCGGTAGTTTCTACTCCGGTAGAAAGACAATATTTTTCTGAGGTGTATGAGACACCTTATTTTTTTTCAGCGCTGGTATTCAAGCAGGCAGGACTGAAAATGATTGAATTAAGAGATATTTTCAGACAGACCGATCAGTCATTTATTAACCTGCTGGAAGTCATTCGTTACAATCAATTGGAGTATGAAGATCTGGAGTTTCTGAATACAAGATGTGTCCCATTGACAGAGGAGGATGATACTTTCATCACCCTTAGCAGCACAAATGCCATTGCAGATACAATGAATCAGAAAAAATTAGCTGAGATTGCCTATCCTGCGATTACCTTCAAAGCTGAGTTAAGCGGACAATTTGCTCCCCATTACAATCCTGTTGATCCTCTGATTACTTTAAAGCAAGGTGCTCAGGTAATGTTTGTTCGCAATGATCCCGATCAGCGATATGTCAATGGTACTATCGGAATTATTTCAAAATTAACTGAGAGTGTTGTTGAGGTGGAAGTTGAAACTCCGACCGGAAAAACCATTGTCCAGGCAGATAAAGCTACCTGGGATATGATTCAATACAAGCCTGACCCCAAAAATCCGGATAAAATCAGCAGCGAAAGCATTGGCTCTTACACTCAGATTCCGCTCAAACTGGCCTGGGCAGTGACTATACATAAAAGCCAGGGCAAGACATTTGATAAGGTCATGATAGATTTAGGCAGAGGGGCATTTGAATTTGGCCAGACTTATGTTGCCTTATCCCGGTGTAAAACCCTGGAAGGAATTATTTTAAAGCGCCCTGTATCTCACCGTGATATCATGGTGGATGAGAGGGTAGTGGAGTTTTATTTGCAGAATAGGTAGGCCGAATAATACATTCTCCGGATCGAAGACATAAAAAAGGCTTCCCGAAATATTCCGGAAAGCCTTTTTTATTTGTTTGATTCAAATTATTGCTGCTCAAAAAACGCTTCAGCCTGAGATATAATATTCTCTGCCATATCTCTTTTTACCAAAGTCATAGGACTTCCTTTTTTAAAGACATAACCACCTTCCATTTGAAAGAGTGCCGATTCAGCACCTTTGAATTGTTCCTGCGTGTTGAAAAGCGTCAGATCCTTTACATCAACACCTTTTGCTTCGAAGTGTGTCTTGATTTTTGCAACCTGGGCATTGAAATCATCGATTTCAGCCTGATTATCTCCTTTATCCAATATGTAATACAGTATCGCATTTTCAGAAAGGGTTTCAAGTTTTTCCTTTTCCGGAGCATCAACATTCAACTGCGGGCCCTCATTGACTACTTCTTCATTGCTATCTGAACCACATGCTGCCAGGAATAAGGCAACTACTAACATCCAAAGTACATTTTTCATGTGTTGTTTTCGATTTTATTTTATTTGATTGCAAATATAATGCAAATTATTAATGTGTCCCCAGCCATTTTTTAACAGTATGCTCAATATCTTCTTTTTGTATAGTGTTATCAGGTCTAAAATGAAGACCGGTTACTTTATCAAATAGCTCAATATATCTTTGACTTATTTCCTGAACAAATTCATCCGGCATAAATGGCATGCTTTGACCTTCCAGACCTTGAAAACCATTGGCCATCAGCCATTCTCTTACAAACTCCTTAGACAACTGTTTCTGGCTGACATTTTCTCTCTGTCTTTCTTCATAACCTTCAGCTATATAATATCTGGAGGAATCCGGTGTGTGCACTTCATCTATCAGTAAATTTTGGCCATTTGATTTCCCGAATTCATACTTTGTATCTACAAGTAATAAACCTCTTTCTTTTGCCATAGCTGTACCGGCAGCAAATAATTTGCGGGTATAATCTTCCAGGATCAGATAATCTGCTTCTGATACAATTCCTCTTGCAAGAATTTCTTCTCTGGAAATATCTTCATCATGGCCTTCAGAGGCTTTGGTAGTAGGAGTGATGATCGGTTCGGGCAATTTATCACCCTCTTTCAATCCTTCCGGCAAAGTGACTCCACACAAAATTCTTCCTCCACTCTTATAGACCCGCGCAGCATGTCCCGCAAGATATCCCCTTATCACCATCTCCACTTTGTGTGGCTCACACGCATGGCCAAGAGCAACATTAGGCAGAGGAGTATCCAAAAGCCAATTGGGAACCTCGTCCCTGGTGGCGTTAAGAAAATATGCTGCCAGTTGATTCAGTACCTGTCCCTTGAACGGTATCAGTCTCGGAAGAATATGATCAAATGCTGATATTCTGTCGGAGGCAATCATTATAATATAGGATCCAACAGTATACACATCCCTGACCTTGCCATGATACACCTTTTGATCCGGATGAAAATTGTAATCTGAATGGGTTTCAACCCTGGGTGAAGACATCTCGTCAAATTTTGATCCGCAAATTTAAATGGATTATTCCTTTTATCTCTTATTTATTTCCCTTCATTGTGTAATACTCATTGAGCAGATCGAATATTTGATTCCATTCATCGGAAATTCCTGCAATATAGTCTTTGATATTTTGCATTTATCCATTGTGTAGTATCTTTATGATATCAAAACAATATCAAACCAATACTAACATGAAAGATCAAATCGTTACTAAAAGCAATGGGTTTCTTTCCCTCTTAATGCAGTTAATACTGTTGGCCGCAAGTATTTATTCAGTCACAAAAGCAGAACCTTTATATATAGGTCTGGGAGTAGCAGGAATTGTGATTCTTATATTTTTAATGAATGGATTTCTGATCCTGATGCCTAATGAAGCTGCGGTTCTGACATTTTTCGGAAAATATGAAGGCACAATTGTCAAAAATGGTTTTTACTGGATGAATCCATTTATAGCAAAGAAAAAAATCAATTTCAGGGCTCGCAACTTGAATGGTCCTAAACTAAAGGTAAATGACAGCATAGGAAATCCGATTGAGATAGCCGCTGTAGTTGTGTGGCAGGTAGAGGATGCGTTCAAAGCATCATTTGATGTGGACAACTACACCCACTATATTGAAGTGCAATCCGAAGCTGCCATCCGTAAATTGGCAAGTATGTATCCATATGATGAGTTTGAAGATGCTACTTCAGCGTATACATTGAGAGCAAGTGCTGATCATGTGAATCAGGAGTTGGAAAAAGAATTGCAGGACAGGCTGGCCCGGGCAGGTGTCATTGTTATCGAGGCAAGAATTTCTCACCTGGCGTATGCACAGGAAATTGCAGGAGCGATGTTGCAAAGGCAGCAAGCAACTGCGGTGGTCGCAGCCAGAAAGCAAATTGTGGATGGAGCCGTTGGAATGGTTGAAATGGCACTTGAAAAACTGGCAGAAAAAAATGTGGTTAATCTGGATGAGGAGCGTAAAGCAGCAATGGTAAGCAATCTTCTGGTAGTATTATGCTCAGACAGAGCAGTCAGTCCGGTGGTGAATACTGGAACACTGCACCATTAATTTCAATTCTATATAAATGATTAGATAATTGATTCTTATGATGCATGACAAACTAAAATTAATCCCGGTATGGTTAATGACATTTATTATTGTCGATTTCCTGATGATTTTGGCTGTAGCATTTGGGGTTTCCTGGGGATCTGATAAAGATCAGGCACTTAAATTAGTTGCAATTTTTAGTGGAATATTTTTTGTGCTTATTATATCCTTAAGGTATATCCATCTTTCAGTCAAACTTGAATTAAATCAATTAACTGTAAGTGTGGTTCCATTTTCCTACAAGCCCGGAATGATCGATGTTAAAAATGTCAAGTTTTGGCAAATAAGAAAGCATAAACCTTTGAACGAATTTAAAGGCTATGGTAAAAGGAGAAAATTTGGAGCCATAGCTTATGTAGTTGATTCCCCCTATGCCCTGGATTTTGAATTAAATGATGGATCGAAAATCATTGTTAGCATTAAAGACAAGGATGAATGGCAAGCAGCATTAGAGAGAAGTACTGCCTGGTCTGAAAAGATGAAGAAGGTTTAAATTAAAATCGTCAATTGTTCCGGCAGAGTATGTCGGAAATTGAAATGGAATAATAATGGCTGAGAAAAAATCATTTGTAATCAGGATTAAGCCTGAAATGTACGATGCACTGGAACGCTGGGCTGCTGATGAATTCAGAAGTGTAAATGGTCAGATAGAATATCTTCTGGATGAAGCCATCAAAAAGCAGAAGCGATATAGGTCGAAATCTGATGAAAAATCAGGAACGACTGATGGTCAGGAGGAAGAATCCAATTGAAGGGAAGGAAAAAAATCAAATATCCTTTGTACTGTTTCTATCCAGCAGAATATCTTTCAATTCCTTCAGCAAGGCATATTCGTGCGGCATAACTTTTTTGAAAGCTTCTTTCATTGCAAAATAAGCTCCTTTGTTAAGGTCAGGCATCATGTCCTTGATCTTGTCCTTGACATAGGTAACATCTTCCTGAACCTTATGTGTAATAGTTGGAAGATCATGCCAGTCGCCTTCGAGTGCAATAGCTTTTACAGATTCGCCATTTTCTTTCATCATTGGCTCAAGTTCAATGAGATCCTGATCATCTTTAGATGCTCCCATTTGTTGCATCATTGAACCTTCAGGGAATTTCCACTCTCTTGTATTATCCCCATCATTTTTGACCATGAATACTTCAAGACCTTTTTCTGCAAACCTGTAAATAATGAAATTGGCTTTTTCTCTAAGACTCATATTAACTGAATATTATGCGAAACTAACAAACCCCGAAGACATTGGTTGCTCCGGTATTAAAAAAAAGTTAAATAGTTGATTATTTTTTTTCAGCCAGATCGATCACATGGACGAGTGACATAGCCAGTAAAAGCTGTTGATCTTGTTCTGAAAGTGATTCATATAGATTTAATGCTCTGGGAAACATGGACTTATCGTCACGGGTCTTTCTCATTCCCGCTACTAGTTTGCCTTCCAATAACAGTGGCAATTCCAGATGATCAGAATATTCAATTTGACCCAGCAGTTTGTTGCCTGCAGCATTGACCAGTCTTCCATCCGGCAATAAATTGGCAATCTGGTTTTGATTTCTATAAATGCTCACTCCTTTTTCATTGAGGACATATGTCATTTCATAGGCAAATCCTCTGGCCATTAATAAAGTCTTTGGCTTCTTCCCTTTGTATCTTTTTCGGACAAATGCAAGTACGGGTTCATTGTAAATATTAACAAGAACGCCTCTTTCCACTTCATGAAATCCTTTGGATACTTTTTTTTCTTTAAGATTCAAAGAAAGCAATTCCAGTTCGTTTTGTGCCCAGGGAGTTAAGGATTTAGCTTTCACATCCAGTTCTTTTCTGAATGCAAGCACATCCTTATTGACTGTTTTCATAGTAACATTATTTTTCTTCAGCGATAGAAAAAACAAGGTTACCAGTGCTATCAATATGAGCCAAATCACCATAATCTTAATTTATAGAAGTGAAAATCTTAGTGAAAGGTAACAAAACTATTTTTTAACTGTGTGGAAATCCAAAGCAGGTCTGTTAACCCGGGATGAATGACTGCGGAATAAAGCATGGAATGTATGAAAATGGCTATCTAAATACGGATCGAAGGGCTTGCTTATTGAAGTTTCTTTTCAGCCTGTTAATGGCCCGATCTTTTATTTGCCGGACTCTTTCTTTAGTTAGGTCATACTTTTCTGCGATTTCCTCCAATGACATCTCTTTGAATCCATTCAGCCCAAAAAAGCAGGCGATAACGTCAAGTTCCCTGGGTGATAAAAAGGCCATTCCATACTGGATTTCCATTTTAACTGATTCTTCCATCAATTGCAAATCAGGTGACATGTCAGCGTCTGTGGAAATCAACTCCAGCAATGTCGAACTCTCTTCATCATCGCTCATAGGAGCATCCATGGATACGTGCCTGCTATTGGAGCTGATCAGACTAGCCACCTCTTTCACAGAAAGGTTGAGCAGATCACTCAATTCTTCATTGGATGGTTCACGCTGGAATTCTTGTAAAAAAGATGCAAATGTATTGTTGACCTTATTGTATTGTGTGACTTTATTGGTAGGCAACCGAACGATTCTGGAATATTCAACAATGGCCTGCAAAATAGATTGCCGGATCCACCACACTGCATAAGAGATAAATTTGAAACCCTTTGTTTCATCAAATCTTTTGGCAGCTTTTAACAGCCCTACATTTCCTTCATTGATTAAATCACTGAGGGATAGTCCCTGATTTTGATATTGTTTGGCAACTGACACTACAAAACGGAGATTGGCTCTTACTAATTTATCCAGTGCATCTTCTTCATTATTCCTGATTCTCTGAGCCAAATCCGATTCTTGTTCAGGAGAAAGCAGCTCAATTTTACTGATATCTGCGAGATAACGTTCCAACGCATAGCTCTCTCTGGAGGTGATTTTATGAGCAATTTTGAGTTGGCGCATATTAGGATTTCTTCATTTTTATGATTCAATAATAAGAAAAGATTCTGAATTTCTGCAATGATGAAAGTATTGATTATTGTACTCATTAACACTTAAAGTAAGCCGATTAGTTTCATCTTTTTGGCATATTTGTAAGATGTTGATATCCAATGCTCTAATTTAGATACCGGCTGCTAAATTTTTATTTGCCTTTTGAAGATTTAACATACTTTTTTAATAAAGATAACTCTCGTATAACAGTTAATATTTGATCTGATAAGGAATTTTTAAACCTGAATGGAGATCAAATATACTGATCCAGTAAATGCAGATCGTCTTCAGTATCCACATCGCTCAGTCCAATAAGTAATTTAACGGATTTGCCCGATTGAATGGCTTTTTGATAAGTTTGTTTCAGGACCTGATCTGTACTCCAGCTGATTCCTTCAAAGAGTGACTGGTCTAATTCATTGATTCCCAGCAGATAGTATCCACCATCTTCTGCGGGCCCCAGTACCAGTGGAAAAGTATCCAAATGTACAAATGCTTGTTGGATGAGTTGAGATGTGATACCGGGACAATCACTTCCTATGATAATTGTTTTATCTCCCGGCTCATGGACTGTTTCAAATGCGTTTTTTATTTTGTCTCCCAGTGATCCTTTTACCTGCAGGTATAGTTCATCCTCCGACCCGATATGTTGTAATCTGGTATCTATGAAATCGCTAAAAAACAAATGTAGTTGAGCTCCTATAACTGATCTGGCCACCTGAAAGGTGTGCTGGAGCAGTTCCAAATACACCATCAATGCTTTTTCATCACCAATGGTGGCGCCAAGCCTGGTTTTTACCTTTCCTTCAATGGGATTTTTAAAGAGTATAATGATATTATGAGCCATGGTAGCAGATGAAAACTTTGAATAAGAGAAATAGACTTCTTTAACCCGGATTTCATCTTTCAGTTGTGACATCCTGCTATATAATGTTAAATAAGCTACTTCTCTTTCTTTTCTTTTAATACGACTTTACTGCCATTTTTAAGTTGACGCGAAATCGCACTATAAGGGCCGGATACTACTTTTTCATCTCCTTTTAACCCTTCCAGTACTTCAATATAGGTATCGTCCTGTATTCCCGTTTTGACCGGCACAAGTCTTACTGTAT
>JALHRR010000025.1 GCA_022841345.1 Saprospiraceae bacterium
CCTTGTCGTCGCGACAGCCATCACCTTTATATTTTCTAAGCAAAGCTGCAGAAAATATAAAGACATCACCTTTTCATGGCTTGCTCCATGAAAAGACATCACCTTTCAAGCCGAAGGTTTAGAAAGACATCACTTCGCTTCGACTATATCTACGGATATAGCTGCAAATAATTGCCGACTAAGTTGGGCGTCGGTTGCGAGTGCAAAAGTGAATCCTATCCCTGCCCATAATTCAAAGTTTTACTTTGCTGTAGTATTAATTTGAATCTCTCAATTTGTCTTCTATGCTTTAATATGTGGACTATAGCATGCTCCATTAATTGTTCGATATCATAAGATTGGCCCCAGGGAACCTTTATTTTTAAGTCATTATCGAACTCTTCCAATTGGGAATCGACAATTCCTGCAAAAACAATCTTGTTAAATGGAATAATTTTTTTCAGATTTTCAATATAGGCTGAAGCACTTGTATAAAGTGTCTTATCCGGTCTTATATTTTGGTGTCCTTTATAGGTATAAATGTAATGGGCGTATCCGAACCCACTATAAACAACATGAGATAATATAGTTTGAATGGATTTGCAATCGGGGTCCTTTGTTTCATGATCTACAATTTCAATTAAATCTGAGTCAGAAATGTCACTCAGGACGACAACCAATTCATTAATTGCTTTTTCATATTCATCTAATAAAGCGCCAATTGATCCGGTTTTGTGTACGGTTAATTTCATGATATTCATTTGATTAAATTTAAATCATTCACTTACTTTTTTCTAATTGTAAATACCATTCAATTGCCAGGGCTTCAGTTTTCTTAATAAAATCATTTTTCCCACCGTTGTATTCCATAACGTCTTTCCATTCCCGTGTGCTAAGGGAAAGTTTAAGATCCTGGTATTCATCTTTTGCTTCAGCGAAACTTCTGAGATAATCCCGAAATGCAATGTGGCGGATCCAATGTTCAGAATTATATGCGAGAATATGAATATGTGCCCACTTATGGTCGTTAATGACATCAGTATTTTGCAGAGCATGGGAGATCAGTAATTCATAATCCAGATCTTTTGCTGAATCTTTCATCTTGACAAATAATCTTCTGTAAGGCATGACAGCATTATGCTTTTCGTAATAGGGAAAGCCTGCTGACATCATTGGACGAACCACTTCATCCAAATGTTTCCCGGATTCTATTCCCAGTAAAATATCTATAAAAGGTTTGGCTGCCAGACCCACTACCGAGGTACTTCCGATATGTTCGATATAAGGATTGAAATCAGCAAGAACCATTTCTAATTCTTTTTTAATGACTGCGAATTCCAGCGGCCAGGAATCATTGTAAGGTAAAACTTCAACAATCATTTATTCATATTTTCTAAATATTTGATATTCAATTGATGAGCAGCATTGTTGAGAATTTCATGGAATACAGGATCCGACTGAACTTCAGCAGAAGACTTAATAAGTCCCGGGGCTTCACCGGTATCGTCCAAATGCATTTGAAACCAACCTGTATCATGCCAGGAGCCAAATTTATAGCCAATTTTTTTGAATACACCAACTTCATAGAAACCCATTGATTGATGAAGACGTACACTTTTTTCATTGGGCAAAGTAATTCCTGCATATATATTTCTGTATCCCTGAAGCCGAAGAATGTCAAAAAGTGCTGAATAAATCACTTTGCCCATCCCTAATCCCTGGTAGATTTGCTCTATGTACACTGTAGATTCAACTGACCAACTATAAGCAGTCCTATAGCGATGTTTTGAGGCGTAAGCATATCCAATAATCCTATTCTCATATTCAAGAATCAGCCAGGGATATTCCAGAATTATGGCATTTATCCTATCCTTCCATTCGTTTTGAGATGGAACCAGATACTCAAATGAAGCAGTGCTGGCCTCAATATAGTGCCTGTACAAATCCCGGGTTCCGGCAAAATCTCCGGGGGTAATAGGCCGAATTATAAAGGTTGAATTACTCGTCATATTTCTGTTTTCAGGCAATCTAAAAGGAACAGATTGAATGATTTTAAGATTCCGATGGTTCAGAGGTAATATTTTGATAAATGTATTTTGGTTTCTCAATTACAAAAGTCTTTGCAATCAGATCATGCCATCCTTGCTTTTTTTTAGAAAAAAGAATCCATATAAATCCGAGCCCAAAAACAAGAGCTGAGAGCACCTTGGATGAGTTTCTTTTTATAGATTCATCAAAACTCATCCGCTGACCTTCTTTGTTTACTACTATTATACCCACTATTTGCTTACCGAATGTTCCCTGCCTGCTGGTGGATTCCATAATTGTGCAATAAATTATGAAGCAAAGAAGGGTTATATTTCTAATATAGTTTCTTTGGGTCAGAAAATCTATTCTGGCTTCTGTAGAAAAACTGTTTTCCCTGAAATTCCCAAGCACCACATCAAAACCCAGAAAAAAGTAAAATACAGCGCATACAGTAAGTGTAATCGGAACTATATCAAGGAAATAGGCAATAAATCTTTTTCTCGCCTGTGCAATAATTTTTTGTGGTTCTTCCATAGAATCTTGTTTTGAAAATTAAAATTCCAAATTTCAGATGTATTTGGCATCCAAATATATTCAATATTTTTACATCTGTTGTTGATTAAATTCCAGTTGATGAGTTCATCTTCCTGAATTTGGAAGGACTATATTTGCACTGAATATGAAAATGGTCCTGTATAAACAAATTAAGAGGTGGATTAAATGAACAATCACAATAAACTAATCCTTGCTTCCGGTTCACCCCGCAGAAAACAATTACTTGAAGAAAACGGCTTCAACATAGAAGTAATAGCTTCCCAAGTAGAAGAGATCATACAGGATCATTGGTCTGTAGAAGATGTTGCAGTTGAATTAGCTGATTTGAAGGCTTTAGATATTTATGAAAAAATCGGTAAACCATCTAAAACGATTGTTATCGGAGCTGATACTATTGTGGTCTGGAATGATCAGATTCTTGGTAAACCAAAGGATAAAGCAGAGGCTTTTACCATGTTGAAAAATCTAAGCGGGACATCGCATCTTGTTTACACAGGTGTTTCCTTTCGTGGTGAGATTGACTTACAAATCCTGGAAAAAACGATCGTATATTTTGCACCAATATCTGAGGAACAGATAAACTATTATATCACCCATTATAATCCTATGGACAAAGCGGGAGCATATGGAATCCAGGAATGGCTGGGAATTTGCTTTGTTGAAAAGATTGAGGGTTGCTATACAAATGTGATGGGATTACCTATGAGAAGGGTGTTTGAGGTGCTGGAGAGTATTATAGAGTTTTGAACGTCTTACCTATCCCAATTTTTAACAATAATATTTTAGAGATTTCAAATTTTTTAAAATTTAACTCCTATGGTTTGGGGGAAGAGTGGAGTTGATGGAAAAATGGGTTCTTTAATTATGTTCTAAAAAACATATTGATATTTTTACTTTTAAAATCAAACCAGGCACGATCTGCACTTAAAGCTAAATAGGCCACAGTTTGAATTTTATTAGTTGAATACCTTATCTTCTCTAACATCAAAAACCAGTTCATGTAGTTTTGAAGATATTTTGTGGCAACACCATGAAAAGGGCTCATAAAGTCCATGAGACTGAAATACATCTTCTTAACATTGCGAATGTGGCAGGTTGAATCAGCTTTCTTCTGCCTTTTATCTGCTGCAAATACCTTCAGTTCTAATTTTATTTCATCACTTGACAGATGACATGGTTGAAGGTTATCTTTCACCAGAACTTCAGCTTTTCTAATCCTGCCATTCAGAACTTTTGAAATGTCTTCATCTTTGAGACACCCTTTGGTAATAACCCTCAAATCTTCCGTACCACTGCGATCACATGTTGCAATAACTGCAACTAGTTTTTCTGATTCCCCGTTGCTGCTTGCTATTTTGCTCTGTGGCTTATCTGAGCTACGTTTACCTTTTTCTGAATATATAAAAAACAGATCATACATTTCTACGATACCCCGAAAGGCATCTGGTAATACTGTCTTGAAACTGGTGAGCAATTTATGACGCCAGTCAAATGAGGTTTGTATAGAAATTCCGGTCAGGGCAGCGCTTTTGCGTATACTAAATCCGGAGAACAGACAATACAAATACCTGGAAAGAAGCTCACGTTTCTTAAGGGCAAACCAAAATCTCCCCGTTGAAAGGCTGAAGTTCTTCCCGCAATCCTTGCATACATATCGTTGCATTCCTTTGAGCTTTCCGTTTCCTCTCACAGATCTGCTTCTGCAATGAGGACATTTCAGAATTTCAAATTCGGCTTGCTCAGGCAGGCTTTCATTTTGCATGGTAAGCATCAATAATTCCTCAATGATCTTTTGCTGCTGCAGCTGAGTACTCGCAGTAAAATATTCTGAAAAATCTTTGGGTATCATATGATTCGAGTTTTATCAAAAATACAATATTTTTATTAGAACAATCTAAAATAATGCTCCCCCGATAAAATGATCCCCCTCTATTCAAAACCTGCGAATGGCCTAAAGCCGGGACGCATTCAACATGGATACTCCCGGGCAAAAAAAGTGCATTCCCGGGGTAAGGAAACGCTCTATCAGATCACCGAAAGGTGTTCATCTAAAAGTTCGTTGAGCATCCAAAATGAAAGAAGATTTATTCATCAAATCTTTCTGAAGATAATACAAGACCAACCCGATTCCTCTTTTGTTTCCAGCCATTCAAGCTGATAATTGACATAGTGGTCGATGAGCAGATCCGCATTCTGTGCCAGCACTCCCGAAGCCAGCAGAATTCCTCCTGAAACCAGTGATTCTAATAAAATTGGAGCATGGTCTCGCAACACATTCAATTGGATATTTCCCAGAATGACATCAAACGGGCCTTTTCTATTATTGATCTCCTCAAGTGTCTCACCGGTAAAATCGATAGGTTTGACAGGATTCAGCAGAACATTTTCAAGACTATTTTCAACGGCCGGCGGTTCGTTATCAATACCTGAAACAGGATCTGCTCCCTTGATTGCTGCAAAAATGGCCAGAATTCCTGTCCCACAACCGAAGTCCAAAACCGATTTTCCTTTCAGCTCGAGCTCATGAATAGACTCAATCATCATTTTGGTCGTGGCATGATGCCCTGTTCCAAAAGACATTCGCGGCTGAATCATGACATCATATTCAAATCCGGCCTCCTTCTTATGAAATGGAGCACGTATGATAGCAAGGCTTCCGATTCTTACCGGCTCAAAATTGTCTTCCCAGGCTTTGTTCCAGTTTACATCTTCGATCGTTTTAAATGTAAAAGACCATTTGTGCTCTTTACAAATTCTGGCCATTTCCCGATCGGCGCCGGAATCCCACAAGGTCTCCTGCACCCAGGCAATCAACTCTGTATCACGCTCTTCAAATGCCTCGAAAGGTAACTCACTCAGATAAGCCAGTGCAAATTCCACTTGTTCTGCTTGTGTACACTGGATATCAAATTGTATATATTGCATAAATAATTGACTAAAAACGGGAATTGTAAGCTTGTAAGGTATTGTGAATCAACGCGAATACTGTCATAGGACCAACGCCTCCCGGAACAGGAGTAATTGCTGATGCATTCACAGAAGCCCCTGTAAAATCCACATCACCGGTCAAGCGATATCCTTTTGAATTACCAGGGTCTTCTACCCTGTTCATACCTACGTCTATAACTACTGCTCCGGATTTGATCCAATCACCCTTGACAAACTCTGCGATTCCTATTGCCGCAATGACTATATCTGCCTGCCTGACCAAGCCTGGAAGATCTTGCGTTCGGCTGTGAGCCAGGGTAACAGTGGCATCACCCGGATATCCTTTTCGGCTCATCAATATACTGACCGGGGTTCCGACAATATTGCTTCTGCCGACAACTACGCAATGCTTTCCCGATGTTTCAATCCCGTAATTTTCCAGCATTATCATGATGCCAAGTGGTGTAGCAGGTCTGTACCCCGGCAATCCAAGAGTCATTTTACCGATATTTTCCGGATGAAATCCGTCGACATCTTTGGTGGGACTTATGGCATTTAACACCTTCTGTTCATCAATATGCTTAGGGAGTGGCAACTGTACAATGTAACCATCCAGATCAGGATCATCGTTGAATTTTTTAATCAAAATCAGCAATTCTTCTTCCGTACAATTAATATCTCTTTCAACCAGACTGGATTTGAACCCGGCTTTCTCACAGAGTTTCATTTTATTACCAACATATGCTCTGCTTGCCGGATTATTTCCTACTAATATGGCAGCTAAATGAGGTGCTCGTTTTCCCTCAGATGTAATTTGATCTACTTCAGTTCTGATTTTTATAACCAACTCATTGGCCAAATTCTTTCCATCCAAAATTGTCATTCTTGCTACTTTTTAGAATTTCAAAGGTAGATAACTCTTTAATAAGTTCAACTGAATTATGAATGGAATATAATTATTTGTACATGGGAAACATATTCAATTGACTAACCTTAAACTTGAAAATGGGCCGTAAAAAATCCTTTTTTGCGAAATTAATGTTCCTTTCTTTGTAGCTTTCTATTTCATTGTCTATAAATTAATGGCATTAGTCGAAAAACAAAACACTATCCGGCAGTCCTCCATCGGAAAAAAGTATGATCAGCAAAATTTAATATAATTTTCGAGTCGTTAAGCCACAATATAATTCCAGAAAACCTTCATATTTTACTATAATGTACTTTGAAAACTAAAATAGTACTAAAAGTTTCCATTTGAATAAAATGATATACATTTGCGGACTATATAATATTACATGTCCCAACTTAAAAATCAAATTAAAGAAAAGGCTCTGAAGTGCTTTATGCAATTCGGATTCCGAAGTGTAACTATGGATGACCTTGCAAGGGAGCTTGGAATGTCTAAGAAAACCTTGTATCAAAATTTTGAAAACAAAGAAGATCTTCTGATTGAAGTGTTGGAATCTTGTGACGAGACCAAAAAAAGTCACATGGAAGAATTAAGTAAAACGGCAGCCAATCCTGTAGAAATGGTTTACCTGGTTTTTCAATATCTCTTAAATGATTCTGACAAAAAAAATCCCAATTATATATATGACCTGAAGAAATATTACCATCAGGTCTGGCAAAAATTCATCATGGGGTCTGAGCAATTTACCACTGAAAAAATAATCCTGAACCTGAATGCGGGCAAAGAAGCAGGACTCTACAGACCTGAAATGAATGAACGGATAATTGCAAAGATGTTCTATCACAAAACAACAATTTTTATGGATAAGGACATTTTTCCGGAAGATATTTTTCTGAAAAAGGAAATTATCAAAGAAATGCTGGAATACCATCTCCATGGGATTTGTACTGATAAAGGACGTGAACTCATCCCGATTTACACTAAAAAATACTTCAACTAATTTTTATGAAACATAATCAGATGCTTAAAATATTTTCATGCTTTATTTTGACCATTTCGGCCTTTTTACCGGTCTATGCCCAACAGGCTTTTACAGTGGAAGAAGCTGTTCAATATGGTATAAAAAATCACGCTTCCATTAAGTATGACGCCATTAAAGTAAAAGATGCTGATGAGCAAATCCGGGCTCTTAAGGCAAGTGGTCTGCCTCAGGTAAGCGGAGCGGTCGATTACAACTATTTCCTTGAAGTGCCTCAATTAGTAATTCCACCTGAATTCGACCCCACCGGTATGGGAGGATCAGTGTCGTTTCAACTAAGAAACTCACTGGCAATGGGAATCAACATGGGGATGCTGGCCTTTGATGGTTCTTATACTGTTGCCATCAAAGCTGCAAAATTATACCGCGATTTTATCGCTTTGCAAAATGAGCAAACTCCAATAAATCTGAGGATTGCCATCACGCAGGCATATTATTCAGTTTTGATAGCGCAGAGAAATAAGGAACAATTGAATAAAAATTTACTTGTTCTGCAAGATCTCAGAAAAGAGACAGCAGCTATACAGGAAAGTGGTCTCATTGAAAAACTGGATGTAGATCGGATAGATCTAAGTATCAGTACTTTGGAAGCAACAATGAAAAACCTGGATCGCGGTTTGGAGGTTGTGAAAAGTCTCCTGAAGTTTCAGATGCAGTATCCTGATAATCAGGACATAACTTTGACTGATTCTTTTGAAAATTTGTATGAACTGGCTGTCATAGCAGATCAGCAGAGCGTCACTCAGCACAATATCAAAAATCGGATCGAGTATAGTATCATTGACAAGGGAATTGAGCTGGCTAATATTGATATCACCCGATACAGAAAGGGCTACTTACCTTCTCTTACCTTAATCGGTAGCTTTCAAAGAACATTTCAATCTGACAATTTCTTCAAGGAAGGCGGTTTTTGGTTGCCTACAAGTGTAGTGGGGTTTTCATTAAATGTACCCATTTTTGATGGATTCGCAAAAGAGGCCAATATAGCAAGAGCTAAATTGACACTTGAAAAATCCAGACTGGACAAATCAGAGTTCGAAAGAGCAGTAGGTCTCGAAGTTAAAAATGCGCGGGAATCTTATCTCAATGCCATTGAAACAGTGCGGGACAGAGAAAAAGCAATCGTCCTGGCTGAGGAAATATTCCGGGTAGCTCAAATAAAATACAAGGAAGGTATCGGATCCAGCTTCGAGGTGAAGCAGGCAGAATCCGACTTATATGGGGCCCAGGCTAATCTGATAAGCGCACAATACGAAGTCATCAACTCCAGATTCACACTACAAAAAGCCCTTGGGGTATATAATAAATAACAAAACAATCAATCATCAACCGACTTTTCATTAACAAGATAATCCACATTCATATGAGATCGAAATTATTTTCCGTACTCGTCATACTGACTCTGATCATACAGGCTTGCGGGTCCGGTGCATCTGATGACAACAATTTGGCCGCAAAACAGACAAAACTTACCAATCTCCTTGCTGAGAAAACTAAGATTGAAGCTGAGATTGCAAAACTAGAAACAGAAATTGCTGTGCTGGATACAACTGAGAAGGTTCAGGTCAGCAAATTGGTTGCATTGACACCTGTCAGCACCGGAGCATTTTCTTCACAGGTAGAGGTCATGGGTAAAATTGATGCAGACGCAAATGCTACCATTTCTGCTTCCATGCCGGGAACTGTTACCAAAATCTTCGTGAAAGAAGGAACTTATGTACAAACTGGTCAGACTCTTGCAACTGTAGATAATGGAGTATTGCAGCAGAATATTGCTCAAACAAAGCAACAACTGGATTTTGCAACTGATATTTATAATAAGCAAAAATCTCTTTGGGATCAAAAAATTGGATCTGAAGTTCAATTTCTGACTGCCAAGAATAACAAGGAATCACTGGAATCTGCTTTGAATATCCTGAATGAGCAGAATGACATGTACAAAATCAAGTCTCTTTATCCGGGTGTTGTGGATGCAGTATCTGTCAAATTGGGCCAAACAATAGCTCCCGGAATGCCTGCTTTCAGAATTGTAGGTACTCAGGGATTAAAAATGAAAGCAGAAGTTCCGGAATCTTATGCTGCAAAGATCAAGCAAGGAGCATCTGTGGTGATCTATATGCCTGACCTGGACAAAGAAATCAATGGGAAAGTCAACTATATCTCTAAAATTGTAGATCCAATGAACCGGACATTCACAGCTGAGATACTGATAGGCGGCAATCGCTCAGATATTAAAACTAATATGGTGGGTATATTGAGAATCAAGGATTATAATAATCCTACAGCGATAACCATTCCGATCAAAACCTTACAAAGAAATACGGAAGGTTATTTTGTGTACATCATGAAAGAAGAGGATGGCAAAAAGCTGGCTAAACAAGTGAACATTACCACCGGAGTTGTCAGCGGCAACGATGTAGAAGTGTTGAGTGGATTGAAAGCAGGTGATATGCTGATTACTTCAGGATACCAGAGTATAACAGACGGTGATCTTTTGAATATAGCTGAAAATTAATTTCCAACTCAAACCAAAATGGATTCGTGTACCATGCCGAATGATTTTATACATCCGGTACACATCCAAACTATAAACAGAATAGCTAACCATGGAAGATTATAATGCCGAATTTAAGCCCACAACATGGGCTATCAAAAATAAGACCAGTATCTATCTGGCCACGCTCTTTATTTCGATTTTGGGTATCATCACTTATAATAGTTTACCAAAGGAAAATTTCCCGGAAGTAGTCATTCCTCAAATATTTGTAGCCACCATTTATGCCGGTACAGGACCTGCAGATATGGAGAATGTAGTCACCAAAGTTCTGGAGAAAGAAATCAAATCCATCAGTGGAGTCAAGAAGATCACTTCTAATTCCATGCAGGATTTCTCCACTATTATAGTTGAATTTAATACAGGAATTAAGATTGATGTCGCTAAGCAAAAAGTCAAAGATGCGGTTGATAAAGCCAGAACTGACCTGCCCAATGACCTGACTGCGGATCCTGAAGTGATTGATATCAATTTGGCGGATTTGCCCATCATGAATGTGAACCTTTCAGGTGATGTGGATCTCCTTCAACTAAAGGAATATGCAGAGGATATTAAGGACAGATTTGAATCTATTAAGGAGATCAACAGAGTCGATATTGTCGGAGCCTTAGAACGAGAAATTCAGGTCAATGTCGATATGTATAAAATGGCTGCAGCAGGAGCCAGTTTTATGGATATTGAAAATGCTATCCGGTTTGAAAATATGACAATCTCAGGCGGTGAAATCAATATTGACGGAACGAAATGGGCAGTCAGTGTTAAAGGAGAATATAAGAATCCGCTTCTCCTGAATGATCTGATCATACGCACAAGTATGGGTGGAACCATATATCTGCGTGATATCGCAGAAATAGTAGATACCACTAAAGAGCAGGAAAGTTATGCACGTCTGAATAATAAAAATGTAATCACACTCAACGTTGTAAAAAGATCAGGTGAAAACCTGATTTCTGCCTCTGATAATATCAAGAACGAGATAGATTATATCAAAGCAAACGTTTTACCTAAAAATGTAGATGTAACTGTAACGCAGGATCAGTCTGTACAGACCGAAACAACGCTGCATGATTTGATCAACACCATTATTCTTGGATTCTTGTTTGTGACATTGGTATTAATGTTTTTCATGGGAACATCCAATGCACTATTCGTCGGCTTAAGTGTTCCCTTATCTGCATTCCTGGCATTTCTGGTATTGCAGATGTTTGGTTATACGATGAACATGATTGTATTGTTCTCATTCCTTCTGGGTTTGGGGATTGTGGTAGATGACGCGGTGGTAGTTATTGAAAACACGCACAGGATTTATGCGAATGGTAAAATGTCCATTTTCAAAGCAGTGAGAATAGCAGCCGGTGAAGTATTCCTGCCGGTATTTACCGGTACAATTGTAACGCTGTTGCCTTTCGTTCCTCTCCTATTCTGGCCGGGAGTAATTGGTGATTTCATGTACTATCTGCCATTCACATTGATTATCATGCTATTAGCCTCATTGTTGGTGGCTTATATTATCAATCCTGTATTTGCAGTTGATTTCATGAAACCACACAAAACGGTGAAGGAATCAAGAGCGATCACCAGAGGATTCAAAATGATGTGTCTGGCATTTCTTGGAATCATAGTTGTTGGATATATGGTCAATTTTGGTCTGGGTAATCTGATGCTGGTGCTGTTCTTTTTAATCCTGCTCAACAAATTTGTATTCTCCTGGGCGATAGAAAGATTCCAGACAAGAACATGGCCGGCTTTCCAAAACAGGTATCACAATATGGTAACTTTTGTTTTGAAGGGCAAAAGACCCATTCTCGTATTGGTCGGAGGAATAGTTCTGTTCATAATTTCAATTGTATTTACAGTCATACGTCAGCCAAAGGTGGATTTCTTTCCTAAAAGTGACCCTAATTATATTATTACATACTTGAGATTGCCCATCGGAACACACCAGACCGTCACAGACTCCATTACAAAGATTTTGGAAGAAAGAATTTATGGTGTAATTGGTGAGGATAATCCTATGGTTCAATCAGTTATTTCCAATGTAGCCATCGGTGCAGGAACGCAGGATGACAATCAGACTCAAGCCATGCCACACCTTGGAAAAGTGACTGTTGCATTTGTCGAATTTGCCAAAAGAAATGGCCAGTCTACTGTAGAATATCTTGACAAAATCAGACAAGCTACTCAGGGTATCGCAGGAGCGGAAATAACCGTAGATCAGGAAGAAAGCGGTCCTCCAACAGGAAAGCCTATTAATATTGAAATATCTGGTGACAATTTTGATGAACTGATCGATAATGCAAATAAGCTCAAATCTTACATTCAGGACAAACAAATCGGAGGTATAGAGGAATTGAGATCTGACTTCCAGGCCAATAAGCCTGAGATTATTGTCACTATTGACAGAAGAAGGGCCAATCAGGAAGGAATTTCTACTGCTCAAATCGGTAGTGAATTGAGAACATCCATTTTTGGTAAAGAAATCTCAAAGTATCGCGATGACAAGGATGAGTATGAGATTAATCTGAGAGTCAGAGAAGATCAGCGGGGTAATATCAGCAATATTCTAAATATTCCATTGACATACAGGGACATGGGAATGGGGGGCATCATCCGTCAGGTACCATTATCTTCCGTAGCTAAGGTGGAGTATTCAAATACCTATGCAGGTATCAAGCGTATCAATAAAAAGCGTGTGATCAGTTTGTCTTCCAATGTGCTGACTGGTTTCACAGCTAATGAAGTGGTAGCCAATATCCAGGCTGCTGTCAATCAGTTTGATCATCCGGATACTATCGGTATCAGAATGACGGGTGAGCAGGAAGATCAGGCTGAAACTTCCGGCTTCCTGGGATATGCTTTCCTTGTGGCATTTGGATTGATTTTCCTTGTACTTGTAATGCAGTTCAACTCTACATCCAAACCGTTGATCATCCTTTCAGAAATCGTGTTCAGTTTGACAGGAGTATTGCTTGGATTCTCTATATTCAACATGAATATCTCCATTGTTATGACGGGTGTAGGTGTATTCGCACTTGCAGGAATCATTGTTAGAAACGGTATCCTTCTGGTTGAATTCACGGACCTGCTATTAAGTCAGGGAATGGAATTGCGACAAGCTGCAGCAGAAGCAGCGAAAACTAGGATGACTCCGGTTATATTGACGGCTATTTCAGCCATTCTCGGTCTTATTCCGCTGGCAGTAGGACTTAATATGGACTTTGTGAAGCTATTTACCGAGCTGGATCCACATTTATATTTCGGAGGTGACAATGTTGCTTTCTGGGGACCTCTCAGCTGGACGATGATCTTTGGATTGATCTTTGGAACGTTCCTTACATTGATCATGGTACCTAGCTTATTGGTTTTGATTGAAAAATCAAAAACAAGAGTATTCAGATTATTTGGAAGAGAATATTCAGCTGAGAAAGCAGCGCTGAGAAAAGCGAATATGGATTATGATGATCCAAAGCCTGAGGAAACAGACCATACTTCACATCACTAAATATAAAAATCCGTCTTAAATAAAAAGCCATTTCTTCAATTTGAGGGAATGGCTTTTTATATATTTTTTTCAGTATTTTTATCCGGATGGATGATAAAATACACAATCCGCATGACAAATTTTTTAAAAGTCTCATGGATGACAGGTCTATCGCCATTGCTTTCCTGGAAGAGTTTCTTCCTGAAAATGTCAAAAATCTCCTGGCACTTGAGCAATTGACGCATACATCTTCCTCTTTTATCACACCTGAGCTGCAAGAATATCTGGCAGATGTTGTATTCAATGTACCATTAAGAATTGAGATTCCGGATATGAAGTCCTGTTACGTTTCTATTTTGCTGGAACATAAATCTTACATAGATCACTACATAGATTTCCAGATACTTCAATATCTGGCGCAATCTTACAGGCAGCAGATACAAAATCGTCAAAAGCTTCAATTAGTAATACCATTCTTGTATTATCACGGAGAAACAAATTGGCAGATAAGAACGCTTTCAGATTTTTTTCCGGGAATTCCTGAACATCTGTATTCCTATTTCCCTTCATTTTCCAAAGTATTCATAGATCTGAATGATCTCAATAATGAGCAAATAGATGAATTAAGAAATACCTTTGTCCGGGCTGCTCTTTCAATTCAGAAACTTTCCCGACAGGGAGATCAAATTTTAGATTCTGTGTTCCGGATTTTGCATTCATTAGAGCTGGAGGCAGACAGGAACTTTGCGAGGGTCCTGCTTGTTTATTCGTTACATATCACTAGAATTACAAAAGAAACTCTACAAAATAAAATTAAACATATGACTCCTCAGATCAAATCAGAAATCCTTTCCACTTATGATCAGATTAAGATAGAAGGAGAATTGAAAGCTAAATCTGAAGTTGTTCTAAACCTTCATGATGCCGGAATGGATGTTGAATTCATTGTCAAGGTTACAGAACTTAGCCGCTCAGTGGTGGAAGAAATCATTAGTAATAACGGCAAAAATGAGCATTAGAAGCTGTTCATAAATCCTCTTCCCCTCCCAACAATTTACTTTGGATCCAGATCTGTCTCAATGACAGTTTTGACCACAAATGGGTCTTATTTACTAATTGCTTCAACCTGTTTCATAAAGTTTGCAACCAATGGATCACTGTACATTCAATAAGCATCCACAATTGTCCCTTTTTCACCTTCAGTAGTTTCAATAGCATATAGAATGGCATTATCATCCGGGTCAGATTCACCTTCATATCGGTAGAAGTTTACCACCTTGACCTGATCAGGTTGATATGTTTTCTGTGTAGCCCATGAAATTAAGCCTTCATCTGTAATTTTAAATTGCGTGCTAAATTCAGACAGCTTCCCTGATGCCAGAAGAGAACCAAGTGATTTCATTTCAATTTTTTCTTTTGAGCTTTTATTTTCCATTTGAATAAGCAATATTAATAAATATATATAGAAGATATCGCACTGCTAAAATCCGCAGCCGCAACTATAACGAATTGGATGTAAATCGAATGTCTTAATGTAAAAGTGGCCCAATTCTGAAAGGAAAACATTATACTAATTTGTAAATAAGTTGTATTATTTACGGATTAATATCCTTTAGAATTAATAGTAAAGTCCTCTGTTAGAATAGAAATTGAGAAGTTCTCCAATTAATTCATATACCAACCTGTGTTCTTTGCTGATCCTTCGAGACCATTTACCGGATATCTCGAATCTTAATGGTTCAGGTTTTCCAAGACCACTAAAAGGATTCTCAGTGCAATCATTTATCAAAGAAAATATTTTTTAAAATTCTTTTGTTTCCGGAATGTACCCAAAAATCAAGATCTGCTTTTGCCTGTGGAGTATAAATTACTTGCATAAATTCTCCAGCTCTTTCAAGGACAATGAAATGCCCTTTCCTTCTTTGAGATCTAATTCTCCTTGTTTGACCTTTGCTACAAAGTCCTGCTTATACTTTTTCATTTGATTTGATCTAAAAATTGATTTTAAGTGCTTTAAGAAAAGCTTTTACTGCTTCCCCTCACTCCTGCTTCAGCATCTTCACATCAAATGGATGCAGAGCAGTACCTTTTACATTCGCTCGGGCTTCAATCCGATAATCAGAATTGACACCTTTGATGAATTTAGCAGCATTAATCACGCCACGTGTTATGAAGTTTTTTTCCTGAAACATATCCATTTCGGATTTCAATGGCTCAAATGGAAGCACGAAGTCAACAAAGACTTCCTCATTGGCATTGACTATAAATGGTTCCTGAAGAACGATCTCTCCCAATGTGTATTCGTCGATGAGTTTTTTACCCCGGCGACCGCGTTTGTATTTTTCAATGAATTTCAATTCTACCGCAGTCACCTGCTGATCAGCCATGCTGATGAATCTGAGTTTACCGGCTAATGTGCCGCTGTTTAACTGAAAAAATTCAGGTACGATAATTTCCACTTTCACACCTTCGATGCCCAGCCATCTTTTTACTTTCCCAAACATAATTATCTGATTTATAAAAATCTGCGATGCCAGCTTTCTCGCAATGGAACCCACCAGTTGTTTTTGAAGTCCCCGTAAGTACTTACCAGTGTATTTGCAAACAGCGTATCATTTGTAATGACACCTTTCTGGTAAGCATGGGCCAGCTCTTCCTTGTGAATGGGTTGCAGCACTCCTGCAGCATCTTTAAAGTAGAAAGTTAGGCGATCGAACAGTTCCAGATCATATTTTTGGCCCAATTCACGTAAAAAAGCGACAGACGAATCGATGGAGCATCCACTTGCTCCTGCCTGAGATTCATCCACCATCAGCAGCAGGAATCGTTTGTCTTCTATCCAGCCTTTTGCAAGTAATGCCTGTGCATGAGCTGTCCATTCCTTCGCAAAATAGTTAAGATCCTTTTCGATTTGAAGGATTTCTTCTGCACTTAATTGTCGGGAAGCGCTATAAATCCAGATTCTGGACTCATCTGAAAATACCTGATCTTTTTTAGTGGAGGCTGTCATAACTGATTTTGTTGAACGATTAATTCCGACAAGTCATATACCATTATCTCATCCTGCTTTTCGTACGCTTTCACTCCGTCACTCATCATTGTAAGGCAAAAAGGACAGTTGACTGCAATCACCGAAGCTCCTGTGGCAATCGCTTCTTCTGTTCTCTCTATATTAATACGTTTTTTTCCGGGTTCGTCTTCTTTCCACATTTGTGCTCCTCCGGCTCCGCAACATAATCCGGTGGTTCTGCAGCGTTTCATTTCTTTCAATTCCACATCCAGAGCTTCTAATACCTCCCTTGGTGCTTCATAAATCTGGTTGGCTCTTCCAAGATAACAAGAATCATGATAAGTGATGGATTTGCCTTTGAAAGGTCCTCCATCTGCAATTTTCAACCTTCCTTCATCAATTAATGATTGCAGATAACTTGTATGATGGATAACATCATAATGGCCACCAAGTTCAGGATATTCATTTTTAAATGTGTTAAAACAATGCGGACAGGTGGTTACTATCTTTTTGACACCATATCCATTGAGAACTTGTATGTTTTGATTGGCCAGCATTTGAAAAACAAATTCATTTCCGGCACGTCTGGCCGGATCTCCTGTGCACGCTTCTTCATTCCCTAAAATGGCAAATGATATATCAAGATGGTTCAAAATTTTACAAAAAGCTTTTGTCACTTTTTGTGCTCTGGCATCGAAACTACCGGCGCAGCCCACCCAAAAAAGAATATCAGGCGAAGTACCATTGGCAGTCATTTCTGCTAAAGTTGGAATATTCATATTTTTCTATAAAAGATTAATAAAATTTAAGCTTCACGAGCATCCTTGGCCCATTGATCCCTATCCACCGGCATTTGCCAGACAGAGCCATTATTTTCCATACTGGTAAACATAGGAACCCATTCCGATGGCCCTGCAGAAAGCGTTAGTATCTCATATCTACGCATTTTCAAAATAATTTCGAGTGGGTCTATTAAAATCGGACAAGCTTCCACACAAGCATTACAGGTTGTGCATGCGTGTAATTCTTCGGGGGTGATGTAATCAAATAATGATTTGCCATCATCATAATTTTGAGGAGACAGTATAGCGCCGTCTTTACGTTTGTCAGATTTAATGAATTTCTCATCTGCACTGTCCAGATTAGCCCCAACTTCTTCTGCCCTGTCCCGCACATCCATCATAATCTTTCTGGGTGATAGTTTTTTACCGGTGATATTTGCCGGGCACTGAGCCGTACATCGCCCACATTCCGTGCAGCTGTAGGCATCCAGAATATTTTTCCAGGATAAATTGAAAACATCATTCGAACCAAATTCAGGAATTTCTTCCATAGGAGCTGCAGCTGCATCCGGTGTAGAAATTCCCATCATGGATTGCACTTCCTGCATGATATCAGGCATGTTCTCCATTTTTCCATTCTTTCTTACGCGGGCAAACCAGGTATTTGGAAATGCCAGAACGATGTGAAGATGCTTTGAAAATGGCAGGTACAATAAGAATCCAAACACAGTTAAAATGTGAAGCCACCAACCTGCTCTTTCCAGAAAGACAAGTGCATCTTTGTTCATCCATCCAAAAACTGCAGGACCAATAAATGAACTGATAATTAGGTTGCCGGAATCAGGATAATGGGTTGGATCTATTTCCTGCAATAATACATCTGTTCCATTCATCGTAAAGATTCCAAACAAAAGTACCAGTTCTAAGCCCAAAATTATATTTGCGTCCCGTGAAGGCCAGCCTTTCATTTCAGGTTTTTGAAATCTTGCGACCCTGAGAATATTTCTTCTGGCCAGGAATGCAATTGTCCCTATAAAAGCCAGAACTGATAATATTTCAATGGTATTAATGGCAATAGTATAAATAACTCCCAGATAGGGTGCAAAAAATCTGTGACTGCCGGTAAATCCATCGATAAAGATTTCAATTAACTCAATCTGGGTAAAGAGAAAAGCCACATAAATAAAGAGATGCAGTACAGCAGGAATCCAGTTTTTAAACATTTTCTTCTGGCCAAAAGCCACCAAAAGCACATTTTTCCAGCGCTTTCCTTCGTTGCCGGTTATCAATTCATCCTTGCCCAGATTGATATTTCTTCTGATAGCCATGAATCTTCTGGCAGCAATAGAAAAGGTAAGTATGAATACCAGTGAAAAAGCGATGATACCTAACATTATAAATCAGTTCTGTTATTTAAAGAGAAGCTTTATCCTGCGGTTCAGGAATCCACATAGCTTACTTAAAGGTAAATATATAATATAAAATCAGAACCAATTAGTTGAATTTCTGTCATTCAAAATATTAATCTATACTAAATCAAAACTGAGTTAATCAGTAAAATCTTAGCTTTGCATCATGGGCTATCCCAAAAAGATGTCTTGAAAAAGAAAAGCTTTCAAATCAAATCGAAAAAGTCATGCAAGTATTGAATGATCGCGAGATAAGACAAAAAATCAGGAGACTGGCTATACAAATCCTGGAGCAAAATCACCATGAATCAGAGATCTATCTGGCAGGAATCAATAACAATGGTTTTCATTTTGCTCAATTGTTGTATCAGGACTTATTATACATAGGAAAAGTACCTATTAATCTGATCAATATTCGTCTCAACCCGGCCAATCCACTTGCACAGGAAGTTCAACTGGATATTCCAATTGATAAATTAAGTGGTTCTACTATTGTGATAGCAGATGATGTAGCCAATACCGGCAGAACTTTGTTTTATGCCATGAAGCCATTGATGGAAATTTTGCCCAGGAAAATCGAAGTAGCTGTACTGGTAGATCGCAAGCATAAGGCATTTCCAATTCATGTGAATTATGTGGGACTTGCGCTTGCAACAACACTGAAGGATCATATACAGGTAGACCTGAAGGAAAATGTGTATTCAGCGTATTTGATGTGATCTATTTTGAAGGAAAGTTGGTCTTACCGCACACTCATCCGCTCACTCAATTCCTCAAAATTACCGGTCTTGGTGTTTTTATAAACATTATCCCAGTTGAAGTAGCGGCCATTCATTACAACATATACTCCATGCGGAAGGGATTGTACGAAAGCCAAAGCACTTCCAAGATTAAAGAAACCATCTGAAGAAGTACCAAAGGCATAGGGAATCATGGCCCCGGTCAAGACGATAGTTTTTTCGATTTCCTGTGAAGCTAATTCCCTCGCAGTTTCTACCATCCTGTCAGTCCCGTGGGTTACGATGATTTTATCAGCCTGTGATCTTTTACAGTTGTGCTGAATAATTTCAATATCCTCGGGCGTCATTTCAAGACTATCCACCATCATTAAGGTCTTGACATCAATATCTAATGTGCATCTGCCTCTGTCAAACATCTCAGGCAGGTGAGTATCTTTAAAGAAGAGTTCCCCTGTGGTAAAATTGTAATCCTTGTCGAATGTACCTCCGGTAACAAATACCTGAATCATGTAAACAAATTAAAGCAGCTTAGTGATCATTATTAATCGCCGGCAAAAATACCACTTTCCCGCATCCAGACTATACCTGCAATAAATAAAACAAAAATTAGAAACACCAAAATTACCTTCCACCAGGCTATAGGCTTTTGTCCATGGACCTTTCCTGTTTGTCCATTAATGACAAAGCGATAGATTTTTTCATTGAATCTATAGGAACAAAGCCAAATAGGAAGAATTACATGTTTGTATGTCTCATTGCACTTTTCGGTTTTGACATTGAGATTTCTTTGAGTATCTCCGCCAAGTTCCTGCATACACATGAACCGCAATTGCTCATCCATGATTTCATTACCTTTTTTCCAGCCTTTGTCCAGCTCAACTCCATAAATCTCTGACTCCCAGCCTACCATCAGTCTTGCATCAAAATTGACTGTTTGATCCATTTTGAAAGGTAAAATTCTGTCCAGGAACCTTTGATCCAGGTTTGTTGAAGCAGAAACTATCACATCATCAAAGAAATGATTTATGTGTCCGCTTCTCCATTCCCAGCGAGTTTTTTGGACTTGTTGTTGCTGATAATTATCTCCTACCTTGACCCGGACCGTCTCATAGTAATTGAATCCGGCCTCCCCTTTCCAATCGCTGGAAGTCTCAGCATCAAATGTCCAAAATGGAATATAAACGCCATGAAGACCATCTAAACGGGCAAGTTTCTTCAACTTACCCGGATGAAACCAGCCTTTTCCCACCCAATCCTGGAAGAGGTCTTCTGCTTTCTTTTTGGGAACTTCAAATGGTAAAATCCCCGAGGGTTGAATATACTTATGATCAAAAGCCTCCAAATTGACATTTTCAGAGCCGCAGAATCCGCAATTCACTCTGGTCTTATCTACATCCACCATGAATTTGGCCCCACAGCTCTTACAGTCATATACCTTCCTGTCCGTTTTTTCAGGAACAAAGTAACTTAATTGCTTAAGTGCAGCATTTAAGTCCAGCTCAATAACCTGTCCATTGTCCCGCTGATAATCCTCCTTGTAGCCACAATGATGGCAGGAGATCTGACGATGCTCTGCCGAATAAAACAATTTGGAGCCACAGGAAGGACAATCAACGTCGAGTAACTTTTCTATTTGCTTAGATTCTTCAAAATCTGACATGCGATGGATTAAAGTTTGGCCAGTAATTCTTTTTTCTTCGCATCGAATTCCTCATCTGTGAGGATTCCTTCAGTTTTTAATTCGCCCAGATCTTTCAGCAGTTTCATGATCTCTTCTTTGGATTGAGTGGTATTAGCGGCATTTTGATTCTGCAGAGAATTTGCTTGCTGCTGTTGCATTTGCTGTTGCTGCTGCATCATCGTCTGAGCCATACCGAATCCCATCCCCATGCCAAGACCCTCGCCTGCTCCGCCCGGATTATTGGAAGCATTTTCAATTGCCTGTGCTGTCTGGAACTGTTGAAATTTATTCATATCACCGACCATATTCATATTGGTCATTTTATCATAAAACTCTTCCACTTCTTTCGGTAATGAAGTCGAAGAAATCTGAAATTTGGTTAATTCCAAACCAAATGCATCAAAGTCAGCCTGAAGCAAAGGAGCAATACGATCTCCCAATTCCGTATAATTGGCCACCATATCCATCACAGATACATTAGCATTGGCGATGGCCTCTGCAAATTTTGGAGAAACCAATTCACGCAGTTTTTCCTCTAATTCCTGGATTTTAAGCGTTCTGGAAGTTCCGGCAAATTCTCTGAAGAATAGGTCCGGATGTTTGACCCGAATAAAATATACGCCGAACGCTTTTACTCTTACTTGTTTGAATTCAGGATCTCTAAGTATGATAGGGTTTGGTGTACCCCATTTTAATCCTGTAAACTGTCGGGTACTCACATAGTATATATCAACCTTAAACGGAGATTTAAACCCTTTATCCCAATTTTTCAAACTGGTAAGGACAGGCATGTTTGCAGTTACCAATTCAAATCTTCCAGGCTCAAATGTATCGGCAAGTACCCCTTCATTTACAAAAAGAGCAGTTTGGGCCTCTCTGACGATGAGATTAGCTCCGTACTTAATATTGTCTTTGTCATGTGGCCATTTATGAATGACGGTATCTCTATCGTCTTCAATCCAGTCAATGACTTCAACCAATTCATTCTTAATAAAATCAAATAGTCCCATTTTCTAATTTTTTAAATTATGAAAAACAAATATAACACTTTTGAAACGAGGATAATTTCCATAAAATTACCTGCTTCTCAAACTTAGTACAGTGCTGTTAAATTGCTATAAATCAATAAATAATTCAGCCTTACTACCAGGAGCTTCCTCCTCCTCCTCCAAATCCTCCACCACCAGAAAATCCTCCGCCAAATGAACTTCCACCACTACCACCGGATGTGGCCGGCATACTGGACATGACTGAACCTATACTATTCATACTTTGCTGTAAGGAGGAAGCAAAATATATTGTGCTAAATGTGGTATGATCCGGTGACCTGTACCAATCCGGAGGCTCTATTGCCAAATCAGAAAATTTATCAGCCCAGCTTTCAGCCATTCCGAATGCAACAGCATAAGCAATCGTTTTGCTAAAATAATCCGGATGCTCATCCAGGAGTTTCTTCAGCCGGTCTGCTTCAGCTTTGTCCATGAATTCCTTAAAACCAATTAATTGCTCATATCTCTCATGTCCTAACTGGCCTTTTTTAGGCATTATTCTCCCAAATATAAATAATAAAACTGCTGTTCCTACAGCTGCAACTGCAAAGGAATAATCACCCCAAAAATATCCCACACCGAAACTCAGCAATGAGAAAATCAAGACAATCACACCTAACACTACCAGACATGTTCCAAATCCTCTTGTCCCCGGCAGATAAAACTTCTCTTGCTTACCATGCTTTTCCAGCTCAGACTTTGCTGTTTTTAATTTAGTATAGAAAGTATTTTTTAAATCATCAGTAGTTACATCCTGTCCTTTGCTGAATATGCCATTGAACATTGTTCTCTCATAGTCTTTAGCACTGGAGGGGAGATTCTGAAGTTTAATGAAGCGGTACTTCTTTTTTCTTTTTCCATCAGGAATTTCTTCAATAATCATGTGGCCATTGGCTGCCCAGTAAAAAATCAAACTGATCAAATCCCTTTGGTCAATCCTGTCATCATACAACCATCCCACTTCGGCCGGAGTCATGCCTGCCGGGGGATTATATTGTACATTGAGCAACACCTTCCTGTCTCTGCCTATAAACCACCATAGCCCAAAGAGCGCCAAACCAATAAAGAACATGATTACCAGGTAAGTATTATTCTCAATAATCAGACTGAAATGCCTGAAAAAAGACATACTGATATTATCAGAAGGTGCTGTAATGGACAAAATCACATTTTCGGACAACCCGGTAACATGGGAGAAATTGCCTGAAGGATTAGAACCATTCGAACTTTCAATTATATTTCCCTTATCATTGACAATCCGCCAGCCCGACAGCGGATCTCCCTGTGCTTCTGAAGTGATGTTAAAACGTGTATTTATAACGGGTTCAGGTATGTGAAAAATGATGGGATAGTTGATAACCCAATTGCCCCCTTCTTTCCGCGTGAATCCGCTTAATGTATATCGGAGTGTTGTCTCAACGACTCTTGAATTACCGGCTGTACTTTTGAATTCCAGGCCTCTGTTGAAATTATCGTCTTTTGTAACTTTAAACAGAGAGGTGTCGTACTCGAAGTCCTCCAAATGAATCTGAGTGTACTTAGAGAAAACATTATAGTTAGGGAATTTTATTTCAGTACCGTCACTTACTTTGAAACTTGAAACCAGATCGGGAAGCGGTAAATGAAAATAGACAGCATGAGCAGGGTCCAACAAATCTATTTCAAGTTTTTTGCTTACCTCAAGCTTGCCATTAGCAAGAATCTTCAATTCCTGATCAATTTTTTTGAACACGTAGTAATTGGCAAAAACCTGATACGGGATGGAGTTTAAAGCAAGATATGCTCTGTTCATGCTCAACTGAATACTTCCTGATGAGCCGTTTAACTGTTGATTAGTAGCGCCATATGACAATGAATTGTCATCCTGTTGAAGCTTGGGCCATCCTGTACCCATATTCAGAAACTCGGGCCAATAAGACCAATTTCCTTCAACATCTGCGTGTTTAAATATTTTAATCTCTGCCTTCTCTATTGGAGCAACTCCGTCAATACCGGTGTACGGCAGAATCACTGAATACACACCGGAAAGTAAGGTATCCTGAATCACTGCTCCCCATAAGCGGTAAGTCATTTTCAAATTTCGTTCAGAAGTACCCGGAGTAAAATTAGCATAGAGCTCTTCAGAACGATCCTGCCTGTGCCACTGGGCATTTACTTTCAGATTACTGACCGCATCTTTAAGTTGTAAATCTTCGAGATAATATCTTTGTCCATGTGAGCTCAGGATATCAGGTGCAGCCCATGTGATCCGAAACAATCCCTGGAATCTGGAAGTAAATCCAACTTTCATGATCTCTTCAACCAATACAGATCCGTCTTCATCCAGTCTGTAACTTACCTTATGATCTTTCAGCCAATATTGATCAGCAAACTCAGTAATAGGTATTGATGTTTGATCAAAATAACCTTTGGGAAATCGTAAAGCAATAGATATTCCTTCATATTCACTAAGCGATTTGGTTAATTTACCTGAAACTCCCTGTCTGTCAATACTTGTGGTCAAATTGGCTTCTCTGCTCCCCAGGCCTCCTGTATAAGCCAGAAAGTCTTCTTTCTTAATTGTAATAGGGGTATGGAAATGAACTTTAAAACTAGCTTCTTCAATGGGAACATCCCAACCCTGACCAATTACATTGAAAGGAAATTCCACATTTTCTGAGAAAGCATTCAGCGTACCCCAAATAGTGTAGCTGATCACGTAAGTGACCCTGCCTTTCAGATAAACATCAGGATCACCTATTCTAATCTTAAGCTCATGCCCTTCTTCGTAAGATGTAAAATGATGATCCTCCACCTTCACATCCTTGATACGGGTGGTGTATACTCCTCCTGACTGCTCTCTCTGAGCTCTTTCGCCTTCAATAGACGCTACCTGATAACGAACCGGGATAGCTCTGATGATGCCTCTTTTCTTTTCTTTGAAGCGGGCATCAATGGTTTCCTTCACCTTGATACTACCGTTCTTTTGCAAATAGACCTGGACATCATAATTTTCTATGATATAGCCCTGAGCACCCGCAACTAATGATAAAAGCAGACTAAGCGCAAAAAATGTCAGTTTAATAAAATGAGTTCTTTGCATTTAGAAACTGATTTTGGGTACTTCCTTCTGAGCCGCTTCAATTTCAAAAAATGGCTGAGTAGTAAATCCAAATAAGCCGGCAAATACATTGCCGGGGAAAGTCTCCACTATATTATTATTGTCTCTGACTACAGCATTGTAGTATCTTCTGGACATTTGAAGATCATCTTCAACTTTGCCTAATTGTTCCTGCAATTGCTGGAAATTGGCGTTTGCCTTCAAATCAGGATATGCCTCTGAAAGTGCGAACAAGCTTTTCAAAGATTGAGAGATCATGTTTTCTGCGGCTTGCTGATCATTGATATTACCTGCACCGATTGCCGCATTACGGGCTTTTGCCAAATTTTCAAAAATCTCCCGTTCGTGTGTAGCATATCCTTTGACCGTTTCTACAAGGTTAGGAATGAGATCATATCTTCTTTTTAGCTGGACATCAATTGCACCCCAGGCATCTCCCATTTTATTTTTGCTCCTTACGAACCGGTTATAAAAACTCATTACAACCAGACCCAGAACTACCAGTAAACCAATAAGATATAACATGTTTTGTTTGTTTTAAATGATTTTAAATTTATTTGAATCCAGGAGAATCCTTTCATTCCTGCAAATTGAATTTTCAGGGCTTAGCTGCTCACTAAGTACATATTCTTTCAAAATATCCACCTGACTCTATACTGCGGAAATGAAGGTTCCTCCTTCTTAAATTCCTGACTAAATTACACTATATCAACGATACCAATAAAATAAAACAGATTAAAATAGTCCAATATCCGATCAATATGTATCTAATGAAAGAATGAAACGGAGTCCCCTGTTATTTACTCATGCTCATTTCTACCTGGATATTGATCATTTCTGCCAATGAAACCAGAGCTGATTTCTGCACAGGGAGTGTGCTGAACTCCATTAAAATCTGATTTTCAAACTTCAATAGATAGAAAACCACATTTTGCAATTCATGAAGATGGGGATTAATATTTAATTGACCCAATAAAGATAACAGTTCTGTGATATACAAAACCTGCTTATCAATTTTATCAGTTTCTGCTTTTTCCAGCGTATAAGCGAGTTGGTTTAATCTCTTAGTAGACAGATAGTTAAGCCTGATCGTGTCAATTACCAGTTGCCATTGAATAACTTCCATTACCTGCTCCTTAAGAGTAAGCAATGAAAGTGAATTACCATTTTTCAGAAGTTTTTCTAACTTAATGGAAGTAAGAGCTGACATATGCTTTTGAAAATACATGGGCACCTGCAACTTAAAATCCTTCATCATTGACATCATCGGATATACCCTGGCATTTATCGCTTCATAATTCTGAACGATACTATCCAGATTCTGATCTATGGCTGTGCTCAGTAAACTCAACTGCTCATCTCTGAACAGATCATGGAATGAAAAGCTTTTATTAAAGAAATTGAAGCGCATAATTTCCAACAATGCTGAGAGGTTACCTTCCAGAAACGATTTGACAGCCTGAGTTCGCACTGTTTCCAAAGATTCTGCTGACATGTCAGTTGCAGTATTCCCGATTAAATGGTGATTGCCCAGGTATATCAACAGAAACCTGAATTGCTCACTATTGTAAGTGATACGGGAAACTACCTGAATACTCCCGCAAGATAAAATATAGGATCCTGATTTATAACGCTTTATATCCTGTTGATCGCAGTCATAGTTTAATACTTTTAATTGTTCAGTTTCATTGAAAAGGGAATGAACAGCAAAGTGCATTCCGATCTGGGTGAGAGATAATTTCTTGGGAATTACATACTGCAGGTAAATTAAACTTCCATCACCGTACTCCGGGAGATTACTTTTAGCATTGCCCAGATTTTGTATGAATTCGGCTTCTATATCATTGAATCCGCAAAGTTCTGCCAATTGAATGGCACGTGCAGCATACTGCAGAATCTGAATGGTTTCTATGCCAGAAATTTCATTAAAAAACCAACCGCAGCTGGTAAACATAAGCATAGCCTGCCTTTGCATTTCCAGTAGTCTGATAATCCTGGTCAATTGCTCCTGAGAAGCGTCGATCTTAAAGTGCCTTTTAACAAATGCGTTGGTATTGTCCTTACTCCTGTTAGCAAACAAATGAATGTAATCGTTTCTCACAAGCCAGGGATCGACTCCATAGCCTGCAAGTTCATCTACATAAATAATTGCCAGCCTTTGATTCAGTTGGTCCAGGGCATTTCTCAATCCTATCCTCCACTCCTGATTCCAATGTGGCTCCCCTCCTGTTTTACAGCCGCAATCTGAGCGCCATCTCTCTACACCATGAACACAGCTCCAGGAGGAGTTTTCGACAATCTGTACTTCATGAGTGACAGGAACCAAATCCAGATACTCAGCATAATTAGTTATGGTGGCTAACTGATTTTTTTCTATATGCTCCAGACAAAAGGCCAAAGCCATATCCCCATGTCTGTGATGATGTCCAAAGGTCTCACCATCAGTAGCTATATGTACAAGCCTTGAACCGGATTCTGAAGCAGGGAAAGTATTCATTAACTCCTGAACAAATCGTTGTCCGGAATTCAATAATCCTCCGAAGGCAACTTTCTGGGAAAGCTCCCCATCATAGAAAAATAAATAAATAGACTTGCCTGAAGGAAGATGGCAGATATATGCCTGCCTGCTGTTGATTCCATTGATCCATTTTTCAGATCCAGTTTCTCTGAAAGCTTTGGCCTGATAGGGAGAAAGAACTGTGAAACGAATATCATTTTCTGCCAATACTTCCAGTGTCTCTGTATCTACCGCTGTTTCAGCTAGCCACATACCTTCAGGGGCTCTGTTGAAACGTTTTTTGAAGTCATAGATTCCCCATTTTACCTGAGTCTCTTTGTCTCTCCTGGATGCCAATGGCATGATGATGTGGTTGTAAACCTGAGCGATCGCTGAGCCATGACCACCGAACCTGGAAATACTTCTTCTATCTGCATCCAGAATGCGCTGATACACCCTGGGCTGATGGCGCTCCATCCAGCTTAATAAAGTCGGCCCAAAATTGAAACTTATCCTGGTAAAATTGGACATAATATTTACAATCCTGTCCTTAGGTCCCAGAATTCTGGATACACAGTTGGGGGCGTAACATTCATCTGTGATACGGTCATTCCAGTCGTGGTATGGTGCCGCCGACTCCTGTATTTCAATTTCATCCAGCCAGGCATTTTCTCGCGGAGGCTGGTAAAAATGGCCGTGAATGCAGATATATTTTTTCTGCAGTGTGTCTTTCATAATTGTATTCAATTGAACTAATCAGGAAGAGGATTTTGAAGAAATACCTCTTTTACGTCCTGCGCTTTTAGCTTGAATTTTATAAATTAGTGTTGCTAATGGCGGTAATTCCACCAGGCTTGATTGAGATTTACCATTAGAAGGAATATCCTCAGTTGTAAGATGTGCTGAAATTGCCATATTACTTCCCCAGTACTCAGGATCATCTGAATTCAACAGGATATTCCATCCTTTTGAATGGGGTACTCCTACTCTGTAAGCACTTCTAGGCACCGGGGTCAGGTTGATGACAGCCAGTAAAGTGTCAGCCGGATTTTTACTGTAGCGAACAAATGCAAGGACAGAGTTTGTGAAATCTCCTACAACCATCCATTCAAAACCTGCTTCTTCATAGTTTAGTTCATAAAGCGCGGGTTCATTACGAAATGTGCGGTTCAAATCTCTGACCCATCTGCGCACTCCCTCATGTGAAATATATTGTAATAATTCCCAGCTGAGACTTCTGGCATAATTCCATTCTTTCATTTGAGCGATTTCTCCCCCCATAAAAAGCAATTTACTTCCGGGATGTGCAAACATGTATCCGTAAAGCGTCCTCAGATGGGCAAACTTCTGCCAGTCATCTCCGGGCATTTTTAAGATCAGAGATGCTTTCCCATGCACGACCTCATCGTGCGAGAGCGGCAACATATAATTTTCGGACCAGGCATAAACGATACTGAATGTAATCTGGCCATGGTGAAACTTCCTGTGGATGGGGTCCATTTTAAAATAACTCAATGTATCATTCATCCAACCCATCATCCATTTCATGCCGAAGCCCAGCCCTCCATCATAAATAGGCCGGCTGACTTTCGGAAATGCTGTTGAGTCTTCGGCGATCATTTGGACATCCGGAAAAGTTCTGTAAACCTCTGTATTCAAATCCTTTAAAAAAGAAATCGCTTCCAGATTCTCATTTCCCCCATGGATATTGGGTATCCACTCCCCTTCTTTTCTCGCATAATCCAGGAATATCATGGAGGCTATAGCATCCACACGCAATCCATCAGCATGATATTGTTCCAGCCAAAAAATCGCATTACTGATCAGAAATGACCGCACTTCAAATCTTCCGTAATTGAATATATAACTATTCCACTCGGGATGGTAGCCCAGGCGGTGATCTTCATGTTCATATTGCGATGTCCCATCAAAAAGATGGAGACCATGAATATCGCCGGGATAATGGGATGGAACCCAGTCCAGAAAAACGCCTATACCTGCCTGATGAAGTCTGTCTATCAATGACATAAGAGCCTGTGGATCGCCAAAACGGGATGATGCCGCAAAAAAACCACAGATCTGATAACCCCAGGAAGGATAATAAGGATGTTCCATGACAGGCATAAATTCTACATGTGTGAAACCCATTTCCTGAATGTAGGGTATCAGCCTGTCTCCAATTTCGTCATAAGAATAGAAACTGAGCTCTGCTTCTTCCGGTTTTTTCCATGATCCGAGGTGCAATTCATATACAGAAACAGGGCTTTTCAGGCTATTATGCTGATGCCGTTGTTGCATCCAGGTTTTATCATTCCATCTATACTGATTGTCCCATACAATGGAGGCTGTAGCAGGCGGCTCTTCCCATTTACGGGCGTAGGGGTCGCCTTTGTACAATTGTATGCCCTTATTATGTGAAAGAACATAATATTTATAAACTGTGCCATGACCTAGTCCCGGTAAAAATCCTTCCCAGATACCTGTACCATCCAGCCTTGGATGCAGAACATGGGCTGAAGTATTCCATTGATTGAAATCACCTACCACACTTACTGTCTGAGCATTAGGAGCCCAAACTGCGAAGAACACACCGGATTTACCATTATGATGGACGATATGTGATCCAAGTTTTTCATACAAGCGATAGTGCTTACCGACGCGCAACAAACTAATATCATATTCTGTCAATAAACTATAGGGGATTACGGAAGCCATAGGTGTATTTCTTAAGTAAGATTGATAGCGTAAGGTAAATAAAGTTTGGGAAATTAGGAGCTTACCAGTATAGATACGGAGTTGTGGAGGTTAGTAAATAGCCGGGAATCGGTTATTTGGTTAAACTGGGTGTGAGTGTGAGTATTTTGTGGTGGGTTCGAGAAGATTGATAAGATTGGTGTGCTGAGTGTGAGTATTTTGTGGGGAGTTTGGGAAGATTGATAAGATTGAGGTTGTAGGTGTGAGTGGTGTGTGGTTCGTTGAGGCGTTTAGAGGTCAAGGCGTTGAATCGTAAAATGCCATTTATTTTTTTTGAACAGGATTTAGCCCTGAAGGGGCGACATATACAAGCGAGGCGGTGCAACCCCTCGCGAAAAAGCCGGTTGCAGCCCCTAGTTGAGATGGTAACTCGTTTATGCGTTGAGGCGGAGTGTGGTGGGTTGATCCTCAGAATATTGGCGGTGGTTGGATAAAGAGTTTAGAAGTTAGGAGTTTAATCAATAATGATTCTTGCCTGACGATTGAGTCCGTACCAAATGGATTATCAAGAACTATTTGACTAAGTAAGGTACCAATCTGCTGGATTATGCTTAAATCTTGACAAATTTATACGTCTGAGGCAATACATTTCCGGCATTGATTTGAATCAGGTAAACCCCGCTGACCAGGTCATTAACCTGTATACTATGCTGATGAAGCATTGTTGGGTCAAGAACTCCATCACGAACTGGCTTACCGTGGGAGGTGTAAACTGTGTATTTTATTTTTTCGGCAGCGACAAATGATTCTGTGTCCAGGTAAATCACATTCTCTGCCAGAGTGGGATAGATTCTTACAGATTCCAATCGAAGGTAATTAGCAAATTTTGCCGCTTGATATAATGGCTGATGAAAACCCTCTGTGATGTATACATTATCTGTAAACCCGGTCGAAATACAAGGTTCTCCCAAGGACCAATACACCTGAATCTCGCTGGTGGGATTAATTACAAGGTTGCTGGCCGGAGTAAACAAGGTCTGTGAATTAGCCTGCACGCTAAACATAGTAATGAATAAGAACAGAGAACTTATTTTAATATATAATGAATGCATGCCTTGTTAAATTTTTATGTAAGTTATTGTTTGTTTTTGGCCTGATTTCGCTGAGCATAAATCTGATCCACAATTGCTTTTGTGGCCATTAATTTATGCTCAGCAATATCCGGTCTTAATACTTCTTTTGTTTTGCCATTTTCAATACTAAATACCTGAGGATCAAAGGCTGAATAAGTATAGAAGGTTGCAGTGAGTATCTTTTCCATTTCAAAGATCTGATCAAATGGAACGATCATCTTAAGTACCAGCTCCTTATTCTGAGGATCAGCATAATACAGATTGATCAAATGCCAAAACATGGGTTTGAACATTTTGCGTTGCATTAAAGCCTGTACAATATTCCATGAGTACACTTCAGGGTAAATAATTTTCCTATAGTTACTGTCCGCTACAATCAATCTGGCTTCATCATTAAAATGTACGGAGTCACCCTTAATTTCAACGCCTACAGAATACATATTATCCACCCAATTTTTAGCAGCAGCTTCCTGCCTTAAAAGCGAAGCGCTGTCAAGGGGTTGCTTTACTTCCTTCTGCCCCATTGCAAAAAAAGGTAAAAGCACACATAAAATACTGCTAAGTAATAACTTAAGCTTCATTCCACACCTTATATCCTGACGCAAGCTGTACATACATTAATTTTGATTCTCCGAATTGTTCATTCTTTCAAGAAGCAAATCTACTTTAGATTCCAGATTTTCTATCCTCGAAGCAGAGTCTACAGACATTTCATTCAAACGAGCCTCAGTAGACCGGAGTCTTTCCTCGTATCTTTTTAAAATTTTAGAATAATCACCATTATGAACTCCCACCACTGTATTGACCATTTTAGGTCCCTCTGCAGGCATGTTCTCCCATGATCTGCCGACAACAAGAGGCATATCCTCTATTGTTAACTCACTTTGAGATTTGGCGATTCCATAACCAGGAACTTTACTATCAGCGATGATATAATCTCCTGATTTGACAGGACCAAATATTTTTACAGGAATTTGTCCCATGAATGCAACATTATTACCCTGATATACTTTTCCAGCTTCCGGCATATTTCCAAGAACAATCGGATATTCTGAAACAGCCATGACTTGTTCTGCATTTTCAAGATTTTTGGTAATCTTACCTCCTTTAACAGCTACTATATCTCCCCTGCTGATAATTTCATTATGATCTGCTCTTTCAAGCCATTCTGCATAATCACCATGTCCTGATGCATATTCAACACCAATACTATTATGGCTATCTACAATATCAGTAAACTCTTTAAGTGCACTTAAAATAGCATCCAGCGGATCCAGCGATGCCACATTGGAAACGAAATGTATCAGATAACGACCGTCGAAAAAATCATTACCCCATTCAGTAACTCCCATTGCTCTGATAGAGCCTAGTTCTCTATTGTCTTTGTCTTTAAAGCTTACGAATTGATTAGCGTTTGTAAGTGAATTAGATACATTGACAAAACTAATGTTAGGAATTGAAAAGCCAGGTAGCACATCACAGCCTAAATCTGTAGGGAATCCAAGATCGAAGGCGGGAATTATGGTTGTCGGATTGTCTGGTCTCCAGGAATCTGCAATTAAATCATCCGCAAATGAATTGGCTGCGTCAAAAATATCTATATCTGTTAGGCCACCCAGTGATACAGGTAATCCTAATGCATCATTCAATTCACCACTTAAATTTTCTACAATTCTGCATGCTGTACCCGCAATGAGCGCATTTGGTATGAAATTTAATACATCTGTAACTTCAAACGGGTTACCTTCCACCCAGCCCCGGATCGTCTGAATACTGCCATCAATATATTCTGCTAAAGGATTAGTGGCTACAAGATAAGAGCCATTATTCCATGCAGGGTGTGTTTTTCCCAGCCTGATCTCAAGACCATCTCCATTACTTTCATCCGCATTATAAATGTGTGCCATGAAACCAGATGAAGTACCTTCTACTCCTAATAAACCTCCAATATTCAAATTTTTCTCAATACCTACACCACCTTCAATGACCACAGCTCCATTATCTTTGGTGGTTGATTCGGTTATATTCTTAAAATATGTAAGCCCATCAATATTCACATCATTTTCAACATCGAGATCATGTTCTATTAAAACATCATTACCTACACTCAAATTATTTTCAACTCTTAAATCATTATTGATTTGGGCATCATTGCCAACAAGTAAATCTACTCCTACTTCAAGGCTTCCACCCATATCAATCTCGCCATCTTTAGTGATCACGAGTCTTTCTATATTGTTTGTTTTAAATACCAAATCCTTCAGGTCCCTTGTACCTATGAATTGGGTAGGGGGAAAAGTTCCAATATTCCCACTTACACTCCAATAAAATTGAGCGCCATTGAGCGTTTCAGTTCCTGCACCTGAAAATCTGGATGCAGTTCCGGCATGCATTGCGTATGGTACCGAATATAATCTGGTTTTGCTGATACTGGAATAAACATCATCCCTTCCATGAGAGATGGCAATATCAATCCACATTTTGTCTTTATCCCATAGTATCATGGAGAATATTCCGAATTCAGGCTTTCCTTCACCAATCACAAGACTGAAAAGACCCATATCATTTGTGACGGTCTCATGAAATTCAGTGTACACCAGCATTTCTCCTTTTTCACCGGAATAAAAGCTCGCTTTCAACCGGATGTTAGCGTTTTTTAGAGATGCTCCATTTTTGTCCCAGGCCTGCGCCTGATATTTCATTCCCAAAGGTTCCTGTGTTTGTCCATATGCAGACACAAGACAAAGCATAAAAATGAGTGATAAGTAAAGCTGTTTCATTGAAGGTTAGGTTAAAGTAATAGAATCTTAAAGCTGAATGTATTACGGGGGAGACGCAAAGTTATCAAAAGAAACAAAATCTGTATAAAAATTTCAAATTTTAAAATTTAACATATAATATATATGCCATATCTAACAAATAGAATTTTTATTTATTTTAGAATGCCAGATATATATGAGGTGCGTAATGAACAGGTAGGAAGATTAACTGATTTTCTTTGCCAGCAGGATTAGATCAGGTTCGCGAATTTCAAGAGAAAGCACCTTTTCATTTTCAATTGTAAAAAAGATTTCCAAAGAAGAGATTCCATTGTAACTGAACAAATTGTCACTTTTTCTATAGAGTGAGCCACCGGATTTTCCAATTTTTCCCAGGGAAAGGAACTTTCTGCTGTTTATTTTTATACTAAAACCTTCGTTTGGTTCATCTCCATATTTATAATCACCAAGATATTTTTCCATTTCCGGATCTGACATTGCAGCGTGTTGTGGTCTGGGGTCGGCATCCCCTAGTTCTTCTAGATAATGGAGTAGCTTCTTGTAATCTTCCTTTTGTGAGCTCAATACTGTATCGGATTCTAATCCGTTTTTTACATGCTGCAGAAGACTGATTCCATGAGGACCATATGTAGATTGAATCCCGGGAGTAGCTGCAATCATGGCCTTCACAGCTGCAAAAGAACCTAACATTGCATAAGTGAAAATATCTGGTCGGGCCCCCTTGCTTATTAGAAATTCTACAATGTCTCTTCTGCCTACATGTGATGCCGCACCAATAGCAGATTCCCAATCACCAAAACCCCAATCCCAGTTAGCTTTGGCGAGATCTATTCTGCGATTCACCAATTCCCGAAGTCTGTCAAGATTAAAATGTGAGACGCCCACTACCTCAGCAACAATCGCATCATCAATTGCAGGATATCGGTGAAACAAAGCAGGTGTCTGTGCGGCAGTTGAAGCAATACTGTCCATTTTTTGTGCAAAAAGGACTGAAGGAATTGATGCTGTGATCAATCCGAAAAATGAGCTCTGAACCAGTGCTCTCCTGGAAATTAAATTATTTTGATCCATGATCCTTGAATTTGTGGTTAATGAATAACTACAGAAATCGATTATTTAAGGTCGATTGGACTCATGGCAGGGCTTGATGTAAAAGTATAAAAATTAAATGTACAACAATCCGTATTGTACGGAAAGGACTTTTCTACATATGATATATGCTGATCGATAAAAAGTATCAGCCCGGAAAAAGCCGATACTCTTTGATGATATGTTACTTTTTTATCAGCTTTCTGCTGCTAAGAACCTGACCATCTGCACTTTTTATAAGTAAAATGTAAGGGCCGGGGATAAGATGGGCTACATTGACAGGAGTATTCAGATGTACTTGTTGATTTAAACAAAGTATACCCGAATTATTAAAAATTTGAGCACGCAGGAATGTAGCATTCAGATCTTCAAAATCCACCTGGATATATTCAGAGAAAGGATTTGGAAATATTTTAAAAATCTCAGAAACTAACTCAATTGTAGAGTTGGGTTCTACAAGTTTGAAAATATACTCTTGTCTTGAGTTAATTGCCGGAGCCGGATTAATTTGATTAATCTGAACAGCTGTTTGCATATAGTAATTAGGGTTGAAATCAATATTAGGATTAATGAAAGATCCGGGTTCAAAATCAAGATCATAAGTAAAATCTGTCATCCTGCTAATCAGCCAGGAATCCGGGACCGACAGAGGTGTGTATTCAGATGTAGTCAATAGATTTCCGAAAGAATCGTACTCATAATCTGTTTTAGTTGTCACATTCCACGCCTGAGATGCCAAACTCCAGGTCTCACGTAAAATGGATTCGATTATGAGTGTTTCTGAATATGTATAAGATGTTCTCGTTGCATTTCGCCAGATATTCATACCATCTGTGGCAGGTAATGACAGGATTTCCTGAACTCTTGACCCATTTAAATCATACTCAATTTCTACCTTCTGAAAGGGTCTCAAAGCAAAATCCGGTGCACTTGCAATAAAGGATGAAAAGAATGTCATTTGCCCCGATGAGTTAAATTCTCTGGTAATTTCCTGAGTAAGTCTCAACATACCCATTGCCAAAGTTTCCAGTTTATAGAGTACATTGTTTCCGGAGGCATCATATTCATAATTATCGACCCTGTCTATCACAAAAGCCATCGTTCCTGCATTCCAGGTTTTTCTCGTCTGCGTAATCAAAAATCCGTTTTCAAGCACACGGTCTATCATGACATCAGGCAACCACTTTTGCTCATTATTATCCCATTTCTCTGTAATCGTACCTATCCAGATGCCATCTCCATTATACAGCAATTGCCTCTTGATGTCCAATATCCGTTCACCGGTATTTAAATTAAATACATAGGTAGTATCACTTAATAGTTGATTATCTTCATTATACACCCCAAAGATCTCACTGTTAGGCAAAATTGTACCCGCATCGGATACGAAGGATAAATTTCTTCGAAAATTAAGGTTATAGTTAGCATCATAACCGTAATGTGTCTCCAATGTCTGTCTGTAGATTCCTGATGATGGGGCAAATCTTTTGAAGGTATCGAGGACTGCTCTTACAGAAGATCGCTGAGGATTGAACAAATAAAAATTTTCGTAAACATCTGATTCAATGCTACCCCATGCATTGGGTGAAAATTGAGCAAATGCATCATCATTATCAAAATTAAAATCCTGAGCAGATAAGCTACTGACAACCAATAGAAAAGAAAATAGGATAGGTAAAGACTTAAGCATAGTTACACTTTTTAGTTTATTAAAATAATAAATGCTCACAAGTCTGATGAATTGAATCAAGGCAAAAACGTAGCACAAGATAAGCTATAGTATTGAAAAGGTAAAAACCTTAAATCTGCTTTCCTGAGTTCTGCCCGTACTAATGATACGCCTCGTTGGTCTAAGTCTGTGACTTATATCTAATATTTAATGAATTTGTAATTCATTTAAGAGAATATACATTTTAAAACCCGGCTACTTTCACCGTTGCCCGGACGTAACCCGATAAACGAAATTGAAGACATATCCAGCCTTATCATGATGGGCGGGTAGGTATATTCAAACCGGCTTTTTCGCGAGGGGATTTACCGCCTCTCTAATTTATGCCGCCCCTTCAGGGATTGTAGCAACTTTCAAGGGACTTTCGGCCAAAAGTCAGCAGCAGCTATTCAGGATGTTCCCACAGTTTAATTTTCAATTGTTCATTATCAATTGTCAATTTTTTCGCCTTACTACGGCTGTTCGCTAGCAGCCAAAGGCCAAAAGCTAAAAGCTGCTCCCATCCCCTCCCCTAAAACTTATACCCTATACCATTTCTTACCAAATAAATCAATTGAGGAATTCCTGACGGTGGTCTGGTATCATATATCATCTCAAATGAAGTTGTATAAGTCAAATGCTTTGTGATTTTAAACTCCAGGCGAAGGTCTTCCATCAGCCTGTAATCTTCAAGCAATGTGAGAATGGGCTGGAAATAGGTTGTAGATTTTAGAGTAAAATTTTCTCCCGGAAGGATTGAAAAAGAAAAATAATTGCTCCATCTGTGGTTAAATTCTTCCCGATTGTCCTGAAAACCACGTTCATGCTCATAAATGTAAGTGGTACCCAAATAGAATCTGTATTTAATGTTCTCAGACAATTTAAATCTGAATCCTGTGCCATACAGGTAACGGGCTTCAATGTCGATTAGAGGATTTCTCTGAAATTGCATCAGAGCTTCCCATTTGAGCCAGTCTGTCAGGAATCGTGTGTTATATCTCAGATGTCCCAGATACCTGTTAATAAGGTCAACCCCTCCTGATCTGACAATCCCGGCATCTGCCATGAAAAGAAAAAGATGCCGGTTATTTCTGGTTTTGTACTGGATTAAAGAATTACCGCTGATATTTAACAACTGAGAAACATTCTTTTCCAATGACATTCCAAGATCAATATGACCGGCAAATCCGGATGTATCTGTATGAATTCTCTTGCCCTCAATATTGACAACCTGAGCGCTTATTGTACAAAAAACACTAAGGAAGATAAAATTCAGGACAGTTAAGAAGTATTTAATTTTACAATTACACATAGAAATCTTATTATCAGGTACATAAAGATTTACAACCCAAAAATACAATAGTATAAGGCTATTCCAAGAAAACTCAGAATAAAAATTGGCAGAAGATATTTAAACAGAATCGAAGCTGATGAAAACGAAATTGTTGCCAAATAAAAATAAATGTTAAGAGTTGTTAACAAACATTAATTCTGTGTTATTGTCAAATATGGATAGTTCACAAACATATATTTTGTTATACCTTCGCAGAGTAATTCATGACATTTGTCGAGTAAACTTGATACAAGAACAAAGTCATCGCACATTTGTATCGTGAAACAAAACAGATAAAAAGTTATCTGAAAAAAAATTCAAACATTTTGTAACCCCCTTTCGATGAAATGCATCTATAGATTTGAAAGCGCAAAAATTGAAATTCACAAACGATATATTGAAATTTAAAGATACTGATATATAAATATTAAAAATTATGAAAACAACAATCAAACAATTAATTCTGAGTTTATCCATTTTATTTTTCGCCTTTAATGGCAAAGCTGAAATCGTAAACGGAACCGGTAATGTAACCATACATACCTACAGTATAAATACTGTGAAAAAACTGATAGTAGAAGGAAACTTCGATGTCATCCTTACTTATGGTACTCAATCTGCACTTTCAGTTGAAACTGATTCTAACCTGCAGGAAAACATCCTTGTCAATGATGAAAATGGTGTATTACACATCAGAATCAAAGAAAACACAGGAAAGAGCACAAAAATGAACCTATACTTAACTATCAACCAATTGGAAAGCATGGGATTTCAGGATGTATTAAGTGTAAAAACTACTAACTTCCTTTGGTTCAACAATATCGACCTTACATTGAATACGATAGGTAAAACAGATTTGAAACTGGCTGCCAACAAGATGTCTATTCAACTGGAAGGCGCAGGTGACCTTCACCTATCCGGTAATGTTCATGAACTAAAAATTATCAACAGTGGTCTGGGTACTATCGTTACCAGGGATTTGGTTTCTGAAAACCTGACGATCGTTCAGCCTAAAAACAGAAATGTGGAGTTGAAAATGGGCAAACAAGAATCTTTGGAAGTCAAAATGAGTGCTACTCCAGTGGCTTCCCCAAAAGCATAATCATCTGTAACAACAGACAGGTTTTTCATACGCTTTATTTAGGAGTTGAACAAAAAAAGGCCCTCAAAGGAGGGCCTTTTTCTATTTGTGCAAAACGCTGCCCGGGTAACAACCTATACTATATTCGGAAACTTGTACCCACGTCCGGCAAAATCACGTCAACACCATTGCAGTTCATTGCAATTTCAAGTTATCTTTACTCAATAACTTTTTAGATATGAAAGGGACTATTACGATCATTCTCCTGCTGACTTATTCCGCCATGCTTCATGCGCAGGGATATCAATCCTGGCTTACCGGCAGCAGCAATGACATCAATACCAATCATGAGCCAGGTCTGGTTCTGGCAGGGGGCGGAACTGACAATGATTTTGCCATGCAATGGATGCTTCAAAAAGCACAGGGCGGAGACGTAGTTATTATACGGACGACGGGATCCAACGGATATAATAGTTACTTCTTTTCTGAGCTTGGCATAAGCCTCAACTCTGTTGAAAGTATTCGGATTGACAACCGTGAGGGTGCCAATCAAGACTATGTGGCACAGAGAATCAGAGGGGCTGAGGTTCTTTTTATAGCCGGAGGCGATCAAACTACCTATTATGACAACTGGCTGAATACTAAGGTTCATGAGGCCATTTTGTACCTTATTAATGAAAAAAAAGTCACTATAGGTGGCACCAGTGCCGGAATGGCCGTGCTCAGCGAATTCTTTTATGTGCCTACCGGATCCAGTCTGGTATCCACTGAAGCTTTAGCCAATCCTTACCACCCAAATTCTAATAATATCGGGTCAGCTAATTTCATCTCCCATCCTCAGTTGGGAAATACTATCACTGATACACATTTTGATAATCGGACCAGAGCAGGCAGAACGGTATCCTTTCTGGCGAGAATGGCAAAAGATAGCAATATCAATCCCAGGGGAATCGCATGCAATGAAAGAACTGCAGTTTGCGTGTCGCCCAATGGCGTGGCCAGGGTCTTTGGAGTGGATAGCAATCCAAATACTTTTGCCTATTTCATACAGACCAATTGTCTCATCCCGGAATCAATTCCGGAAAATTGTGAGCGGGGAGAAAAACTGCATTGGGTAAAAGATAATAAAGCCCTCAAAGTGTATAGAGTAAAAGGCGATCAGACAGGTTCCGCTTCCTTCAATATTGCAAACTGGACAAATGGAAACGGTGGAGAATGGTTTCACTGGTATGTGAATAATGGGGTTCTGATTCAGGAAGCCGGAGACGCTGAACTATGCAGCACCACTTCAATTCAAGATACAGCGTCAGGAACAAAGGATTTTCAAATTTATCCCATCCCAGGTGACAGCGTTCTGAAAGTAGCGGTGCACTATACCCCGCCCGGAGGTTTTCACAAATTAATTATCAGCAACAGTCAGGGCGGCCATGTCAAAACCATGACAGTAGAGCATGGTACAGGAATCCTCAGCATTGATATCAGCAAATTTAAACCTGGAGTGTACACGCTTTGTATGCAAAGAAATAATACTTCCAATGCCGGATGTCAGACTTTTTTGAAAATGTAGATGAGAGATGAGAGATAAGAGATAAGAGATAAGAGATAAGGTGAACAGCCCTTGGGAGTTATCAGTTATGAGTTATGAGTTATGAATTATGAGTGGAACAGCCGGTTAATATATGAGAAAGTGCAAATTACCATTTGCCCGGCTTGAAAGCTGAATTAATATTCGTTCATGATTTTATTGTAGAGACGCAATGCATTGCGTCTCCTCTCTGCACAAACTGCCAGTTAATACATGAGAAAGGGCAAATTATCATTTGCACGACTTGAAAGACGAATTAATATTCTTTCATGATTTCATTGTAGAGATGCAAATGCATTGCGTCTCCTCTCTGCACAAACAGCCGGTTAATACTTGAGAAAGGGCAAATTACCATTTGCCCGGCTTGAAAGCTGAATTAATATTCGTTCATGATTTTATTGTAGAGACGCAATGCATTGCGTCTCGTTTCTGCACAAACGGACGGTTAATACATGAGTAAGGGCAAATTGTAATCTGCCTGCCATAGAAGAAGCAAATTAATATTTGTGCCCAGATGCAGACATGGATTTACTGCTTGATAAATTTTGAAATCAGATATTTTCCATCATCATCCATGACCAAAAAGTAAATTCCGGGTTTCAGGTCTCCTACATTTATCTCTGGGTTTCCGCCAAATCCTGTTCTGACAATTGCTCCTGACACATTCGCGATTTTATTACCTGAATTCCGGACTGAAATCCTTTACAAAAAGGCTGGAGTATTATACAAGCTTTGGTCGTAGTGCGGGTGACGCCCCGGCACGGCTGCGCCTGGCCGGGGTGACGCCTCTTCACTGCTACGCAGTAAAGAGGTGACGCCTGCGAATATGATCAACGGCTGAGCCGTTGATCGTATTCGCAGGTGACGTTCCGGAGTTAATTTTGCCAATGGCAAAATCAACGGACGCGGGAAAGGAGGAGCTTATAAAAAGGGAATTTGGAAACTTGCCAATTTTGCCTGCGGCAAAATTGTTGCTGATAGTTGATTCTACACAAAAAATGTCGCTTACGCAGAAACGTCACTCTTGCCATCGCAGATGGAAAGAATGTCACCTTTTGCCGCAGGCAAAAGGCGTCACCCCATGCCGGCAAAGCAGGCATGGGGCGTCACCCGTGATACGAATAAGCTCCGGTATTACCCTCAAGCCGGGTACTCGTATGCCCGTAGCGGTGACAGCAAATCAGGGGAATCCCCGGTAGAAGTTGCCCGCGTGAAGGATGCGCAAGGTGGCCGCAGGCCAGTCCACAAGCATTGGGGACCGAAGCGAAGCGGAGCCTGGAGCAGCCTGACCCGACGAAGGAGGGGCACGCCCAAAGCATTTTTATTTTAAGGACAAAATTTTATCTTTGATGCCTGATCCAAAAGTTGAAGGGACAAGTATTCAGGAATATTCCTGCTCAAAGTACTGCTTAAACCTGCCTCGTATGAAAAATCAATTATTAGGCGTACTATTTTTACTATTTATGACAAGCATGACTACATCTGCACAGGGAATCATCGGAGACTGGAAAGGCGAGCTCGATGTCCAGGGAACGAAACTGGAAATCATTTTTCACATCTCCTCTTCAGATGGTGCATATGCCACCAACATGGATGTCCCGGCACAGGGTGCTGCCGGTATCCCACTTGATGTGACTGAATTTGCTGATAATAAACTGACACTGAAGGCACCTCAAATGGGGATTACGTACACCGGGGATCTCAATGGACAGACCATTACCGGACAATTCAAGCAGGCGGGAATGGAGTTTCCGCTGGTGCTGACAAAATTTGAGAGTAAATTGCCGGGAGACCTCAGTCTTCCAAGCTCAGCTGAGGTGCTGACTCAGCTGGCAGCGCAGGATAAGGGCGATTACAAATATCAGGTGAAGGATTACTTTGCAAAACCTAAGGCATCGGGCTTCCAGCTTTCTCCAAATGGAAAATACATATCGTACAAGGAGAAGGACTCTGAGAATAAAAATCATGTCTATGTGAAAGAAACGGCTACCGGCAAAGTGACCCGTGCAATAGAGGAAAAAGATGAATTGATCAAAGGATATGGCTGGATCAATGACGAGCGGATGTTTTTTGCGATGGATAAAGGGGGGGATGAGAATTTTCACATATATGCGACCAATCTGGATGGCAGTAATTCAATTGATCTGACTCCATTTGACGGGGTGACTGCAAGTATCACCAACATTCTGAGAGAACAGAAGGACTTTGTGATCATCTCGATGAATAAAAATAATAAGCAAATATTTGAGCCATTTAAACTGAATGTGGTTACCGGTGAATTGACTCAGCTATACGAAAATACTGATGTGGCCAATCCAATCCAGGGGTTTGAGTTTGATAAGGATGGCAACCTGCGCGGCTATACCAAGCTGGTGAATGGAGTGGAAAATGAATTGTATTATAAGGACCTTGAGACCGGAGAATTCAAGCTGGTGAAGAAAACGGCCTGGGATGACAATTTTAGTATTCTGTCATTCAACTACGCCTCTGCGAATAAGGATGAGGCATATGTGATGACTAATCTGGAGGGGGATAAAACGAGTATTGAGCTTTATGATTTCAAGAAAAATAAGGTAGTCAGAGAAATATATGCGCATCCTACATTTGACGTAGGTGGAATGGGCTTATCGAAAAAAAGAAATTATGAAATTGACTACTTCTACTATGAAGGGGAAAAGATCACAATTACTCCTGTAAGTGCTTTCTATAAGGATCTGAACGCTAGAATGGAGAAGGAATTTGCGGGAAAGCAGTTTTATCCGACCGGTCATGATGAGGATGAAACGAAGTTTCTGATCATCGTGCAGAGTGATAAGCTGTACGGGACTTACTATGAGTATGATGTGAATACAAAGAAATTCACACTGCTGTATGATCTGATGCCGCAGCTGAAGGAGGAGGATATGGCGGAGATGCGTCCGATCAAATTCAAGAGCCGTGATGGTCTGGATATTTATGGATATATCACATTGCCCAAAGCCGCTCTGGAAGGTAAGAAAGTGCCGCTTGTAGTGAATCCGCACGGTGGTCCGCAAGGCGTCAGAGATTCATGGGGGTTCAATCCTGAGACGCAGTTGTTCGCCAGCAGAGGCTATGCGACACTGCAGGTGAATTTCAGAATTTCGGGAGGATTCGGGAAGGAATTTTTGCGGGCCGGATTCAAGCAGATCGGTCGCAAACTGATGGAAGATGTGGAGGATGGCGTACAATATGTTATCGCACAAGGCTGGGTAGATAAGGATAAAATCGCTATTTACGGGGGTAGCCACGGAGGATATGCTACATTGATGGGACTTGTGAAAACTCCCGATCTTTATACCTGTGGAGTTAATTATGTGGGTGTGTCTAATATTGAGACATTCTTTGAGTCCTTCCCTGAATACTGGAAGCCGTATAAAGAAATCGTCAAACAGATCTGGTATGATCTGGACAATCCGGAAGAAGCTAAAATCGCCAGAGAAGTTTCTCCAGTCTTCCAGGTGGATAAGATCAAAAAACCGTTGTTTGTCATCCAGGGAGCTAATGATCCGAGGGTGAAAATTGCGGAATCAGATCAGATCGTCACTGCATTGAGAAAGAAAGGTTTTGATGTGCCTTATATGGTCAAATACAATGAGGGACATGGATTTCAGAGGGAGGAAAATTCTATGGAATTGTATGCTTGCATGCTGGGATTTTTGGCGGAGCATTTGAAGTAGGGGTAAGGGATAAGGCGTAAGTGAACAGCCGGCTTCTAGCTTCTGGCTTCTGGTCGCAGATAGAGACCGAAGTATGAGTGTCTCTGCCTCTAGCTCAACAGCCAAACAGCCGGGAAGTTATGAGTTAGGAGTGATGAATGATGAGTGAACAGCCGGGAAGAAGCCACATGCAGAGTCAGTAATCGAAGTGTTTGTGTAGGGGCGATTCATGAATCGCCCCTACACTGGCGTTTCCTCGTTGTTAGCTAAATATCGCCCTTTCGGGAGATGAATAATCATGAAAAAGCCAACAAGATGTAATGTAAGTGACCTGCCTGCTTGTATTGAGCGCCAGCTGTCACCTTCGAAATAAATTGGCTGCGTAGCAGTAAATTTATTTCGGAGATGTCACCTTATGCCGCAGGCATAAGATGTCACCTTGCAAGCGCAGCGAGCAAGATGTCACCCGTGCTACGATGAAATCCTTATGAGTGTTGCTAAAAACGGAGGATCCAGCCTGGGGAGGAAGATCTGTTTACGATTAAACATTTATTCAGAACATCACATCTTCACCACCTTCCCTCTAAACACCTTCTCCCCTGTCTTCATCATTAACAAATAAGTTCCGGGAGCGCATTTGCTGATATCAATCAGGTTGTCATGATAGCTGATCTTTTGCGAAAGAATCAGCTTTCCGTGGATATTATAAATCATGAAATCCTGGGGTTTATCGGTGAGGGCATTTCCAGAGATATACACAAGGCCATTAGCAGGATTTGGGAAAGCCGTGATGGACTCGAAAGAGTGTTCATTTATATTCAAAGGTTGTCCAATAACTGTGACAACTTCTTCTGTAATAATGGGTTCATTGAAATCAAAATAGATTCCTGCCAGGTTTTTCACTTCATCACCCCTGCTTGTCAGACTGTCCAACTTAATTTCAAATTTGATAAATCCATGAGAAGCAGGTTCATTTTTGAAACTGTCTACTAATTGAATATCTTCAAAAAGGACAACAAGTAAACTATTACTTACAGTCCATTGATAGTCATGTGAAGAGGCTATGGGACGAATAGAACTAATATCAAATTTGGAGCTGATAGGGTCTTCAATTCTGACTGTGAATGCAGTGTCAGTGCCCGTATTTTGAAAGCGAATTAAATATTCGATTTTGTCACCCGGTTCAATATAGGACTGATTGCGGTTGCCGTTGACAAAAATGTTTTTGTCATTTGGGTCATAGGCTCCGATATTTTCCTGGCATTCTACATATTCATTTCTGATGGTAGCTTGTGTACAATCCGGCGCATCGGTAGTAGTTGTGGCGGATATACAATGTTCCATTCCGAGTTCTGATCTGCAGTTTATATTGATTGTAAAATGAAATCTTACACAATCTGCTACCGGAATATTCCCTGCATCCAGAATGAGCGTATTTTCCACCAGCGATATAATGGGTAAGCTAGCAGAAATGAAATCAAATAATGTATCCAGAGTTACGACAATTTCTGTGTTGAAAGATTCAATATTGCCTTCATTGCATACGGTGCCTGAATAAGTGTTGTCGAAGCATCTGCGTAAAAAAGGTGTCGAAATTCCAACAATTGGATTGGCGCAATAAACAGAAACTTTGAGAGGTATATTGAGAAATATTTCTTGTTCAGTATCTGAGAAATTGACTGGATATGAAACCTCACAGTTCTCATACAAGTCTGAATTATAGATAACTTTTACTTCATTAATATCTGAATGCAAGAGAAAAATGGCCTTCCCGGTATAATCCAGTTCCTGCATATATTTATTATTTACAAGTATCTTCATTCCTTTTAATACTGGTTCATCGGGTTCTACCTGACAATTTTTGTTTTGTTCATCAAGTACCGTAACAAGTAATCTGTTGGGTTGGCGCAATTGCATATTATATTTCAAAACCCCCATACCAAGAGTAGATAGATATATATAATTATCAGGGCTGATTTCAACATCGAGAATCTTAAGCAATTCAGGAAATTCGGGAGAAATATTATGCCAGCTATCCCCCTGATCTTCAGAGTAAAAAATTTGTTTATGGCTAAAGGCGTAAATGTTATTCAACTTGTCAGTTTTTAAATTAAATCCTGTGTTTAAGTTGAAACCACTTATAGGTTTATACGTAAAAGTTTCACCAAAATCTGTAGAAGTGGCAAGGTACGTTTCATTTATGCCTGATATACCGTATAGCGTTTCATTATAATACGAAGTTGCAAAAAAACTTACGCTTCCAGTGTAAGGGTTGGGTAGCTGTTCTTTGGTTGAAAAGTTGTAATAAACCATTTCTGATCTGACAGGATGAAGATGATGAATAATATGCAGACCGAAATTATAGTAATGAGAATAAGAGTTTGGCAGTATACCAAATATTTGCTGATCTATACCTTGCACAGCCGACCAGTTTCTCCCATAATCTGTGGAGAAGTAAAGAGAGTCTTTTGACCATTGATATAATGCGTCAAACTTCTCTTCCATTTTTGTGTTTTCCGGGATTGAAATATATTGATCAGAGAGTGACTCCCAGGATTTACCTCTATCCTTTGTTTGGTATAATTCATTAAAAGAGGAAAGCGCAATAATAGCTCCATTTGAGAGGCTTTTGGGGTGGGACAATCTCCCTTCAGGGCCTGCGATAAATTTCCATTCTGCATTCTCATTCTCCTTGTAGTAGGAATATTCATCATAAAACGCAAAGAGGTTTTCTTCTATTCCAGCTGCAAAAGCAGGCATATATGGTATTCCAGCATGGAATGGGATTAAGCTCCAACTAATTCCTGAATTATCCGAAGTATAAATCACAGGCACTACATGGTCATGCGAGGTGACAATGACTCCATTTGGATCGGATTTTATGAAGTTACAATAGGGTGCTGGCAAACTTCGCTGAATAAAAGTATTACCATTATCATTCGAGATATACAATTGAAATTCAGAAATATAAAACACTCGCTCATCCATTCCTACATCGAAATATGAAATATTAGTTTGCGGCGGCAGATTCAGAGCGGTCCAGTTTATTCCATCGTCGGAATAAGTATCTTTTCTGAAAAATCTATTGTTGGACCGACTTATAGAAATGTCACCCCATTGAGTAACAGTACTTACTTCCTGAACAACACTTAAATCTTCGTTAAACTGCAATAGCACATGGTAAATTCCATAAGTTACCTGGACAAAATGATTTTCATTTGTATCATCCATCAGAAACTGAGTTTTATTTGCTATCCATTCATAGCTATTTAAAAGTTGCCAATCCGCAGAATACAATTTTAAATTGTAAAAATGTGCCACTAAAATATTCCCGTTTTTTAGAACAGTAAAGTTGTACACTTCAAAGTTAGCCACTTGTTGGTACTCCAAATTTATTGGATTAAACTTATGGATTCCATATCCATTTGCAATAAGAATATCTCCATTCTGGTCTTCACGAATTATTAATTTTTCACTGAAGGCTATTCCAAGTTCATCAGGCATTGCTCTCCATGATTGACCATTATTATCAGAAAAGAACCATTGATTTGTAAAAATTAATTGCCCAAATAAATATCCATGGCTGGTTTGATGCTTTAAATGGATAGTAGTCTTAAACGGACTTCCTATTTGTTTCCAATCCTGACTCTGCCCGAATACAAAATTCTGAACTTGAGTTAGAATAACCATGGCTAAAACTGTCTGGAAAAAGATTTTTTTTAATTTCATTAAATAAAAACATATAATTCAATCGATTTAAAATAATTGACAGGCAAAAAGCATTCCACTCTTTGATCTGGACTCACATTTTGAGTAACTTCCCTCTAAACACCTTCTCCCCTGACTTCATCATCAACAAATAAGTTCCGGGAGCGCATTTGCTGATATCAATCAGGTTGTCATGATAGCTGATCTTTTGCGAAAGAATCAGCTTTCCGTGGATATCATAAATCATCAAATCTTGCGGTTTATCGCTCAGGGCATCTCCTGATATATACACAAGGCCATTAGCAGGATTTGGGAAAGCCGTGATGGACTCGAAAGAATGTTCTTTTGTATTCAGAGGTTGTCCGATAACCGTTACAACTTCTTCAGTGATGATAGCTTTATTGAAATCAAAAAAGATTCCTGCCAGGTTTTTCACATCATCTCCCCGAAGCGTAAGACTATCAAGTTGTATTTCAAATTTGATAAATCCATGCGAAGCAGGCTCATTTTTGAAGCTGTCTACTAACTGGATATCTTCAAATATAACAACGAGCATTCCATTGTTGACTGACCAGGTGTAGTCATGTGAAGCAGCTACAGGTTTGAGGGAGCTGATATTAAATTTCTTCGTGATCGGATCTTCAATTCTGACCGTGAAAGCAGTATCGGTTCCGGTGTTTTGAAAGCGTATCAAATACTCGATTTTATCTCCCGGTTCGATGTAAGTTTGATTACGATTTCCATTGACAAATATGTTTTTATCGTTTGGATCGTAAGCCCCAATGTTTTCCTGGCAATCGACATATGCATCTCTGGCAGTGGGGATTTCTCCACAATCCTCAGAATCTGTACTCGTATAGGCTGAGATACAATGTTCCTGACCCAATTCAGCGTCGCAATTAACATTCACTACAAAATGAAAACTTTGACATTCACCGGGCTGAATATGACCGGCATCTAAAATCAGTGTTTGTCCATTAATTGATTTAACAGGAAGACTGGCCGATATAAAATCGAAGAATGGATCCAGTGTAATTTCTATTTCAGTATTGATGGACTCAATATTCCCTTCATTACAAACAGAGCCTGAATAAATATTGTCGAAACATCTTCTTAGGAATGGAACTGAGATACCTACTACCGGATCAGCACAGTATTTCAGAACTTTAAGTGGGATATCCAGGTGTAGTTCGGTATCAGTCTCTTCAAAAATAACCGGATAAACCGAAGCACATTCACCATACAATTCATCACTGTATATCACTTTGACTGTGTTATTCAAAGCATGAATCAGGAAAGAACTTACACCATCAGAATCCGGAGTATTCAAACTAAGTCCATTTAACAGTACTTTTATTCCATTCAATGTCACTTCATTGATGTCTGCAATACAGTTCAAATTTTCATCATCAATTACCCTTACATGTAATTTCTTCGGGGCTACCAGCTGACTGTTGTATTTCAAAATGCCTTTTCCAATGGTTGATATATAAATGTAGTTATCAAAGCTAATGTCAAGATTAGTAATTTTCCAAACGTCGCTAAAATCCGGGGTAATATTGGACCATGAATTACCGTCATCGCTGGAGTAAAATATTTGTTTGTCGGTATATACATAAATATTACCAAGGTGGTCAGTTTTTATTTTACGGGAATTCTGATCCATCAGGCCTTCAATTCGTTTAAAGGTAAAAGTTAAACCATGATTCTTTGTAATGCATATAGCGATTGTGCCATTATCATTTCTTAGGCCATAAAGTGCTTCATCACTATAAGATGTGGCAAAAGGATAAATGTCTGGTCGTTCAGCGCTAACAACTTTTTCTCCAGTCAGCCAATTGAAATAAACTAATCGTGAAGGATTTGTGAAATCAGTAACGAAATGATAAGAACCAAAATTCACCCCGGATATATAACTGACTATTGGAGACAATATCATATCAGGATCCGTAGTAATAATCGTATTCCAGCTTTCTCCAAAATTGACTGAATAGAGCATTTTATCGTATTGCTGGAAATAAAGCACGCCTGATTTTTCAACAACTGAAATGTCATTGAACCAACTTAAATTTTGATTCGATTTAAGCTCCCAATCCGTACCTTTATTTTGAGTTCCATACATCCTGGCAATGTTTGTAATACCAACACTTGAACCATCTGAGAAACTCATAAATTGCTCAAACGAAAGCATAGGAGGAGCACTGGATACTGCCCAGGGGGACCAGGAATTTTTTTTATAGAAGAACTCTGAATGTCCATAATCGCCTGGCACATACAGGTTTTCATCTAAACCGGCTTCAAAATCGATGATGGATGGAACTCCAGGATAATGTGGCCCATCTTCCCAATTTTCTCCTGAATCATTAGACAGCAAATAAACAGGTTTGCTTTGTCTGGAATCAGAAATTACAATTTGACCTGATAAATCTGATGAAATATAGTTTGAATTGCTGACAGGTTTATTGACCTGATTAAAGGAATTACCATTATCCTCGGAAATGAATAGATTGTTTTCAGTTACCACAAAAAGTCTGCCATCATGCCCAATGTTGATTGTAGTCAAATTGTTGATGAATTGATGGTCAAAATTTAGCCACGTTGATCCGGCATTGTCTGAATATTGATGTCCGTTAAATAATCTATCTCCATTTCGAAGTAATATTGGATAAGGTCCAGCGCTTGTTTTATTACTGATAAAGGATAAATCATCATTGAATTCAATGATAGTCTGGCCTGCCCCCAGCGTGTTCAAAACAAAATTCATTTGACCTGTCCGGTCCAAAAGAAATCTTGCAGTGTGGGTCCACCAGCTGTGCTGTTTGATCAAGACTCCTGTTTTGGAATACGAGCTTAAAAACCCTGTTGTAGCAATTACAATTGTTCCATTTTTGAGAATTGAAAAATCAAGAAAGCTGTTTTCAGATGCTTGAATGATTTGATTGATCTCAAGCGTTTGAGGATCAAAACTACAAATCTTACCATTGCTTACCTGGTACAGGTTTCCGTCTATATCTTCTCTAATTACAAAATAATCACTGTCTCCCTTACCAAAGTCATCTGGTAATTGCCTCCAGCTATGCCCGGTATCGTTTGAAAAAAATATTTGATTGGTATAACTCATCTTACCAAAAAGATAACCCTGACTAGTTTGGTGCAAAATGTAAATGGATGTTTTAATTGGTAATTCAATCTGATTCCAATCCTGATTTTGAGCAAGTGTAATGCACGGAATTATGCTCACGAAAATCGTGGCTATCAATATTCTTAAAAACATAAAATTCTATTTAGGTTAAATAAGTAATCTGATTCATTTCAGAATCAATTCATAAGACACTTACTCTACATGTAATTAATTACATCTTTACCAACTTCCCTCTAAACACCTTCTCACCGGACTTCATCATCAACAGATAAGTCCCCGGAGCCACTTTGCTGATATCAATACTGTTGGAGTAATAGCTGATTTTTTGCGAAAGAATCAGCTTTCCGTGGATATTATAAATCATCAAATCTTGCGGTTTATCGCTCAGGGCATCTCCTGATATATACACAAGGCCATTAGCAGGATTTGGGAATGCGGTGATGGATTCAAAAGAATGATCTTTAGTCTTCAGAGGCTGACCAATAATCGTCATCACTTCATCTGTAATGATAGGATCATTGAAATCAAAAAAGATTCCAGCCAGGTTTTTCACATCGTCTCCACGCAGTGTAAGACTGTCCAGTTGTATTTCAAATTTGATAAATCCATGAGAAGCAGGCTCATTTTTGAAGCTGTCCACTAATTGAATATCCTCAAATATTACGACAAGCATTCCATTGTTGACTGACCAGGTGTAGTCATGTGAAGCAGCTACAGGTTTGAGGGAGCTGATATTAAATTTCTTCGTAATCGGATCTTCAATTCTTACTGTTATTGCAGTGTCCTTTCCAGTGTTTTGGAAACGAATCAAGTACTCAATTTTGTCTCCATGCCCGATATATGATTGATTGCAGTTGCCATTGACAAATATGTTTTTGTCATTAGAATTATAATCATCGATATTTTTCTGACATTCCACATAAGCAACTTTTGTCTCAATATCTTCACAATTAAAAGACCTTGTTTTCGCAGTAGCAGAAATGCAATGCTCCTGACCCGGTTCGGAGTTGCAATCAACGTATACTACTAAATTAAAGCTCCTGCATTCTCCGGGTTGTAAGTAATCTGCATCCAAAACAAGGATGTGTCCTGTCAAAGATTTCACAGGAAGACTTGCTGAAACAAAATCGAAAGAAGGATCAAGGATTATTTCAATTTCAGTATTTATTGATTCGATATTACCCTCATTGCAAACTGATCCGTGATAAGTATTATCAAAACATCTTCTAAGGAATGGAACAGAAAGTCCAATCACGGGACTTGCACAATATTCTGAGATCTTCAGTGGAATGTTCAGATGCATTTCTGTGTCGTTAGCTTCAAACTCAACTGTGTAGAAAGATTCGCATTCTTCGTAAAGGTTTGGATTGTAGATGACCTTCACTTCATTGATTAGTGAATTCACAGTGAAAATAGCTATTCCTTGTTCATCCGGCGCTCTTAAGCTTATCCCGTTCACTAAAATATTTACATTGTGTAATGGAATTTCATTATCATCTGCTAAGCAATTTTTGTTTTGATCATTCATTACACTTATGGACAATGTTTTGGGGATTACGATTTGATTTTTGAATTTCAATATTCCTTTTCCTTTAGTGGATACATAAATGTAATTGTCAAAACTAACCTGCAAGTCATTGATACCTTGTATTTCCGGAAAATCAGGTGTGATATTTATCCAGCTAGTTCCCTCATTGAATGAATAAAAAACCTGTTTATCTGTGTATACATAAATATTGTTGAGATGATCTATTTTGATGCTACGAGATGAATGAGTGATCAGTCCATTGATTTTTTTATTGGTAAATGTTGCCCCATGATCTTTTGAAATGAATAAAGCAAGAATGCCCTGATGTAATCCCATGCCATAAAGCGTTTCTTCACTATAAGACGCAACTAAATTATAAAAATTTGGTACTGCAGAATTTATAGTTTTTTCTTTGGTTAAAAAATTATAGTAAATTAACTTATGCGGTTCCAAGATATCATTGGTGAAGTAGTACACGCCAAAGTTTGGAGCAAGAATCACCTGAGGAAGAAATAATAAAAGCAGCGAAGTATCGGTATGCTGAATTGACTTCCAATTTCTTCCAAAATCCTCGGAGTAATTCATTTTATCATTATAAAGCGAATATAAAATTCCAGATTTTTCTTCCAGACTAATCCCGGATATCGATGAAAATGCGAGTTTATGATCAGTTAACAATTGCCAGTCAATTCCATTATTTTTAGTTTCGTGGATATGTCCAGATTGAGATATGGAAATAATAGTACCGTCGCTTAAATTCCTGATTCTGGAAAAACGATTACCATCCGGATGATTTGTATGTTCCCAACCTGACCATGCAGTCTGCTTGTAAAATAATTGACTAAGGTTCAAATCATTTACATGATAAAGATTTTCATTTATTCCAGCTGAGAAAGCTGTCATGTATGGAATGCCAAATTCATGAATAACAAGATCCCAGTTTAATCCCATATCATTTGAGAGGTAAAACACAGGGGAATGTAAATTCTCACGGGTAATAACTATTTCGCCTGATAGATCCGATGAAACATAACTTGGATTGATAATTGGTAAATCGACTGAAGTAAGTGTCATTCCATTATCCTGACTGATAAAAAGTTCCTCCCCGGATACAAAAAACAGGCTTCCATTGTGCCCCGAATTCATGAAAGAAATATTCATATTGGCCGGAAAATTCAAACTTTGCCAGATTATTCCATCATCCGAATAAAATTTCCCCCAAAAGAACTTTTGTCCATTTCTAATCATTTCGCGAGCGTTGATATCTACATCTTCACCTACAAAAGATAGATCATCATTGAATTCTGCCAACTTATGACTAGATCCAAGACTTTTAATAACGTAATGTTTCTGACCTTCCTGGTCAAGCAAAAGGAGGCCAGAATGCGTCCACCAATCATGTTGAATTAAAACAGAATCATGCCCGGAATAAATTGTCAGCCTCTTGGGATCTGCTACAATGAAATTACCATTTTTAAGAATGGCAAAATCAAGAAAATCCGATCGGATTATAATCCGGAGTGAAACCAGACTTATGGGATCCAGTTGGTAGATTCCACCTCCACCTGCATGAAAAACATTCCCTTCCATGTCTTCTCTGATCATTAAACCTCCATTTCTGTGGTTACTAATATGCTGTGTTAATTCACTCCAGGTTTGTCCACGATCAATAGAAAAAAACAATTGGTTGGTTTCACTCATCCTCCCAAAGAGGTATCCTTTATTAGTCTGATAAACTATGTATATCGATGATTCAAAAGGGCTAACAATCTGTTTCCAATCCTGACTTTGCCCGAAAGCAAAAAAAGAAATATGAACCAGAAAAATTAAAATTATCGATATTCTTAAAATCATATATTCTTCTTATTCATAAAATATTAAAAAGATTTCAATGCCGAACCATCAGGAATAGTAAGGGAATCTTAATTCAATCTCACATCTTCAGCACCTTCCCTCTGTACACCTTCTCCCCTGACTTCATCATCAACATATAAGTCCCCGGTGTGCATTTGCTCATATCGATCCAATTGTCATGATAGCTGATCTTTTGCGATAGAATCAGCCTGCCATGGATATCATAAATCATTAAATCCCGGGGCTTATCGCTTATTGCCTCTCCGGAGATATAGATATGTCCGTTACCTGGATTAGGGAAAGCAGTAATGGATTCGAAAGAATGCTCCTTTGTATTCAGAGGTTGTCCGATTACCGTGACAACTTCTTCCGTAATAATCGGGTCATTAAAATCAAAGAAGATTCCTGCAAGGTATTTTACATCATCTCCCCGAACTGTAAGACTGTCCAGCAGTATTTCAAACTTGATAAATCCATGTGATGCAGGCTCATTTTTAAAGCTATCAACTAATTGAATATCTTCAAATATAGCGACAAGCATCCCATTGTTTACTGACCATGTATAGTCATGTGAAGCGGCTACAGGTTTAAGTGAGCTTACATTAAATTTCTTCGTGATCGGATCTTCAATTCTTACTGTGAAAGCTGTGTCTGTTCCTGTGTTTTGGAAGCGAATCAGATATTCGATTTTGTCGCCAGGTTCGATGTAGGTCTGATTGCGATTTCCATTGACAAAAATGTTTTTATCATTTGGATCATATGCACCAATATTTTCCTGACAATCTACATATGCATCTCTGGCAGTAGGGATTTCTCCACAATCCTCAGAATCTGTGCTTGTGTAAGCTGAAATACAATGTTCCTGGCCCAACTCAGCGCTGCAATTAACATTCACTACAAAATGAAAACTCTGACAATCTCCGGGCTGAATATGACCGGCATCCAGAACCAGCGTTTGACCATTAATTGATTTAATAGGAAGACTGGCTGAAATAAAATCGAAGAATGGATCCAGTGTTATTTCTATTTCAGTATTGATAGATTCAATATTTCCTTCGTTACAAACAGAACCATAATATGTATTGTCAAAACATCTTCTCAAAAAAGGTACTGAGAGGCCTACTACCGGATCTGCACAATACTTTTTTACCTTCAATGGAATGTCGAGATGCAATTCTGTGTCAGTGTCTTCAAATTCGACAGTGTAGGACGATTCGCATTCCTGGAAAAGATCGGAATTGTAGATTACTTTTACTTCGTTGAGGGTAGTATGGATGTTAAATGTAGTTTTTCCGGAAGGACCCGGATGTTGGAGGTAATTACTGTTTACTAATACCTTCACTGATTTAATTACTGGTTCATTCAAATCAACCGAACAATTCTTATTTTGATCATCCAGGACAGTTATAACTAATTTTCGGGGCTGTTTTAATTGAGGCCGATATTTCAATAAACCCATGCCCATTGTGGCAAGATATATATAATTGTCAAAACTGGTGCTCAGACCTTCTATTCTTTCAAATTCAGGAAATTCCGGAGAAATATTGTGCCAGCTGTTTCCCTGATCCTCCGTGTAAAAAATCTGTCTGTTTGAATAAACATATATATTATCAAGATGGTCAGTTTTCATATAATAATTTTGGCTTTCATTGAAGCCGGGAATTGGTTTTGAAGTAAATGAAGTACCAAAGTCTTCTGATATTTTTAATTGAAACACACCAGATGATTGACTTAAATAATAAAAATTTGAATTGTAATATGATGTTGCAAAAACAATGTTGGGAGGAGGCAAAATATTTTTTACTTTTTCGCCACTCAAGGAATTATAATAAATTAATTCTTTATGTCCAACTTGTTGTGTTGATTTGTAGAAATATGTTCCAAAATTAGGTGCAATCAGTTTAGGGTTTTGACTAGGCAGTATTTCAGGATCTGTAATAGATATGAACTCCCAGGTTATGCCAAAATCTTTGGAATAATTCATTGTATCTTTATACCAAACATATACAGCATCGGCTTTTTGAATAAGGCCTTGATAATTTCCAAAAAACTTACGATCATCTGAATGTACTTCCCAGTAGTCACCATAATCTTTAGCTATGAATACTTGACCAGAATCAGAGAATGCAATGGTTGTTCCATTAGCCAAACTTGCTGGACTGTACAGATCGAGACCTTGCTGATTATCTGATTTACGCTGCCAGGGTGACAATGAATCTTTTTTATAACTGAACTTATTATGCACTGCTGAGAAATAAATGTTTTCATTTAATCCGGCTGCTATTCCGCCGTGAATAAATGATAGATGAGGTACTCCCACATTGGAATGTATCGATTCCCACGTCGATCCCAGGTCAAATGACCGATAAAGTAATGGTTGAGAGCGATTTTCTGTTACTATAAAAACACCTTGTCTGTCACTGGAAATATATTCCATATTTGTAACAGGAAAAGCTTTTTCTACAAATGTCATTCCATTATCTGTAGATATAAATAATTTGTACTGAGTCGAGTACAATAAAGTGCCATCCAATCCAATATTATTTCTGGAAAAAATTTCGTTGGGTAAATTCAGGTTTATCCAATCAATCCCGTTATCTGAATAGGTCTTTAAAGTAAATAATCTATTTCCATTTCTTAGAATTGGAGTAGATGTGTTAACAGGTATTTTATCCTTAATTTCTGTAAGGTTTCCGTTGAACTCAATTAGATCTGTTTTTCCATCTGATTTATGAACCACATAGTGCTTATCACCTGTCGGATCCATTAGGAGTTTGACAGAATCAGTTAACCAATGGTGTTCATTTATAACTGAACCCCCGGGCATTAATAATACTATTTTATAGGTTGAAACAATAATGATATTCCCATTAGTTAAGAAGGCAAAATCCTGAATCCCAGGCATTGTTAAAAATAGATGAGATTCATGTGTAAGGGGATTAAAAGAGTATAAACCGTGTGAACCAGCATAATAAAGTTCTCCAATATTATTTTCTCTAACTAAATCCCCATTGAAGCCGTAGAAAATGGATTCGTGTAATTCATGCCAAATACTACCATTATTCTTCGCGAAAACAAATCTGGCTGTTCCGCTCATTTGGCCAAATAAGTATCCACTTTTTGTTTGAATTCCTACATTAGGGGCTGTCTTCAGAGAACTTCCTATCTGCTTCCAATCCTGACTTTGAGCACTTGAGATAAAAGGAATTAAAAATATAATAAGAAGAGATACCAGTGTTTTCATGGGATAGGATTATACATGTTCTGAAAATGAAGCAAAATGAATAGAACCTGACCTACCTACTTGTACCGTTGAGTTACAATATTACGCAAAAATTAACGGTTGACATAAGGTTTATAAAAAACTTGAAAAAACAAGATGGTAAAGTAAACAAAAAAAAGCAATTTTTAGAGCCCGGTTTTCTGCTGTTCAATTTTAATCAGGATGACTGCTATGGATGAAAAAAAATGTACTTTGCAAGAGTTACGCCATCATCCACCGGCTTTTTCAATCTGAGTTGTATGCATAATAATTCGCTATCCTCTTCATCCATCATCGATCTGGTCTACAGCGGCGATGATTATTTTGAAAGGCTGGCAGATTTAATTGAAACTGCAAGAACTGAAATCCATTTACAGACCTACATTTTTGCCGGAGATGAAACAGGAGAACGAATATTTCACTTGCTTAAAAATGCAGCTCAAAGGGGAGTTAAAATTTACATGTTACTGGATGGATTTGCATCTGCTTCATTTCCTGAAATATGGGTGCATGATCTCAAAGAAAATGGTGTTCAAATCAGATTTTTCTCTCCCATTCCCGCTTCAAAAAGTTACTTTCTCGGTCGTAGGTTGCATCATAAAATTGTAGTAGCAGATGCTGAAATCGCATTGATCGGAGGCATTAATATTGCAGATAAATACAAAGGAACCAAAGATGAGAAAGCCTGGCTGGACTATGCTGTGCTGATAGCTGATCCGGTAATAGGAACTCAATTACAGAAGCTATGTCACAATCTGTTTGATGCTAAGAAGAAAAATATTCGCAAACGCATAGAAAGTAGTTTCTATAAAAATGAATCTCTGCAAATTACTGTCCTCAGAAATGACTGGTTCAAACGAAAAAACGAAATTGCCAAAGCCTATATCCAACACATTAAAGATGCGAAATCGGATGTAGTTATACTTGGATCATACTTCATTCCGGGTATCAGAATGACAAATGAGTTGAAACGGGCGGCAGGAAAAGGTGTTCGAATCAGATTAGTATTTGCTGGAATATCAGATGTACCTCTGATGAAAAGAGCAACTGCACATTTGTATAGAAAATTGCTCAAACAAGGTATTGAATTGTATGAGTGGAACCAATCAGTGCTTCATGCCAAAACAGCTATAGTGGATGGCAAATGGACTACCATAGGTTCATTTAATCTGAACTATCTCAGCGCCTATGCCAGTATAGAAATGAATGTCGCCATTCAAAATGAAGAATTTACCATGATGTATTCCCGACATTTGGATGATATCATTGCTCAATGTGATCAGATTACAATGGAAGACCTGCGGGGTATCAGCGGAATTTATTCCCCAATTCTGAACTGGATATCCTATAAAATTGTGCGATTTATTTTTATGATTCTGACTTATAATCCCTATAAAAAAAGGCATTGAAATTATTGGCCGAAGCTCATTATTTTTTGCAACCCTGAAACAAAATCTAATATGGATTTTAATAATCCCAGAATGCAAATTTGACTACTTATTAAGATAATTATTAATATATGTAGAATCACTTTTTTTATTCATTTCATTCATTAACTTTAGGGCTTCTTAATGCAGCAAGCTAATGCTTACAGACCCTATCGCTTCGGATCAACATCATTTATTAAAAAATAAATCTGCCAAAGACAAAATCCGGCCCGGGGTTAGGGCAATAATTTTCATTAGCATTAGTTGTCTTTTCGTCCTTTCTCTATTTTTCCCCTACTCCATTGGTCTGCCGGTTTTCTGCATTGGATTTATTAATTATATATATCTTTTGTTCTTCAGAGTGCAGAATAATACTTCTGTCATCCCGGAAGTAAAAAATGAATTTACAGAAAATCAGAATTGGATAAAACCTTCATTCTCCATCATCATCCCTCTGAAAAATGAAGATGAGGTCATTCGCGGCACACTGGACGCAATCAGGACATTGAATTATCCTGAAGAATTGAAGCAGATTATTATTGTGGTTGAAAATACGGACCATCTAACCCTGAGTATTTTAACAGGGATGGATTTGGATGACAATATGCAAGTTGTGCTTATTCCTGAGGCAGCCCCTTTTACGAAAGGCAGAGCCTTATTACACGGAATAAAAGCAGCTACCGGTGACATTCTTACGATTTATGACGCAGAATCAAGACCGGAACCAGATCAGCTTTTGAAAGCGGCTGCCAAATTGTCCAGTGAAGGGCCCGGACTCTGCCTGCAAGCCAAAATACATATATCCAATAAATCAACTAACTGGATCACCCGAAACTTCGCAGGAGAATATTATGAATGGTATGAGCGGCATTTAAAGACACTGAGCCATGATGGATATTCTTTTGGTCTGGGTGGAAATTCATTTTTTATCAGAAGGAAAGAATTAATCAATGCCGGAGCCTGGGACCCTTTTAACGTCACTGAAGATGCAGATCTTGCTGTTCGACTGATAGAAAATGGAATACGCATTCGATTGTTTGACAGTATTACTACAGAATCCTGCCCTGAACAATGGAGCGACTGGAGTAATCAGAGAACCCGATGGAATAAAGGTCTTTTTGTTACTCAACTGGTGCACCTTCCCGGTTCTATTATGAACGGGAAGTTTAGTGTAAGTCAATGGGTAAACTTCTGGCTTCCAATGATCGGCTCTGCTATGGTACCCTTTTACAATTTATTTATACCTGTATTCATGGTGAGTGCAGGTCTTTCTTATTATACGCTGATAGCGATGAGCACCAGTCTTTGGGTTCTGCTGGGCCTCAATATTACAAGTTCAACCATTCTCAATCGAATCACTTACCAAAGATTAAACATCAGTGCCAGCTTGTGGACTACATTGTCAGATGTATTGGCATATCTTTTGATTCACTTACTGGCAGGTTTTAAAGCTTATGCAGAGTATTTTATATCACCGCTTCATTGGCACAAAACGCAACATAAAGAGATTGAAAAGTCTGTCTCGTCTGATACATTATTACAAACAAAACAAGAAATTCAACAATCATTTAAAGTAACTCTTTAATTTCTAAATGCATGTCACATTTTTACTCTATTGCACTATCCCTTGCGGTCTCTATTCTCGGCATTATAGCGACCAATCCCAAAGAAAACGCAGAAAATATTCAAAAACAAAATGAAATCTGTTCTGGGCAGGCTCAAAATACAATGTCACTCCTGGTCTGGCTTGGAAATAACGGGACTGACTGGAATGATCCAAACAACTGGACTCCTTCTGAAGTCCCTGATTCGGGCAGTCTGACAGGACATCACGTGATCATCCCCGTATCTGTAAGTGGAAACTATCCAATTATTACCGGCAATTCATTTGCAAGATCAGTGACAGTTGCGAGCGGGGCATCTGTTACTATTGCTATCGGAGGTGACCTCAAAGTGTACGGAAGTGATAACGATGGTTATATCAATGGTGGTACTTTGGTGAATAACGGTAATTTCAGGGTTGATTCCTCCTTTAATGATGCTCTGCGAAATTTGGTGGGTGCCAATATTACAAATTCGGGAATTTTTACGCTGAATAGTGGAACCGGCAACAGACTTGAAAATTATTCACAGATCACCAACACGGGCTCTTTTACTGTGGGTGGTGGATTGGGAATCAATATGATCAATCATCCCGGTTCTGTCGTAATAAATTCAGGAACATTTTCTATAAATTCAGGCTTACTGGGAAGACTGGTAAACTATGGCAAAATCGACAATTTTGCCACATTTCAGATAACAGGCTCCCTGGCTGGAGACGGTTTAGTTAACCAGGATTCTATCCTGAATCGGGCTGGCGCAACTTTTTCAGTAAATGGAGGAAATTCCAGATTATTGGATAATCATCATTACATTCTGAATTCCGGGACTATGAACCTGGTCGGCTGTTTTCCTATCATTCCAGCTGAAGCTAATTATAACAGGGAAAACGCTACTTTTAGAAATACTACCGGGAGTTCAATAAATATGGCAAGTACAAATAAAATTGTATTCAGGAATGAGGGATATTTTCATTTATCAGGGACAGGATCCATTGGAAGTGCATCGGCTACAAATATCCTGAATGATTCGCTTGGCGTGATGGATGTACTCAATAACCTCACGGTTCAGGGATCCAGCTCACCGGGCTCCGCGGCTTTAATTAATTACGGCGTTATTAACATTGGAGCTGCTACAACGTTTAATGTGTCAAATTCCGGAGCCGCGGGTATTCACAACTATCATCAGATTAACTCAAATTCAGGCTGTGTTCTTACATCCGGAAGTTTATCGTCAAATTCAATCGTAAATTTCGAAGGAGCAGTATTTAGCAATAATTGCAGTTCTACATTCAATAATAGTGGAGGGACAAAAATCATCAATCAAGGTAGGTATATTCATAATAATGGTAGTATTAGTTCTTCCGGAGGTACAATTTTTCTGGAGAACTCAGGTTACTGCGAATTAAATGTACCGGCTTCTTTTACCAGCATGCCAAGATTATTTTTTAATACTGATACCTTGATATTAAATGCTGCTTGTACGGTTACTAATAGCAACGGTTTCGATCAGGTTTTCAGAAATGGATCCGGAGCATATTTATTTTCGGATGCCCAATTCAATGTAAATAGTATGGGCTTCCAATATTTGGAGAACTACGGAAAGGCCATTCTGGGTGCCCAATCTTCTTTTACCGGAACCTTTCTTTCAAGTTCCGCCCCGGTAATTCAAAATACAGATTCATTATACATGAATGGAAATGTAAATATCAGGGCTTTTTCTGCATTAGGTATTTCTAATTCAGGATATATCAATCATTCCGGGATATATTACTCGCATAATACCTCCAGAGGAATTCAATCAACAGGAGGGACTTTTATCAATTCAGGAAGCATGGAGATTGATTCTGTATTTCAGAATGCCATAGACTTAAATGGAGATCTCAATTTCGAAAATTCAGACTCAGGCAGTATCTCGATCAATTATACACTTAATAATGGTATTCATGTCAGCTCGGCATCCAGCTTCCTGAATGAAGGAATTATTGAAATCGGATTGACAGATAGTCTGGGAATGTCAGCAATTAATAACGCCGGCTCATTTGTGAACAGAAATACCATCAATTTAGGTGGGGGTCGCATCCATGAACATGGTATAAATAATACAGGTTCAGGATCTTTTGTAAATAATGGGCCCCTGACAATAAATGAATCACCAAATTCTATTCACGGATTTGGAATTAACAATGAAGCTTCCTTTATTAATAACTATTGTGGAAACCTTATCGTAAACAAGAATATCAGCAATAATAACAGTATTGAGAATATTGGTCAATTTACTATTAACAGCAGTGAAAACTCAATTAATACAGGCACCTTTACGAATTTCAGAACTTTAAATGTTCTTGGTGGCGGAGTCTTACCAAATGTAATCGAAGATGAATTAATTCAACTTGAATGTCCGGATGACCAAATAGTTAAGTTCAGTGAATTTCTTGACTTAACAAGTCTGCCCAAATTTCCTCTTGATGGATCGTTTTCCGGCCCGGGAGTCCAGAATAACGTATTTAACTCCTCAGCAGCAGGGTTAGGAAATCACATCATTTCCTACAACTATTTTTATGATGTTAATTGTTTTCAGTCCTGCACATTTAACATAGAAGTGATTCCTTTCTTACCTCCGGGATGGAGTCAAAATATAAACGGCATAGGATGTAATGAAGGAAGTGGGGCAAGTTTCAATGACACAACACAAGTATTTAGTGTGAGCAGTACAAACTGTTTTTCGGGCCCTCCTTATACAGGTGATAATGCTGCATTTGTTCAGTATTCTCTTTGCGGTGATGGTAGTATCACAGCCCAGGTTACAGGGATAACAGGCAATGGATGGGCGGGTGTAGTTATGCGGGAAAATATTAATCCCGGAGCGAAGAAGGCTCAGCTTACTACAAACATTCAAAGCAATCAGACAAGGAGAGAAATCAGAACTGTCACAAACGGTCCTGCAGTGCCACAGCAAATTCCAGGATTGAACAGGTTTTGGCTTAGAATCGTAAGGCTGGGAAATCAGTTTACAGGATATACATCTCCAAATGGTATCAATTGGTCACCTGCATTTTCTTCTAACATCATTATGGCAAATTGTATTGAATTGGGACTTTTAGTCTCAAATTATAATGCAAGCAGCAGTATCACAGCCACATTTGGAAATGTAACTATAGTAGGAGGCAATGTGACACTACCCGCAAATAATACCAATATTGCACAAAACAGTGTTACGGTTAAGAATTCAAATTTTGAAGTGTTTCCTAACCCCAGCTCCGGAGAGATAAATCTGGAACTTAGCTCCTATGTGGGCAAGTCAATTATCATTGAAATTCTCAGTTTACAGGGACAAATACTTCTGCAAAAAGAAATAAAAAATGTTCAGGCTACAACGGAGAAGATAGACTTGCATTCCAGACAAAGTGGCACTTATTTAGTCAAAGTAAGATCAGAAGGAATGGCAGATCAAGTAAAACCAGCAGTAATAAATACAAGCAACAAATAAAGAGTATAGTTTTTGATGCTTTCATACTTCTAGGTTAGCAGATTTTCAGATTTAAAATAAAACAGCCGGGCATTGTAAAAAATGTCCGGCTTTTTTAATTTAGAAATTTTAATAAATACCTTCTGCGCTGATCATTAATTATAACAAAACCATTTCGTTTCTCCTTTTTCGGTCATTTCTGAGGCTAACTCCCATATATACAGCTGATATTAATCATTATATAACATGAGGTGATTAATATAAGACAACCTTTGCCGAAAGGACTGATCCTGTCAAACGGCAATTTTTCCGTCGCAGTTATTATTTTATTTCCACTACTCCGGGAATCAAATTTCAGTACACAACACTTCACTTAAATATGCAAGCTTCCATTTTGAGAAAAAATTCTCTATTCATTGCTTTACCCATTCTGCTCCTGTGCTTCGTAAATCTTAACGGGCAGGGGAAACATACTCTGAGCAATTCAAAAAGCACAATGAGCCTTTCCGGCACCTCCAGCATGCACGATTGGACTATGAATTCAAAGGGTTTCAGCAGTGAGACAATATTCACATTTGATTCAGGGAATGGAAAGGAATTGAATGGAATTCAATCACTCGAATTCAGTCTGCCTGCAGAAACATTGAAAAGTGACAAAAAAGGTTTGGACAAGAACGCCTATAAAGCGCTCAAGACAAGTCAACATAAAAACATAGTGTATAAGATGAAGTCATCAAAAGTTTCCCATGTTAAAGGTCAAACATTCCTTGTTTCAGCAGCCGGAAATTTATCTATTGCCGGTGTTACTAAGCTTGTGAATCTACTTGTCCATTGCACGGTCAATGCTGATAAGAGTATTACCTGTTCCGGCACACAAAAATTGAAACTGACCGATTTCGACATTACACCTCCTTCCTTTATGCTGGGTGCTATGAAAACCGGAAATGATGTCGTACTGGACTTTTCACTCATTTATACCAAATAAGAATTATCTATTTCAAGATTTTTAAAATTAACATTATGAAAACTTTTTTACCAATAATTTTCTTCTTATGCATCATTTCTATGGTGCATGCACAGCAACCCGGAATTCAATTTTTCAGACCTAATGATCAGAGAGGTTTGAATGTATTTGAGCCATCCAAGAACGATTCGATCTCATATGAAGGAGTTAAAGTTCGGATCGGCGGAGATTTTGCAATGCAATTCCAGGGTCTCAATCAATCCAATAATCTAAATAATCTGGTTGAACTGGGATCTGATTTCAATTTGCCATCAGCCAATCTCAATCTGGACGTGCAATTGCTGGATGGAATCAGAATGCATTTACGCACGTATCTTTCTTCCCGACATCACAATGAAGCCTGGATAAAAGGCGGTTATATCCAAATAGACAAACTAAACTTCATCAAACCCGGATTTTTAGAAAATATAATGAAGTACACTACTGTCACCATCGGTCTGGATGAATTCAATTATGGAGATACGCATTTTCGCAGGACTGATAATGCCAGGGCTATTTATAATCCTTTTGTAGGCAACTACATTATGGATGCATTTGCGACAGAAGCATTTGGTGAAGTCACAGTTCAATATAATAGTTTGCTGGCAGTAGTAGGTCTAACAAATGGTAAATTGAATCAGAATGTAGTTGTCAACAGTACTACGGATAATAAACCCTCCTTTTATGGTAAAGTTGGATATGATGGCCGCATCGGAGAAGATCTGAGATTGCGTGTTACAGGATCATGGTATATCAATAATGGCACAAGCACAGGTACCTGGTTATATGGTGGAGACAGAGCAGGTTCAAGATATTATAAAGTCTTACACACGCTGCCTGATCAGGATGGAATCGTGGAAGGAACGGATTTTGATGGAAGGTACAATGCCAGGTTTACAAAAATAACAGCATTGCAGTTGAACGTATTTACAAAGTTCCGGGGCTTAGAATTTTTTGGTGTACTGGAACGGGCTGCAGGCAATAATGAATTTACTCAACCTGTCGTGGATCGCGAAGGTGCATTCGTCCAGCTTGCAGCTGAGCTTCTGTATCGCTTCGGAAATAATGAAAGATTTTATATCGGCGGACGCTACAATACAGTCAGTGGAAAACAGCGTGAAAGTGCAACGACTGATCTTGAAATCACCCGACTGAACCTGGGCGGTGGATGGTTTATTACTCCTAATATTCTGACAAAAGTAGAATATGTAAATCAACAATACTTAGGAAATGCATGGACAGGAAGATTTGCAGGCGCAGAATTTAAAGGTATAAATCTGGAAGCAGTGATTGGCTTCTAATAAAAAGATTTGACTTGCTATATAGTTTTTCATCAGGGCTATTATTGAGCATTTGGAGCAGCATAAGAAACGCATCATCATTGATGGGTTCTTATGCTGCTCTTTTTTATAATGCCTTATTCTGTAAAAATAAGTACAACTACTTATTTACTGAAATTATCCTGGAGCTGATAGAAGATTCATTTTTGATAGTTAAAATTACCAGCGTGTTGGATGGTGGTAACCTGAGATATTCCTTTTCACTATTGATCATTCCCTTGTAAATAATTTTTCCCTGAATGCTTGATATCTGCACTTCTGAGCCAATTGGAGCTTCAATCCAAATACCTTCATTGACTGGATTGGGATATGCCTTCCAATCCGGAATAGCTGGGTTATGAACGGAAGTAATTGTAGATGGATAAAGGTAAATTCTGGAGCTAAAAAACCATTCGCCATCTTCAAAGTAGTACACATCGACATATTGAGGACATGATGCATCACCATTGTATTTATATACATATTGTGAAGTTTCAGAATCACCAAAAAAATTAAATTCCAAATCAAGAATTGACAGCCTGGACAGATCATCAAAATCTCCTGATAAACGAAGGACTTCGGTCCAATCGTTCATAGTTTCATCCCAGGTATAGGCGACTGCAGTCGAAGCATTATGCAAGTTGTTATAGGTCATTTCCAGTTTTTCCTGCGGTGAGCCGGACAAATTATTAGTCGAGAGAATAGTTTGCAATGAATCATTGGAATCATAGGTATAAACTGATGTGGAACTTAAGATGTAATCAACACCATCCCAGGATGATTGCTCAATTTTATTAATTCTGCCGGAAGCAGTAAAGGATACATCGCGTTTGGTCCAGGGTGACCAAGCCATGCTGAATTCAAAATAATTAAATTCATTGATTGCAGTCAGGCGGCCTTCTGGTGTATATGAATGAACTATCTTATTCCGGGGTTTCATTATGCCTGTTGAAAATTCCGGTCTATATACAATAGCCGAATCAAAATCAACAAAGTCACCTTCATAAAAATTAAGCTCATTCACCAGATGCTCTAAGAATGAATAATCTTTGTTTATACTCCCTTCATGGGGATAAAATATTGTGCGTTCATCCAGTATTAATCTACTGGAGTCATAATTAAACAGCCAGACTTCATTCAGAATGGGTCGTCCGGAATTATCGTAAACAGTGCTATCAATGCTGCCCAATTTAATTATTCCTGAGGTATCCACAAATTCATATTCATAAACAGCAGTTGATAAATTTCCATATTTGCGGAAAATACGTCTGATACCTACTACCGAATCTTCAGGTGATATAAATCCATAAAAAATAATAGAATCAGGGTCACATCCCGGAGTCCTAAAATCATTTAGTCTGGTACCTGATCCAAATTTTTGCGATGACAACTTTTCAGCAATCTGAATCAGATTTTGTCCATTAACTTCATTTGAATAAATAAGAAATACACAGCTACAGTAAAGTATAAGATTTTTCATGTTCACTAAATTAATGGTTAAGTAAAATCTACAACACAGAAAATACAATCTAATATAATGTAAATGACTGAAATATATGGGATAATCAAAAAGAAAACAGAATGCTGATTGATTAAAATTGCAACTTATTCTGAAAAGAGCTGAAAATGAATACTAATAAATCTCATGATCAAATCTTCAAATTTATAAGTCAGCAAATATTATCTACATGAAAACTTTTTGGCTTAGCTTGTGCCCTGAGAAAGAAACAAATAAAGCTTTGTCATTTTATTAATAAAAGGAGATATTCAAGTCATATGTGGTTAGAAATTTTGCTATTGGTGCTGGGTTTTATTCTCTTAATTAAAGGGGCAGATTGGATGGTGGATGGTGCATCTGCTCTGGCTAAAAAATATCATATTTCTGATCTGGCGATTGGATTAACGATTGTAGCATTCGGTACTTCCGCGCCAGAACTAGTTGTCAATGCATTTGCAAACTTCAATGGTCACCAGGGCATCATATTTGGGAATATTATTGGAAGCAACAACTTCAACCTGTTTGCAATTCTGGGTATTGCGGGATTAATCAGCCCTCTGATTGTTCAGTCCAGTACAGTCTGGAAAGAAATTCCGCTCTCTCTGTTGGCAGTGATTATTCTATATTTTTTAACAAATGAAATATTGTCAGACGGTCCGGAAGTTTTGAGTCGTTTGGATGGGGTTATTTTATTGATTCTCTTTCTTGGATTTCTCTATTATGTATTCCGACAATTTAAAAGCGATCCGGTCCATCATAAAATTGAAACAAAGCCTTTATCCACCCCGAAGATATGGTTGTTTATTATCATCGGATTGGCCGGGTTGGTTGCAGGAGGAAATCTTGTAGTTACCAATGCTGTATCAATGGCAACTGCTATGGGGGTCAGTGAAACTGTGATTGGATTAACAATCGTAGCAGCCGGAACTTCATTGCCGGAACTAGCCACTTCTGTAGTTGCTGCGCTCAAAAAGAACAATGATATTGCTGTAGGAAATGTCATTGGGTCCAACATTTTCAACTTGTTTTTTATACTCGGAATCACTTCGATGATTCGTCCAGTTCCTTACGAAATAGTCTTTAATGATGACCTTTTTATCCTGTCAATTGGAACCATATTTCTTTTTCTTGCAATGTTCGTAGGTAAAAAACACGTTCTTCAAAGATGGCAGGCAGCAGTATTATTATTCACATTCATTGGATACACTATTTATCTGGTAAGTCGGGAATTGCAATAATATAATGTGGAATTTAATCGTATTGTCCGGTATTATTTCATTTTTTTGACTCAAGAATGAGACTACTCTTCAGAGCATACCGATCCTCAGAAATTGAAGAAATCACACAACTCATGCTGAATCTTTCATCAGAAGACTTCAGCGGATGGGTTGCCACTTCCGAAAGTATTCAAACTACCTTAGACCATATAAGAAAACACCCGGACAAAGGAAATATTCTTGTTTTCGAACAAGAGGGGTTTCTGATAGGATATGCTATTCTCATTAATTTCTGGAGCAATGAATACAAAGGAAATGTTCTCATTATCGACGAGTTGTACATCCTTCCTGATTATCGCTCGCAGGGCATTGCTACCGCTTTTTTGAATTTTTTATCAGATACCCGATACAATGATTCGGTCATGCTTCACTTAGAAGTTTCCGATTCAAATAAGAGGGCAATGGACCTTTACCGCAAAATGGGTTTCGCAATGAATACCTACAATACCCTTAAAAAGAAATTGGTGTAATGAATAGCTGCCCGGAATTAGGCTCTTAATCATAACAATATACAATCGAGCATGAATATTTGATTATATTTATCATGAGAAACGACACTTCCGCGGCACATCAATTAAAACTATTTCAGTTAACTCAAAATTTGTGAAACATGCGAACATTGAACTTTACCTTATTGATTTGCTTCATTTTTTACTTACCTGCCACGTCTCAGATGCCGGAAGTTGACAAAATTGCACAGCATGAAATTTCAAAACTGGCATATCTTGAAGGTGAGTGGGAAGGTACGGGTTGGATGATGATTCAGGATGGAAGTAAACACAATTTCACACAAAAGGAAAAAATTCAATTAAAGTTGGAAAATACAGCCTTATATATAGAAGGGAAAGGCTATACAGATGGCAAATTGATTCACGATGCACTGGGAATCATCACCTACAGCAAAGAAGAAGGACATTTCAATTTAACTTCATTTTTGTTTTCCGGAAGACAGGGGAAATTTAAAGCAGAATTAATAGGTGAAAAACTATATTGGTATCCGAACGAGTACATCAGATATATAATTTATCTCAATGAAAAAGGACAATGGTACGAAACCGGAGAAATGAACAGAGGAGGAAGCTGGGTGCAATTTATTGAAATGACGCTGGACAAAAAGTAATTTCTGCAAATAAAAATTAATCATGA
>JALHRR010000026.1 GCA_022841345.1 Saprospiraceae bacterium
CGCTCTTCCGATCTTTTTTGTACAAATACATTATTTTACACAAATATAACATTTATTTATAATATATAATTAGATGTGTCCTAACCTCAGGCCAATAGCTAACAGCTAACAGCCCGCTGTTTCTCATCCTTTTGGAGGGGTAAATCGCTCTACAGCATTATCTGCTTTGGGTAGGGTGCGCAGATATTTGTAGATAGCTGCAAGATCTGATTCTTCCATATCAGCATACATCATCCAGGGCATAATGGTTTGCATAGTGCCGGGCTCTACTTTTGGAGGAGTATAAGTAGCAGGAGAATAAGATTTAAATTTATCAATAAACATCTCCTCTGTCCAGGCACCAATACCGCTCATATCAGATGTTATATTGGGCGATCTCAGCACACTACCGTCCGGAAAACCGAATTCCCTTCCACCGCCACAAAGTGGACCCACCGGCTTGCCTTTTTCAAATTTTGTATGACATTCTCCGCAGGAAGCTGCGATAAACATATATTCACCATATGCTAATTCATCTGATGGGTCTGGCTTTTTCATGGATTCAGCTGCAACAGGCATGGTGCGAAGTATGAAATTAAAGGGGAAATCCGCCTCTGACTCAGGAAACTGCCCTTCTTTAGGCTCTAATGTGCGCAGATATGCAATTACAGCTTCAATATCCTCTCTGGCCATTTTACCATAGTTGTGGTATGGCATAACAGGAAAGATGGGCTCCCCATCCTTTCTAACTCCGGTAGTAATTAACCTGAATAATTCGCCATCCGTCCAGTCACCAATTCCTGCGGGAGTAATATTTCTGGAATAAAAAACACCGGGAAATCCCATTGCCTGATCAAATTTTTCACCTCCTGCCGCTTCAGTACCCGGTTTGGGCGGACCGGAATATAATGTATAATCTCTCTGAGAATGACAATCTATACATTGAAAAACATGCCAGGCAAGGTATTTGCCATATTCGACCTTCTCAGGAGTACTTTCGACTTTGAGCTCAGCAGGATCTCCGACATTGGGGAGCATTGTTTGTACATAAACTGCAGCACCACCAGCGACCAGGATCAAAAGTAAAACGAAAATCAAAACCAGTTTTTTGAGAGTTTTCATACGCTTTATTTGAAATCATTAAATAAGCTATCTTAACTCATAATCCGATTGTCCTCATAAGGTATTACCCTATCTTCCCCTGCATTTCCGTTACGGAATACTTGTCGAACCGACCTTCATACATTTGAAACAATAAATTTACACAGAAATCTCAAATGTGCTGATGGACCAATAAATATTTTTTGTGAGACTTATAAATGCCCCTGATGTTTACTGAGCATTAAGTTTTGATTAATTGATTTGCGGCCTGTTCTTCCTGATGTTCAAAATGTATTTCTTTGATAAAAGTAAGTGAAATCACCCCTCATTTGGCTCTCTATTTTTTCATTCAGAATCCATACTAATATGAATGCCATCGCTACCATTATGAATCCGGAGCCGGAAGATAAAAAACTACAAGCGTTTGATGTGCTGCAAGCGAATGCGTTTCATATTGGTTTTGCAGCATTCATCTGCCATGAAATGGAAATGTCAGCCCTGAGGCGTGGTATAGGAATTGCCAAAAGAAGTGAGGGATATATTCAGCAAAAAATGCTGGAAGGAAAAGCTATCATTGCATTTAGTTCTTCAGGCGTTTGGGCTGGATTTTCATTTATTGAATCATGGGATAACGGAGAATTTGTGTCAAATTCAGGTTTAATTGTTGCGCCGGAGTTTCGTAAAAGTGGTCTGGCCAGAATGATCAAAAGGGCCATTTTTGGTCTCAGCAGAGAAAAGTTCCCACATGCAAAAATCTTTGGCTTAACATCAAGTATGGCTGTATTGAAAATCAATTCGGAACTAGGTTTTCTGCCGGTAACTTATGCTCAGCTACCCCAGGATCCTGCTTTCTGGGATTCCTGCAAGAGTTGCCTCAATTATGAGATCCTGCTGCAAAAGGAAAAGAAAATTTGTTTTTGCACTGCGATGAAGTATTCGGTCTGAAGAAGCAGCAACGCGGCGCATGATCAAAATAAGTACATTTGTCCATAGATGGACGCAAGCCACCATATTACAGAAGAAGAATGGCGAAAAAGGGCCGGTGCTGGTTTAGGCTGGTTGATACGTAGTATAGAAGCCACCGGTAGAAAAGGCTCCTCCCATATATTTGCAAGATGGCGATATCCCTTGAGTGGCTGGCATCTGGGGTATCCCGAAACCACAGGATATATTATTGAGACCTTGCTGGATTACAGCCCTTTTTTTCCTGAAATGAAGCTGGATGAATATGCACTGGAATGCGGGGAATGGTTGCTGACACAACAATTAAATAATGGCTCTTTTCCCGCTTTGCTGGCAGGCAGTCAAACTCCCAGTTTTTTTAACAGTGGAATGATTGCATTCGGTTTGCTGAGATTACAGCAACTTAATCCTGAGCAAAAAAGAGAAAAGGCAATGCTAGCTCTGGCGGACTGGGTATCAGAACAACTAATTAATCCCGGCTGGTTTGCGGAAAATTCCCCATCCTATTGTACCCGGGCAATATGGGGGTTTGCACTCTTAGCTGCTCATATGAAAGATGAAATTCTTGAGGAAAAATTAAAAATTGCAGCAGTTAAATTAAGTGGACAAATTCTGGAAAACGGTGCTGTTTTGAATTGGGGATTTGACAAAAAGGATCGTGCGTTTACGCATACCATTGCTTACACCTGGAGGGGATTTCTGGAGTTAGCTCAGCTATGGCAAGTGGAAGAATGGATAGAAAAGTGCGAAGTGTTTTTGCAAAAATTAGAATCTGAGACAGAAATGAGTCCTTTCCTGGCCGGAGACTATAATACTCAGTGGAACGGAACGTATTCTTACCGATGTGTCACAGGTCAGGCACAATGCAGTTTGATAGCATTCAGAATGTTTGATATTACAGGGGAAAATAAATATTCAGACTTAGGTAAAAAGCTGATAACGGCAATTCTTAATGATCAAAAAGAAGGAAAGAATGATCCGCAATTAAAAGGTGCAGTCCCGGGAAGTGTGCCACTATGGGGGCCCTATATGAGAGGCAAATATCCCAACTGGGCTGTGAAGTTTTATTTGGATGGCTTGATGAAATTAAGAATTCACTATTAAATCTATTCAATGGGGTGTTTAAAAATAAATTTAAAATTTAACAGTCAAAAAAGTACATATACGTTGACATTAATTTATGTTTGTATAATTAATAACAAAAATAATTTTAAAATGACACAATTATCACCCCCCCCAATTAGCTCCAAGAGTATCATTTCAAATAATTAAATGTAATTATTTTGTTTTATTAACTATTGCAATTATGTTCACATCGTGTAAAAAATATGTAGTTGTAATTCCAAAGGGTGAGATTTCTCAGAATAATAATGAAATTTTACTCTCACCTCCTTCCTGCAGTCCCGGTTCTTTTTCCATCACAAATGGAAGTATCAAATTCGCAACTATTGATGATTACAATCAAACTTTTCATTTTTTTGAATGTGCGGATGATTCAACCAAGCACGCCTGGATAATGAACCTTCCTATTGAAGTTGCTTATACCTGGATTGAAAATTTCACTGATGATATAGCCGCCGCCGCATCCGATTCTTTAGATTTTATAAACACCTGGAATGATTATGTATCGAATGATCTCATAGACATTGAAATTGATAATGGTGAAGAATTTTCTATTTCAAAGTATCCTTTATATAAAGCATTCATAGGTGCATCCGGGTATTTCATGATAGATCAGGCACTTGTCACTGAGAAAGATGGTCATGTTATCAGCATTCCTGATGGAAGTATTACTAAACTGAATACTGCACTAAGTACCATGCAGGAAGATACTTCCAACGGAATTTTTATCAATAAGTACAGTGACGATTACGTAGCTGCCCTCCAGTGTTGCCCACAAAACAAAACTACTCAGATTCATGCATCTCAGAATGGGAAGCAAGTACTAAGATTAACAAATACAAGGGAAATAAGAGTTAAGACTTCTAAGCCTTTAACCTTACCTAATGGAACACAATTTCGTCAAACAGATGCAAAATTAATTTTGACAACCAGAGTTCATCGACGTGGATTCCTTGGAAGATGGTATAACGAAAGAAGAAATATAAGATGGAGTGAAGATTGGAGCTACGGTTTTACCTGTGTAAATATGACCGGAACAAGATCAAATACTGAAACTATAATATTTACGAACAGGTCAGAAATTGATCGGTCATTTGATTTATGTTTAGAAAATCATGGATTATGGCCGTTTTTATCTTCGTTTGATTTAAACCCCAGATGTTTTTTTAATTTCAATTTGACAACTCAGATTACATCAGGTAGTCCAACGCTTACCAACATCTTGCCGTGCCAATAATTTAAAAAATACAGATTGGGTGCCTTAGATACCCGGCACCCAATCAAAAATTTCCTGCTATGAATAAATTTTTATATATTTTATTTTGCCTGGTTTTACCACTTGTTCTCATTGGTCAGGACGAAAAACATTTTTACTCCTTTAATATTGGTACTAATTACACTGCACTTACTACAAGATATTCTGGTCAATTATTGGCTACAGCAACAGGAGCACCCGGATATCGCTTTGGTGGATATTGCGGCATTGCCTATAATCGTAAACTGAATCCAAGGTTTGATATAAGTCTGGGTTTAGATTTGTCCCACCAAAGCTGGGTTTCACTCTATGAGTATGGGTCTTCAAATCAAATTTTACCAAATGCCAACCTTATTCTCAGTCACCTTCCTCTGAAACTATATTTTAACCCATCATCAAATAGCAAAGCTCGTGTCTTTGCAGGAATACAAGCCAGTGCATTACTATATGAGTACTATGCCGAAAGTGACAAGATTATTAGTAAACCATATACTGATCTTAATATTAACAATGCAAAAAGAGTTCATATTTATTATCTATTCGGAACTGACTATATGATCAAAGACCGATATATGCTCGAGTTTGGATTTGCTGCCATGCCCATGAGTTTTGCGGGCGATTCCTCAATTGACAAAATTAATTATTTCTACTTTGGCCTAAAGTATCAACTACGCAAAAAAAATGAAAAATAAAATTTATATCTCTGTGTTTATATTAAGCATTTCTTGTCTTTTAACATTGGATGCACAACTAAGGGTGGAGTATTTAGCTTGTGCTACCGTTTCTTTTAATACCGAGATTATTACTAATAATATTCCGGAATATACATTAGTAGAAAACAGAAATGCCACTCATTATGCACTTGTAATGCCTTCGCTGGGATTCGGACTGGGATATCAGATGGGCAGAATGGATGTAACTATTGGAATTCAGTTTAAAGTACTGGGCAGCTCGAAAATAAAAAATTTCATGGGCTATGAGACCGGTGAGAGTAAAATGAGACTATACGGGTTTCTATGTGTTCCTCTTGAATTGAGATATTCTTTCAATGACAAATGGAGTATTTTGGGGCAGGGTGTTTTTTATCATACTATAGCCAAAAACAGCAATCATGCTAATTTGAATGTTCAAAACATTAAAGGTGTTTGGGAAGAATCGTTTTCTTTCGACGGTGCATATAGGGATCAAAATATAGGAATTGGTCTGGGCCTACAGCGACAGATTAACAAATTATGGGGCATTCGGATCAGCTATGAGCAAATCTTATATTCATTTACTAATAATATAGGAGGAGGTTTTAATATAGATCAAAAGCTCATCAACAGACATGTGACTATCGGGGCACATTTCAGGATATGATAGCAAATCTCCCAACTGGGCTGTGAAGTTTTATTTGGATGGGCTAATGAGATTGATTACTCCTTCTGCATTTTAAAAATCTTTGAATTGCCAGAATTGTCTTTCAATTGAACAAAATAAATGCCTGGTTTGATATTCCCGGGGATTGCAAGACTTTTTCCGGAAACAACAGAAGTATGCATTCTTTGTCCGGAGACATGGAAGATCTCCGCTGCCCATGAATCCAATTCCTGTGTTTCAAAAAACAGCTCATTTTTAACCGGATTAGGATAGAATATGATCCCGGTATTATTATCGCCATTCAAATTGTTGGATGATATTATCTCATCACAATTTACATCAAAGGGATTATAGATATTACCTTCTGAATCTTTGAAACACCTGAAACCATGCATAGTGGAACCTGCGCCTGAATCACAATGCAAACTTTGTCCTAAAAACATACTGGAGTACACATCTCCCATACCTTCAATCCAACAAAACTCAGGTTGTTCAACGAATATCAGCCACTTTAAAGTAATCCAGCCTCTTACCCGTATTCTGGGTTCATTTAAAATCATTACAGTGTCGACACTATCCACATATACTCTCATTTCTTCCTGTAATGTATCAAGCTTAAATGGGATTGATAGCCAATCACCGGGTTGTACAGTAAAATCAAAGTACTTGACATATGCTGTATCCTCCGGGAGTTTCATGAAAACCTCCTTCTCCGGAGTGTAATAAGCGTATACCCAATCCGGTTCGTAAGGACAATCAAATTGAGATTGTACAATTAATTTGGTTACAGTTCTACCATCATCTATAAAATCCTCAACCGCTTTAATTTTTGAAACTGCTAAAGTAATTCCATCACCCAGATAGTTGGTATAGGACCACTCTGTATCTGTGGGTACCCAAGCTTGTGAGAATACGGGAACTGAGAATGTCAGGAACATCAGTACGATGATCCAATGACCTGCCATGGTGCGTAATGTTTTCATAACAATGGGATTAAAATCAAACCAACAAAACAAAAGTTTAGAAGCACTTTTTACAGCTTCATAAACTTACTCACCTGTATATTTTCTCCAATATTACTCTTCACGAAATATAAACCTGATGTCCAGTCAGTAACTGACAGTTGAAACAATCCATTGTTATTTAACTGACCCTGGTGAAGGACATTACCCTGAACATCAAAAATGGTAAATGGCACAGAGGAGGGTGCAGATTCAGGGACTTTGATACTCAAAACATCACTGACAGGATTGGGAGAGATTTCGAAAAAGTCAAGATCAGTTACATTGAGGACCCCGACTGTCACACATTCAATGTCCGTGTGTGGCCTGTACGTTCCAATCTCTTCATCAAAATAAGTACATAAACCTATCATAAAGCCTTCATCACAAAGAATTGATTGCCATGGAAGCATATAAAGCAAATCTCCTACTCCCTCTACTATAAAAGCATCCTCTGCAGACCAGAGTACTCCTGTTGCAAAACTCACTTTACAATGTTGTTGTCTCCTGGGCGATCCTTCTACATCGACTATGGTAATTTCTTCAACTGTATAAGTTACAATTTCCTGGTATTGACCGTAAGTGATAGGAATTGACCAGGATTCCCCGACCTCTGCCTGAAAGTTATACAAAATTCTAAAATTAGCATCTGCTGGTTCTTTAAAATAAACTTTTCCGTCCGGTGTAGCATAGGTGAGAATTCGCCCACCTATAGCTGCGCAGCCCAAATGATTATCAATTTCTATTTGGCTCACCTGAATATTATCTACCAGAAATTGATCTACAACTTTGGCAACTGTGGCAATTTCACCGTGAAATATTAATTTTTGAGTGAAATTCCACTCAGTTCCGGGAGCAGCCCATTGCTGTGCGGATGAATAAAATGGGAGAAAAGCAAAAAGAAAAAGGAATGTAAAGGCTTGTTTCATGATCAAAGGATTAAGAGATGTGTGTTATTGTTTTTCAATCCGGATTAGATACAGAACCGTGGTTGGCGAAATAGACAACCCCGAAAATATCTTTCCATTTTTACTCCACATTCATCACAATAATAAAAATAGGTGCTTTTTTGAGAAAACACCTATTTTTATTGTTAAATTTTGATCTGGCCTGATTTATTCTCTAAAAATCGAGCCTCTCTCAAATTTTATTTCCTAACTTTTTGAGGATTTTCCATGGGTTTTTACAGCTTGATCATTCTTTGAGATCCATACTTATCAGCCATTTGCCATTTGAAAAAGTAGATTCCCGCAGGCAATGCACTTACATTAATTTCATTTTGTGAATTTGCTTCAAAAATACCGCTCATCAATGTTCTGCCATCAGGGCTGATGAGCTGGTATTGCATAGGTTTGATGATATCCAGCTGTGCCTGAATCGTCATTTTGTTTCCTGCCGGATTAGGAAATAATTTCACTGCATCATTTTGTAATTGCGATGAGCTTGTGCTGACTCCACCGGAATAAAAGTACTCTCCTTTGGATTTATTTTGAAAAGAATTAAAATATTCTTCTTCAAAAAACAAGAGTCGCTGCTGATCATCTATCTCATAGCTGGCTGCAAAATACTCTTCAAAAATACTGCCATCCTCAGAATATAAGTTTTTTTCCGAAACCGGCAAATTAAACTCATTATACTCATACTCAACACCATAAGTATAAAACAAGTTTGCCCCCGAATCACCGGAATAAAGCCTTTGTGTAAGCATGTAGCCGTCGTCATTAAATGTCAAAATATATCTATATATTTCATCCACCCCTGTTTGAGTAAATGACCAATAATTTTGGCTTAAAGAATCAGTTACAGAAGTCAATTCCGCTGTCCATTCACCATCAATAAAAACAAAGCTGTTAAATTGAGTTGGGGCATTTCGTTGTTCCTGATAAATAGAAGGGAGAAAGAGGTCCGGTGACAATTCATCTATTATTGACTCATTGGCAATAATTTCAAAAATGAAATTTAGACTGTACTCAGCGTACCATTTAACATTTTCATACCTGTATTTAGAAACTTCAAAAGACCCGCCATTGTACTCATAGGTATTCAATTCAAATGCAACTAACTGAGAGTCATTATCATATTGCATGTCTAATAATTCATCGGTTAACTGCCATCCATTAGTGTCATAATCTAAATTATAAAAGCTTATAGAGCTCTCAAGATTTTGTGCATTATAAGTGATAGCTAAAGAGTCGCCATAGTATTCAGACCCAAAATCAGGGATATCTATATCTACTATGTGGTAAATCATAAATCCTTTAGTATCAAATCGCTGTTCGAAATAACCTATTTTCTGGTTGGAATTAAATGCATCGAAATAAATATCACCACCTGTAATCAATCCCTGATCATTATAATTCAATTCAAACCTGAAATTATATTCTTCATCATAGCCATCAACATAAATCATTTCAGAAGGCCTTTTCACTCCGGCAACATTCTCATAAGTAAAATAATACCTTATGGGATCTGAGTATTCCTCTCCTTCAAAACTATAAGAAAAATAAATTGAATCTGCCTGTGTATCGATCGCCGTTGAGCGGGAGTCTTTTTTAAATCTGGATGATTTACCATTCAAAATCCAGCCCAGCTTTTCCTGAAAATCCTTTTTGGATGAAAATAAGGTCTGCCTGTCAGGAATATTCTGGGCACAAAGATTCATGCTGCAGAACAAAAGTGCGAGTATTATTACCTTGTACATACCAATGATCTTAAGTTATAAAATATTTTATCAACAAATAAACCGGATTTATCAAATACACACATCTAAATGATGCAACTTTAACACATAAATAATTTATTGAGCCAAAAATGGCCCTTAATTTATCAAATTTCTAAACTTTATTTTAGGGCGAGGACAGACGTATAGTGGATTTTATTTACACTCTAATTATTAGATGCCGATATGCATCATAAGGTTGCTTGCAGGGTTTTTAAATTATCAATATTTGCTTGCTGATATTTTAGTTTTCCCTGTTTTTAAATTCTTGCTGCTTACAGACAGTTCAATATCACCGGCCTCCATTGTCGCCTGAACCAGAATGACCAATTTACCTGAGAAAGCCTTCATTCGGGGTTCATGAAACATCTCAAGAGAAGTAGCATCTCCATTGCAAGCTGCCCTGAAGTTTCCCATTCCAGTCACTTTAAAATCCAGACTATTAGTTGCAGTGTGGCAGGGGTTCCCGTTTTTATCAACAATTGTGGCGGTCACAAAACTGATGTCTTCTCCATCTGCTTTGATGCTTTGTCTGTCAGCTTCCAGGAGGATTCGATATGGCTTTCCGGCTGTGACAACAGATTTTTCCGCCACAGCATTACCTGAATCGTCATAAGCGACGACTTTAACTGTTCCGGGTTCATATTTTACATCCATCCACATCAGTCTGTATCGATGCAATTTTGATTGATTGCTTTTTGTCTGAATGCCCTGACTTTTGCCATTGATGAATAATTCGGCACTGGAATAATTAGTGTATACAAATACCGGAGTGGTCTGTCCTTCGCGGCCTTCCCAGTTCCAGTGTGGAAGTATGTGCAATGTCTCTGCTTCCCTGTTCCAGCGACTGCGATACAAATAATACCTGTCCTTCGGCAAACCAGCAAGATCACTGATCCCAAAATAAGAACTCCTGGATGGCCAGTAATCATCATATGGCGTGGGTTCTCCCAGATAGTCAAATCCCGTCCAGACAAATTCACCAATCACCCAGGGCTTATCGTCCTGCAAGACAAAATCATCCTCAGGAAGATTAGACCACCAGCAATATTCCAGGTCATAGGAAGAACATTGAAGGTCATCATATACCTTGCCTGCAGCTGTATCCACGGGGAATTTATAGATCCCTCTCGAACTCACAGTAGAAGCCGTCTCTGAGCCCAACAATATCCCCTGTGGAAATTTTTCATAAGCTTCATCATACAGGTGCGTTCTGTAATTGAGTCCGGGAACATCCAGAATCGCCCCGAAACCGCTTTCCATCACAGCCTTCACTTGATCCATTCCGACGGTAACCGGCCTGGTCGGATCTTCTCTGTGGAAAATATCCTGCAGCCATTTCAATCTTTTTACTCCTTCGCTTCCCCATTGATCCGGTACTTCATTTCCGGCACTCCACATCACTATGCAGGGATGGTTTCGGGTGGCGTGGATTAAATTCACGACATCTTTCTCTGCCCACTCATCAAAATACTGATTGTAGCCATTCTGCACTTTGGGTTTTTTCCATTCGTCAAAACTCTCAGCCAGAAACAGAAAACCCATCTCGTCACAGAGCTCCAGTTGTTCTATCGAAGGCATATTATGAGCTGAGCGAACAGCATTACAACCCAAATCTTTCAGAATCGTCAATTGACGTCTGAGTGCGGCTTTGTTGATGGCGGCACCGAGAGGACCCAAATCATGGTGCAGACAGACCCCTTTGAATTTGGTGACTTTGCCGTTTAATTCAAATCCCTTTTCAGGTGAGTATTTGATCTCCCGAATTCCGAATCGAATGGATTCTGCATCTTTGAGCTGATCCCCCTGATATAGCTTCAATTCTGCAGTATATAAGTATGGCGTTTCCGGGCTCCAAAGTCTTGGTCTGTCGATGGCAATATTTTGCTCCATTTCATCTCCATATCTCTCTGAGCCTTCATGCGCTGCAACAATTTGTCCGTAAGCATCTTTAATAACTGTTGTGATGCGCAGGTTTTGGCCTGCTACTATTGAACGGATATTGACTTTTGCTTTTTCTTCTGAAATAAAAGGAGTGGTGATAAAATGGCCCCAATGTTGAAAATGCTCCCTGTCTTTTGTGATTAATCTGACTTTGCGATAGAGTCCTGCGCCGGGATACCAGCGGGAAGAAAAAGCCTGATTTTTCAGCCGAACTGCAATGACATTTTCTTTGCCAAATTGCACCACTTCAGAAATATCAAAATAAAAATAGCTGTACCCATATGGCCAGTTACCGACTTTGGTTCCATTCACATAAACGACTGCATTGCTCATCGCTCCATCGAATGTGAGCAGGATTTGTTTGTCGCTAGCATTTTCAGGAATTGAAAACGTAGTTCTGTACCAGGCGGTTCCGATGAAAGGTAAGGCTCCTGTGCGGCCGGTTTTCTCGGTGGCGACTTTCTCATTGTTTTGTTCAATTTTGACTACTTGCTTGTCAATTTCCTTATCGAATGGTCCATAGATGGCCCAGTCGTGCGGGACATTAACTGACGGCCATGACGTGTCATCAAAATCTGTTTGAGGACCCCCTGGAAAGTCGCCTTTGGAGAATTTCCAGGACTCTAGTTCGGTGATTTGCCTGTTTTGGGCTGAGAGGAATAGAACCGGAAATAGTGAGAGAAAGAGTGTGAAATGTTTGAGCATGATGGAGCGGATTAAGATCATTCAGGTCTCAATTTTAAGCTTTTTCCATGAGAAACAATCTGAAGGAGTGAGTCAATTTCAGAAATCAATGGTGGGAAATTGGAAATAACATTGACTTAAATGGGGATGCGTATATTTGAGAGATGGCAAAAGTGAAAAGCACATCATATTGATTAATAAATAAACCCACAGGTTGATTTAATGAAGATAGTTCGTATCTTTGCAGACCAATTATTTGCCTTTCATTATGAAGGTGAGGCTGATAATGAATACGACAGATTAATGGAATTGTGGACAGATATTACATTTTTAAAAGCTTATGCGAATGAAAACAACATTACTGATGTAAAAGAATTCGTCAATGAAATATTACAAGATGCAGAGCAGATTCAAGACTACATAGAGAAACTCAATAATAAAAACGAGCCCTATGAGTTGTATTTTGAACCATTACAATATTCTGAAAAGAACAAGATATTGGCTTATCAAAAAGGTAAAATCAAAAAGAATAACCTGCGATACTATGCCATTAAAGTAGATACTAATTGCTTTGTAATAACAGGTGGGGCTATAAAAATGAGCCAAACAATGCAAGAACACCCTGACACGGCAAATGAATTAACAAAATTAAAGGCTGCCAGGTTATACCTAAATGGAAATGGAGTATTTGACGAAGATTCATTCTTTGAACTTTTAATCGAACAACAATGACAAATAAAGAGAAATTTTTAGCACTCGTGTCTAATGAAAAAAATGATACGTTTGCAAGGAATAAAGAACGGATTAGAAACCGTGCCATGTTGCGTGAATCGCAACAAATAGCATTAAAGGTACTATTGAAATTAGACGAGTTAGGTTGGACGCAAAAAGACCTTGCAAGAGAAATGAAAGTATCTCCTCAACAGATTACTAAAATTGTAAGTGGAAAGGAGAACTTAACTATTGAAACTCAAATCAAGTTGCAGAATACTTTAGATATTCCGGTATTGGCCAGCTATTACGAATATAAAATGACTGAAATGAATCAGTGGATTTTGACCATTGAAAAAACAGTTGAAGAAATTACTGCTCCAGCCAATCTTTTTATCAATCATTATCAAGACCTCAAAACCATGAGATTGGAAAACTATACTTATTCAAAGGAAAGATACCAACTATTTGATGTATGATGGAAAAACAAAACACTCAAGTTGTCTTTGTACTTCAAGGCATAAAAACAGAGCAATTTGCCTTTTTTGAGGAGAATTATGCTCCCAAGAAAGAAACAGGCCTGGGGACAGAACTACAATTTAAACTAGACAAAACAAACAAGCAAATTGCTGTCTTCCTGGGATTTGAATTTTTTCAAAGCAAAAAAGTAGTTTTAAAAATTCAAGTTTCCTGCCATTTTAGAATAGAAGAAAGTTCATGGACATCTCTCATTCAAAAAAATAAATTAATTGTGCCTAAAAGTTTTTTAGCACATTTGGCAATCATGTCTACAGATACAACGAGAGGTATATTGTTTGCTAAAACAGAATCAACGGTATTTTCAAAATTTATCATTCCTCCACTGAATGTTACTGAAATGATAAAAGAAGATGCTTTGTTTGATATGACAGCTGAATAATAAAGGGCTTTTATTGGTAAAATTTAGTTCCAAAAAGAGAGTATCCAGCTATTTTAATTCCAATAGCGTTTTTCATCTACATTAGAGTTAGAATTTATTTTTATTGAACCCCTGCACTTATGTTTACCAGATATCTACTCATTTTTTCATTATTGAGATTGTCTGTATTATCCGGAGCTCAGCAAAAGCTCATTCGGCAGAGGAAAAATCGTATTTCACAAGATTAACTCTCCCAGTTCCCCCTGACAATACTACCCAGAACCGGATCATTTTTTACCGAAAGAAAAACATCGATTTCCTGCTGAAGATCTTCTACGTGTGAAATGATTCCGACTATTCTATTTTCTTTTCTGAGTGATTTCAATGTTTCAAATGCCAGTTGGAGTGAGTCTTTGTCAAGTGATCCGAAACCCTCATCCAGGAAGAAGAAGTTTTGAGAAGCCTTGCTTTGTTGCTGCACACTTTCTGCCAAAGCTAGTGCGAGAGACAGTGATGCCTGAAAAGTCTGACCTCCGGAAAGTGTCTTCACGCTTCTCAAATGTCCATTGTGCAGATAATCCCGGACCTGAAATTCATTCTTCTCATTGACCTCGAGCCGAAGTTGCTGACGGGTGAGTTTGTAAAAACGCTCATTCGCTACATGGCACAAATTCTGCAGGTAAACGGATGAAATATAGCTCACAAATCCGGAGCCTTTGAACATCTCCTTCATCAATTTCAGATCTGTAGCCCGGGTTTGTAACTTCTCCAGTTGTTCATCTAATGTTGCTTTCTGTAAAAGCTGATTTTTCATGGAATCGAGGGCAGCTTTTTCTTTGACTAAATTATCATTCAGCGCTTGCTTTTTAGATTTGGACGCTTCCAGAGCAGCATTATTGCTAATGAATTCTTCTTCATTCAAAATTCTGCCTGCGACCAAATTTTGTTGCTCCTGAAAGCGTTCGGCTGCAGCAAAAATGGACTGCCGGAATCGCTGTAATTCATCTCTCAGCTTATCCAGTTCAAGAGGATTCTGTAAAATTTGAAGCACTTCTTCCCATTGGTCAAAATCAGAATGCTGAAGTTTCAATTCAAGGTCCTCTGTACATTTTCTTAAAGCTTCCTGCTTTTCTTCCTGCTGCGATTTTAAAGATGCCTGCTTTGCCTCCAGCGCGGAAAGGTCAATTTTCCTTTGTTGAATTTCGATTTGAAGTTTGTCAAATGAAGTTCTGTTTTGGAGAATCTTTGCAGCTGTTTCCTGATTATTTTTCTCTAATTGTTCATCAGGAAAATTAGCATAGTCTGAAATTTGAATGGATTGAATTTGCTTGTTGAGTGTTGTGATTTCTGCTGATAAACCGCTGAGAGTTTGCTGTATACTTTGTAAACCCTCCAGAAATTTTGTCTGATCATTCTGCAATTTCTGAAGCTCAGCTTCTGCAATTTCAAGATCTTTCTGTATTTGCTTAATATTTTCCCTTGCTTCATTCGCACGGACAAATTCCTTTTCAAGTGTGCTTTCTTCTTTGTAATCACTATTCCAAATGAAAAGCAAATTATGCTCAGTTTCTTCTTTATGATTTGCCGCTATCTTGCCTTCGAGAAGTTCCATTTCTTTTACAATATTCTGAAGGTTCAATTCCAGTCTGCTGATATTTTTTTCAATTTGATCGAGTAAATAAATCTGGTTTTCCAGTGATTTTTTCTCCAATGCAAGTGCTTTTTCATGCTCTTCTACATTTTCAACTATCAGAATCTTAGGATGGTGCTCTGAGCCACATAGCGGACATGGTTTGCCTGTAGCGAGTTCGGAAGAAAACTCTCCTAATTTCATCTGCCACTGACAGTGATTAATGGCGTCCAAATTGCTGTCCATTTGAACTTTCAGATTGTCCCGGATTCCGGGTATCGCTGAAACAAATGAATACCAATCAGTATTATTTGTCAGGCCAATGATCTGAGGATTTGCCATCAATTCATTCATTTGGTCCTGAACAAGAACCAACTGTGCTTTACGTTTTTCCCGTTCTTCCTTCAGTCCCAGAATATTTTTCTCAATACCTTTATGGGTACTGAACCAATCTTTTGCTTTAACAAGCTGATCCAGGTCAGGCAGACTATCACTCAGCATTTTAATGCCGGATTTCAACTTGACAATAAGATCATCCTTCTTTTTCAAATCAGCTGTTACAGTCTCAACAAATTCTATCCCTTTTGCTTCTCTTTGCTTTTCAGAAATCATTTTCGACTCTGCTTTCCTGATTTGAAGCAAGAGTTTTAAATCCTGAACTTGCTTATTCAGAAATTCTTCTTTTTCAATTTCAGGTGTCAACTCTTTGCTTTGGAGTTCCAGGGTTATTAGTTGATTTTGTCCCTGAGCAAATTCCTTTTCGATGCCTTCAAGATTGATCCTCAACTTTTCTGATTCCGTCTGAAGCGAGTCTTTATTTTGAAGATCATTTTTGAATTCCCGGAGACAGAATTCGTATTTTTTAATTTGAAGTTCCAGTTTATTGAAATGTGGTTCTCTAAGCTGCAATTCTTCCCACTGTTTTTGGTAAACAGAAAGCTGATCCAGCAATTTTTTCAATTCATTCAGCTCACCGCATTTTTTCTCCATCAAATCATGTTCAAGATTCAGCTTCTTCCAGTCTTCATCTAATTGTTGAAGGATGATTTCTTTATCTTTAATAATGTCATTATTTATCTGCTCAAATTGTATGAGTTGTCCCTGAAGCATATGGATCTTATCGGAGTTTGCTTTTTCCAGCGTGGAGGTTTGATGATAAAATTCAAAGCGGTCCAATTGAAATATTTCCTTCAGCATCTTGGTTCTTTCCGCCTCACCGAGTTGCAGGAATTCCTGAAACTTTCCCTGAGGGATGATGATAGTACGGTGGAAGTTTTGGTAACTAAGTCCTATAATTGATTCTGCATTGGTTATCTCTAGCGGCTCCCAATTGTGATTGACTAGTTTATAAGCTGCTCTTTTAAAAGTGCCGACTTGAGCGAAATCTTTTCCATGTCTTTTCCCTTTGACAGTGAATCTGTATCGCTGCTGATCATAATTATCAAATGTGAAGTCAATCAGCAATTCATCTGACTTCAGATTCATCATATTGTAATTGCGGCCATCCCGCTGATTCAACCTTTCGGTCTCCCCGTACAATGCAAAAGATATAGCTTCCAGGATAGAAGATTTGCCTGAACCTACAGAACCAAAAATTCCAAACAATTGGCCTGAAAGCAGTGGGTCAAAATCTATGGTTTGTTCCTTCTGATAGGAATAAAGTCCTTTAATTGTGAGTTGTACAGGGATCATTCTGCTGTGGTTTGTGATCTGATTTCGGAAAATAATTGCAGGATGGATTCTGCGGGGTCCTGTCCATGTTTGGATTTGAAATACTGCACAAATAATTCTTCCATTCCGAGCTGAAGGTCGATAGCATTTCGGGATTCCATAGTCTGATTGATTGTCCTTATTTCAGGGATCATGGTGATGATGCAATCGTGCGCCTGATTGAGTCGTTTGCGATCTTCAGAACTAATATAGGTATCTGAAACGAGTGTCAGTTCCACCAATGCCTCTTGATTTTCCTGCAGCCAAAGAACTGCTTCATCCACAGAATGAGATTTTACTCTCAGCAATGGTCTGCCGGATTGCAGTTCTATTTTTTCCATTTCAGCGTTCAAGCCCGGCTCAATGTCAAGAATAACAACATACTTTGTCTGATTGGCTTCAGCAAAACTATAGCTTAGCGGACTGCTGCTATACACCACAGGGCAAGGGTCGGTGTCTATCACCTGATACCGGTGAAGATGTCCGAGGGCAACGTATTGAATATTTTTTGGAAAATTATCTGAGAAAATAACCTGTGCGCCTCCGACATGAAGGATGGGTTTTTCATCGTCCGTTTCTTCAGGCAAGGGCTCGCCTCTCTTGCTGACAAAAAGATGTGCCATCAGGATATTCACCCCCTGATCATCGCAGAATTTTTCTGCCGTTTCTTTCCATGTTTCACTCAGCAAATCTCTCAATTCCTCTTCTTCGTTTTCCATTCCTAAAAATGCTTTCAATCTGTACTCATTTGCATAAGGCGTCAACATCAGGCGGAGTGGATAATCATATGCAGCCAGCTTCAATTCCAGAAATCCGGGAGCGGAGTTAGACACAATAACACTTTGCTCTCCTTCTTCAGCATCCGCAGGAATGCGTGTATTCGGAAAGCCTGATAAATAAATTCCGCAGGCTCTTGCAAGTGGATCGGGGGCTTCGATTCTTTCAGGGGAATCATGGTTTCCTGCGATGGCAACTACTGCCCGGCGGCCATTGTCAGAAAGGCGTTTCAATGTTTTATAGAAGAGTTCCACTGCTTCAGTGGATGGATTGAAAACATCAAATAAGTCGCCGGCGATCAGGACTACATCTACATTCTTGTTCTCAGCGATATCACAGATTTCATTGAGTACCATTTTTTGTTCATCCAGGCGGGAGAAGCGCTCCAATCTTTTGCCCAGATGCCAGTCAGCTGTATGTAAAATTCTCATAAAGTCTGATTCAGTTTTGGATAAAACAGAAAATGCTTCTCAACGACTCCGGGACGCACATTGATGTCCAGTAATTTTGAAATGGGGACTACAATTCCGGTTTTAAAAAGAATCTTGATCTCATCATAGTTCACATCATACGTGTGATTCCTTTCAATATCGTTTTTGAATAAGTATTCAAAATCTTCCTCATCAAACTGGAATTGCTGGATTAGTTGAGTCTTAATTTGTCCCAAATATTCTTCAGAAAAGGGATCATTTTGTAATTCTACCCGGAATAATTTGCGGAAAATAATGCCTTTGGCAAGGCTTTGCAGAATGCGATCCGGATAGTGAACAAATTGCTTCAATGCCATAAGAATATCCACATCGTCCAGTTCAAAATAGCAATTGAGCCAGTCCGTCTGAAGATTAGAATTTTCGGTTACATGTCTTTTTAGGAAAAATTTAAGTTGGGATGAAACAGGTAAATCATGACCATTTTCGGTGAGGAAGCGGGCTCTTTTGAGGGTCTGAATAAGCATATGTTCAGCTGAAAGCACTGCTTTGTGCAGATACACCTGCCAGTACATGATTCTTCTGGCCATCAGAAATTTTTCGATGGAGTAAATGCCTTTTTCTTCGACTACCAGCTGATCGTCTTTAACTGCCAGCATTTTGATAATACGATCATATCCGATTTTTCCTTCTGCTACTCCCGTGAAAAAGCTATCTCTATTGAGATAATCCATGCGATCCATATCCAGCTGAGAGGAGACCAGATGATGCAGGAATGTTTTGTGATAATCATTCTTAAAGATCTGAATGGCAAGGCTGATTTTACCATTCATTTCCCCATTAATGCGCTCCATTATCACCATGGAAAGTGTTTCATGATTTACATCCAGCAATGTATGTTCCAGCGCATGAGAAAAAGGTCCGTGACCTATATCATGTAAAAGAATTGCGACACAAACTGCTTCAGCTTCTTCCTCTGTAATTTCAGTACCTTTAGCCCTAAGCACGTCAATGGCTTGCTTCATAAGATGCATGGCACCCAAAGCATGATGGAATCTCGTATGTAAAGCACCGGGATAAACAAAGTCTGACAAACCTGTTTGTCGAATGCGCCGAAGCCGCTGAAAAGCGGGGTGTTCGATCAAATCGAAGATTATAGTGTATGGAATGGTAATAAACCCGTAAACCGGATCGTTTATGATTTTCTTCTTATTCATATGATAAAATGTGTTGTCAGCATTAACTTACAACCTGAATTTGTTTTTCTTGTTAAATCTACAGAATGATCTAAGTTTCTACACAAAGGTAATACAAACCCAATCCTCAACCCCTTAAATACCCGAAAACACATGGATAAGATTAAGATTCTTTGGGCAGACGACGAAATCGATTTGCTAAAACCACAGCTATTGTTTCTACAGAATAAAGGCTATGATGTAACCACTGTCTCTAATGGTTATGATGCCTTAGAGGAACTGGAAAAAGATGCTGAAATGGATGTTATCTTCCTGGATGAGTCCATGCCGGGAATGACAGGATTGGAAACATTGGCCAAAATAAAGGATAAAAACGGCTCCATTCCGGTAGTCATGATCACTAAAAACGAGGCAGAACATGTAATGGAAGAGGCTATCGGCTCCCAGATTGCAGATTATCTGATCAAGCCTGTCAATCCCAACCAAATTCTGTTAACACTCAAAAGAATAATAGATAATAAAAGGCTTGTCCGTGAAAAAACTTCCTCTGATTATCAGGTGGATTTTCGTCAGATTTCAATGGATATCAATTCCGGTCCTGACTTTAAGGAATGGGCAGAGATTTATAAAAAAATCATCAATTGGGAGTTGAAGCTGGATTCTTCTCAGACGACGCAGATGATGGAAATCATAGCCATGCAAAAGAGTGAAGCTAATAATGAATTCAGCAAATTTATCGTCAAAAAATATCCGAAGTGGATCAAGAGTCCTGATGAAGATACTCCGATCATGTCCAATAATCTGATGAGAGCCAAGGTATTCCCGCACGTGCAGGAGACAGTACCGACAATTATGCTCTTGCTTGATAATTTTAGGTACGATCAGTGGAAAGTGATAGAGCCAATCATCACAGAGTTATTTAAGGTAGAAGAAGAAGACATTTTCTGCAGTATTTTGCCGACATCCACACAGTATAGCAGAAACTCCATTTTCTCCGGATTGATGCCGATTGATATCCAGAAACGATTCCCCAAAATGTGGGTACAGGATCACGAAGAGGGCGGTAAGAATCAATTTGAAGCTGAGTTTCTCGACGATCAGATCAAGCGTACATTTCGCAAGCCTGTAAAGTCGGAATATATCAAAGTAACCAATGTCGCTGTTGCCAAACAGATTCAGGATAATGTGCTCAACTATCTCAACAATGACCTGACTGTGATCGTGTACAATTTCATCGATATGATGTCACATGCCCGCACTGAAATGGAAGTGTTGAAGGAATTGGCAAGTGATGAGACTGCCTACAGATCATTGACGAGATCCTGGTTTTTGCACAGTCCTATCTGGGCAGCTTTGCAGAAGGCAGCTGAGCAAAAAATCAAACTAATCGTCACGACAGATCATGGTACTATTCGCGTGAAAACTCCTTCCAAAATGGTGGGAGACAGAGACACTACAACCAATCTCAGATATAAAGTAGGCCGCAACATTCAATACGATTCCAAGGATGTGCTTGAATTCCGGAATCCTGATGAAGCCGGACTGCCTAAACCGAATGTGAGTTCGACTTTCATATTTGCAAAAGAGGACATTTATTTCCTTTATCCCAACAATTACAACTACTACAACAACTACTACCGCAATACTTTCCAGCATGGAGGTATTTCACTGGAGGAGATGATTTGTCCGGTGATTCGGTTGAGCAGCAGGTGATTACGTGGAGCAATTGAGGAGATGGGTGAACCGCCAGGGTTGAGGTAGGCTGCGCCGTTAGAATACGAGTAGAGATCGTGTGTGCCGCTGCACTTCGCTTGCGCCGTGTGCTGCAGCCGCTTGCTTCGCGCGTCTGCGGGATGTGGTTCGCTCAGCTCACGGGATGAATTGTGAGTGGAGGGTGTGGAACAGCCGGCTATTTGCTGTTCCATAGTCCCCAACGCTTTGGGGAGGCTCTTAGCTGTTGGCAAACAGCCAGGATGACATAATCCAACATGTATTTGATCGCCGGCGGCGATCAAGGCTGTTACACATCCCGTGAACGAAGTGAACCACATCCCGCGCGGCCGTAGGCCGCAAAGCAGCACACGAGCGAGGCACGGCCGACGCTCACACACCGTGCCAGGAGCTACCTACTACGCGCCCTAGCCGCGCTACAACTACTCATAGGTTGCATTTTTAAAGTTACAACTTCACATACTAATGACTTCTATACCTTGATTTGAATATAAAAATCCTATTTTTGCCCCGCCTTATGATAACAGGGTATTTTTATCATCAAAGAGAATATTTATTATGCCATATTTCTTTACCTCCGAATCCGTTTCTGAAGGACATCCGGATAAATTAGCAGATCAAATCTCCGATGCACTGGTAGATCATTTCCTGGCCTGGGATCCGGATTCCAAAGTAGCTTGTGAGACCTTAGTAACCACCGGTCAGGTAGTACTTGCTGGTGAAGTCAAAACAAAGACTTATCTGGATGTGCAAAATATTACAAGAGATGTGATAAAGAGAATCGGTTATACACGCAGTGAGTATATGTTTGATGCTAATTCATGTGGAATACTTTCTGCCATTCATGAGCAATCACCGGATATCAACCGCGGCGTGGATAAGGATAAAAAAGAAGAGCAAGGCGCCGGTGATCAGGGGATGATGTTTGGTTACGCAACTAACGAAACCGAAAATTACATGCCGCTGGCACTGGAAATATCACACTTATTGTTGCGCGAATTGGCAAAAATCCGCAAGTCAACAGATCTGATGCCATACCTTAGACCTGATGCAAAATCTCAGGTGACCATCGAGTATGATGATAATGATAAACCCATCAAAATAGATACCATTGTTCTTTCTACCCAGCACGATGAATTCATCATGCCTGATGGTAAAAAGAAATCTGATCAGGAAAAAGCTGATAAGGCAGTTCTGAAGAAAATTGCTGAAGACATGCGTGCTATTCTGATCCCCAGAGTGAAGGCGCAGCTTTCACCTGCTATCCAGGAGTTGTTTACTGACAAGATCAAATATCATATCAACCCCACAGGAAAATTTGTGATAGGGGGACCTCACGGTGATACAGGATTGACAGGACGTAAAATCATCGTAGATACATACGGTGGTAAAGGTGCACACGGTGGAGGTGCTTTCTCCGGCAAGGATCCTTCCAAAGTGGATCGCAGTGCAGCTTATGCCATGCGTTATGTGGCAAAAAATATGGTTGCTGCAGGTATCAGCGAACAAGTTCTCGTACAAGTAGCTTATGCCATAGGTGTAGCAGAACCGGTAGGATTGTATGTTAATACTTATGGTACTTCCAAAGTGGTTAACAAAAAAGGCAATGTCATGTCTGACGGAGAAATTGCCAAAAAAATCAGCAAATACTTTGACCTCAGACCATCAGCTATTGAATCTAAGTTTCAACTGAGAAATCCTATATACTCAGAAACCGCAGCCTACGGACATATGGGTCCTAAACCCCGCACCGTAAATAAAGAATTTACCCGCCTCGACGAAAACGGCAAACAAGTAAAGAAAAAGCTCAAAGTAGATTTATTCACCTGGGAAGCATTGGATGATGTGAAGGGCTTGAAGAAGGTGTTTGGGCTGTAGAGATGAGGTATAAGAGATGAGAGATGAGATGAACAGCTGCTTCTGGCATCTGGCATCTGGTCGCAGATAGAGACCGAAGTATGAGTGTCTCTGCTTCTGGCTCATCAGTCGGGTTGGAGTGATGAGTGAACAGCCATAAGAAACAGCCTGCTAATTCTTTCTCAAAAATTTACGGAAGCTGCTTCAAACCTGCCTGTCACATTTCCAGTTTCATCCAATTTTTCGATGAGGATTAAGCCATTTTTTTCATCCCAGTATTCTTTTTTTCGGCCTATAAAATCATGCAAAACCAGAGTTGAAAAAATCCCAAGGGGAACATTTATTTCTTTACCAATTTCTCTGACGATAAAGTAATTTGAAACAACATCTGTGCATAGATATGTAATTAAGGTATCATTTAATATCGGGTCAAGCGGAACACGTATAAAATCAAAAAAGCTTGGTATCATCCCACCATACACACAACTTTGAGTAGCTTGTCCATTTAATCCATCTGATTTCCTAACTACACTATAGTCATTACCAACATTTTTATTGGATGGTATAGCATTCCATTTTGGATATGAAAATTCCATCAAAAATTGAGCGGTCAGATCGTTTCTTCCTACATTCAGGATTAATGCAGATTCGACAAATTCAGTATCCGATTTATAGTTGTAGGTAATAGTGTGTCCTTTCTCCACCCAGGCAAAAGGCAATAATTCCGGATCCTCTTTTTTACAACTTACAAACGCAATAAAAATGAATAATACATATCGGAGTTTCATGACTTTCGCTTTTTAATTGTTTCCTGGTTTCTTTTTTTGGACCTAAAAGTTGCGCGAAGCTGCTTCATATCGACTGGTAACAATTCCTGTTGAATCCAGCATTTCAATCATCATAAGACCATTTTTCTGATCCCAGTATTCTTTTCGCAAAAATACACTATCCTGTAGAACAGTGGTAGAAAATGTACCCAGTGGAACGTTTATTTCCTTTTTAGTTTCAATCAGAAAGTGACGATTGATAAGACTTTTTGCGCAATAATATTCCGGATATGTGTCTCCAACAAAAGTTATTGCCGGAGCACGCAAAGCATCTGAATTACCTGGAAAAATTGCTCCACCGAATCCACAATTACTTGAAACCCGTTTATGTAATCCGTCAATTTTTCTCACAACATTATAGTCTTCCCCTGCACTTTTATAGGTTGAGGTACTATCCCAAATGGGATATGTGTATCTCAGCCGAAGTTGTTCCGAACCATCCTTATATCCTACTGAAAGAATTAGCACATTGTCCTCAGAATTGTTTTGTGCAACATAGTTGTAGGTGATTCTATTCCCAAATTTTACCCATTGAAAAGGTAAATCATCATCCTGTCTGCAACTAACAAAGAGGAGAATAATAAATACAGCATTCCTGATTTTCATAACTTCCATTTTGAAATGTTCTTGAATGATTGGATTGCTTATTGGACTTTAATTTCGGCATCTCTTCTCTAAGGTACGCAAATATTTAAATTATCGGCTTGAAACCCTTTGATATACAGGCATATATCTTTTATTTCTGTTTGTAGCCAATTACAAGGATAGGCTGTCTTCCCGATAAATTCAGGCAGAAAGCACTCATCATCCTCTGGCTGTATACTCTTTAACCTTTACACGCTAAACCGACTAAATGGCTGTTTATCTTATATCTCATAGTTTATCTCTCATATCTCCTACATTCTCCGCTTCTCATCATCAGCCCCGGTATCGCGGCGCATACGGCCGGTCTGTCCCTTGCCAAATTTGTAGCTGAAGCCCAGATTGATCACACGGGTATCGCGGGTGGCAGTCCAGTCTTCTCTGACAGTTGCCCACTCAGTGAGTCCACTGGGGAAAGCATTCCAGAAAATATCTGTGAAATTGAATGTGAGCGTACCTTGTTTTTTCAGAATAGATTTTTGAAATCCTATGGAGAAATTAGAGTTTGGCCGGATGATCGTGACGGCATGAAGATTTCTGTGGTTGTATTGAAAACTGCATTCCATGGTCAGTCCTTCCACGATATTGAAAGTGTTTTGAGTATTAAAATGGAAAGATGGTGCGCCCTGATTGATCTGGAAATCATTGACAGTTCCTTTGTATTTGGGCAGGAAGCTCAGGAAGGTGGTATTTGTACGCCACCACTTCAAAAGCTTCTTTGAATAAGTCAGATTAAGGCTGAAATAATCCATTTGGCCCAGATTTACTACTGTTTGGTTAGTGTTTTGAGTGACTGCATCCTGGATAAGGACATCCAGAATATTATTGATTGTGTGGTGGTAATTAAAATTGACAAAGACTTCATTGGCAAATGAGTATCCAAGCTCTGTTACGTAGGTCAATTGTGGTTGCAAAAATGGATTGCCTTCGCTGAAGGTATTAGCGTCTATCAAGCGACGAAAAGGATTCATCTGCTCATAATGAGGCCGGTCAATTCTTCTGCCGGCATTCACATTGAGGCGATGTTTTTCTGTAATTTCGTACTCCACATATGCTGTTGGGAATATCTGTGCATAATTGCGGTCAAAGGTCTGTCCGGTCAGGACTTGAGTTCCCTTTGCCAGAGTGTGTTCAGCCCTGAGTCCCGCCTGAAGACTGAATTTGCTGATCTTCTTGTTGAAATTAATATATGCAGCATTGATATTTTCTGAATACAAGAAGTGGCTGCTTCTCAGGCTGTCGAAAACCTCTATCCCATCTACCCGCTGAAAAAACTGCATATTCTTGTCTGAATCCACATAACTGGATTTGACACCGGCTTCAAAATTCAAATCTTTACCCAGTGGTTTGCTATAATCTGCTTTCATAGAATATAGCTGTAAATCCCCTATTGGTCTGTTGACCAAATAAGTTGTTTCCCGATCGCCAGTGATACCATCTGTGTATATAGAGGTGAATAATTGGTAAGTTGAGTTCCAATACTTTCCATAATCAAGGTGTACAGTCAGGTCCTGGCCCAGACTATCAAACTTATGCTGAATTTGTATATTCCCTTCTGCATTGTAATACTTGTCCTGTGATCGGTTGGTAAAATCAAAGCTTCCTACCGGTGTATCATTTGGTCCTGTAACTGTGGAAACATTATCCGCTGACGGATTGAAAAGATTGGCCACTCCGGCGCCTAAAAAAGAGATAGTTGTTTTGGGAGAGAGATAATAATCCAATCCGACTCTGGGACTGTAAAACCTGAATGGAAAAACGATATAGTTGTTGTTTTGAAAGCGGCTGATGACCTCATCTCCCTCATAAAATTTCCGGTCAATTACCAAATGATTAAAGCCTTTTCTATTGGCATAACTCAACTGAGTGAAGAAATTGATTTTATCTCTTTTGTAACTAAAATTCAGTGAAGCATTGTACTTTGCATAGACACCCTGACCAAATGTGCCGCTGATATTTCCATTGTATCCTTCCTGCCTGTTCTTTTTTGTTATAATATTGATGATACCTGCATTACCTGCTGCATCCCATTTGGCCGAGGGATTTGTGATTAATTCTATTTTCTGAATATTAGAAGAGGGCATTCCTCTCATCCAGTTCGCCAAATCCTGACCAGCGAGTGTAGAGGGTTTTCCATCAATCATTATAACGACACCCTGTTTTCCTCTCAAAGCGATGCGAGCGTCCTGGTCCACCATGACGCCGGGCAGTTTTTCCATCACTTCCAGCAAGGATGATCCTGTCTGAATGATGCTGTTTTCAATATTCACCACTGTCTTATCTGCCTGATGCTCTATGAATGGTTTTTCTGCCACAATATTAACAGCTTGTAATTCCTTGGCATCCTGAATTAACTGAAGTGTACCAAGGTTTTTGATGCCCTTAACATCATTGATAACAATCTCAGTTTGATATGGCTTATATCCCAGGTATTCTGCCTGAAGCAAATAATTCCCGGGTTGAACTCCAGTAAACAGAAAGTTTCCGGATTCATTTGTCATTTCAACTTTATACACCGTGCTGTCAGAGGACTTCTTTAATAACACGGTGACATAGGCCAAAGCTTGTTTCTGCTCATCTGCAATTGTACCGCTAATGCCTTCTGTTTGGGTATAAGACTCAAAACAAAAAGACAAAAATATTATGATTAGAATGCCCTTATTCATATTGTGATGTTTTAAAAATTGGTCAAATCAATTCAGCATTTCTTTTGCGTATAGATTACTTTAACTTCTCAAGAGAAGCTTTTGCTCTTGGGTTTTCGGGCCGAATTTTGAGTGCTTGCTGATAGCAATGAATGGCCTCTTGCTTTTTATTGAGAGAGAGATATACATCTCCCATATCGTTCCAGGCCACCACGATTTTGGGGAATGTCTCTGTATAATATTTGTAGAGCAACAATGCTTTATCTGGTTTGGATTCTCTCATTAAAAGGTTACCAACTTCCAGCAAAATCATATCATCATCTACTGATATGCCTTCTTTTTCCAGCTCTGTTGCGAGATTATTGACATTGGTTCTGTCCAGGATATTATAAATCTTTTCTGAAAGTTCATCTCTAAATCCGTGCTTAGCATTCAATATATCCTGTTCAATTTTTCCCTGGAAATAGAGTTGGGTAACATTGGGCAGCACCATGTTTGTATTGACAGAACTCTCATTTGTTACCATATAAAAAACCAAACCTTCTTCAGGCAAGCGGATCATTCGGGCGTGATAAATGCCATTGCTTCCGCCATTGTCTATCATTTTGGTTCCCCTCCGGCTTTTCATGATGTTGCAACCGTATCCGAATGATGACTGTCCTGCATAGCCCTCTTCCAGCACATGGGGTGCAAACATTTTCTCAGTGCTTGCTTTTGAAAGAATGGTATTATTGCTGATTGCATTGATCCAAATCAACCACTCATCATTTGATATTTCCAATCCCCCGTTTGCCTTTAAATTCCAGTAAGGTCCACCACCGGCTCTTTTAAAATATTCCTGGTGTGTGCCCCATCTGTTTCCATTTTTGTATCCTGTGGCTATGGTTACATTATTGGCGGGAGGAAAATGGTATCCAATATTTTTAATTCCAATTGGACTGAATAAGTGCTTTTTCAAGTATGATTCATAATCCATTCCGGAAATTTGCTCAATGATGATACCCAAAATACTCATGCCTACATTGGTATAAATTGCCTTTTCGCCTGGCTTAAATTGCAGTTTTGAATCAAAAGCTCTTTTTAAATATGCATCCGTTTTGATAATTTCATAATCGCCTCCATCTTCTTCAAGAAACTCCACAAAGCCTGAGGAATGCGTAAGCAACTGATGAATGGTAATCTCCGCCTTATCTGCAGGAATATTGGGAAAATATTTTTTAAGCGGGTCATTAACAGACAGCTTGCCTTGTTCTTCCAGTTTCAGGATAGCAGCTGCTGTAAAGGCTTTTGTAATACTTCCTATAGAGGCAATCGTGTTTGAAGTAAATGGTATTTTGCTTTCTTTATCTGCCCATCCATAACCCTTGTTCAATAAAGCTTTTCCATCCTTCACGATTAGCAATGCACCTGAGTAATTCCTCTCCATAGAAAGCTTAGTCAGGTATTCATCGATTAGTTTTATTCTTTCTTCATTGCTAAACCCCTGAGGACCTGGTCTTATACCGGGATTCACAGTTGACCAGAGAGTAGCACCTGACATTACTATCAGTGTGAAGGATAAGAGGATAATTTGTTTCATTTTTAAAAATTTAAATGGTCAACTTAAATCAAGGGGTTGATCATCCTTTGTTTTTTATTTTTTGATCTAGTAGCTCATCGAAGTGTGCAGCAATGACGGGTAATGGCCGCATACCCATTTGCAAAAATGTGAGATGCATATCTGCCTGAGTGTTTGCAGGGGACTGTGCTTTTTCTTTTGCAAATAGTTCGGAAATAAATCTCGCCCCCAGCTTATAGCTGAGTGCCTGTCCAGGCCAATTGGTGACTCTGGTGATTTCCCGATCAGCAATTTCGTCTTGTCCAAAAATGTGATCTTTCCAGAATTTGTGCGCCAGTTCCTTCGACCATCCTGCATGATGTATTCCTGCTTCCATGACCAGTCTGGCAGAGCGCACAAGATCCCATTCCAGCCACCCTACATAGCTGAAATCATCTTTCATCAATCCTAGCGCTCTGCCCTGGTACTCTACATAACAAGCCCATCCCTCAAAATTTCCGGGATATATACTTTGCTCCTGCAAAACATCAGGATTCTTCTCTGCTCTGATGCTTGATTGCAGATGATGACCCGGTATAGCTTCATGCATATACAGCCAGTCGATCATGCGTTTATTATATCTTTCACCATAAAAGTTGTATTGAAAAACATCCTTTCCATAGGCATTCTGACTGCGGTGAAGGTAGATTCCGGGTGGTGTATGTGCACCAGCCCCGGGCCATTCCATAGGATAAACTTCGGGAATGGAGACTTCTCCTACGTATAAATCCATGCTGCGTCTGGCTATACTGTCTACTTTTCCAAAAGCTTCATGAATCAGCTTTTTATCCGTCAAAAAGAAAGAATCATGATGGAGAAAAACATACATTTCTTCCAGGGAAGCGAATCCATTCTTCTTTCTTATTTGATCAATTTCGCCATTGATCCTGCTCACTTCCTGCATTCCGAAAGCCATAATTTCTTCCGGGCTTATCTGAAGTGTTGTAAATTTTTGGATGAAATGAGCATACCATTTTTCTTTCTGATGAAAGTCGTACAATCCCCCGCCAGGAATCTCACGTCCTTTTGCCTCCCAGGCCAATTCAAGATTTATGCGATCCAGCTGAAACGCACATTCATAGTGCAAATGATCTAATGCTATGTTGTCATTTGCTGATAGGTTCTTTCTTGTGATTATGGATAAATCGGCGCTGAAATTGGAAAAAAATTGCTTTTGGGTTTCCAGTTTTGCCCGCTCCGGAATTCGCTGAAAGTAAGTCCTGTAATCATAGGTAAATGCCGGAATCTCCAAAGATTCAACCCCTTCAATATAGTTATTGAGGAGATTTGTCACATCCTTAGTTTGTTGCGCAGTGCAGCACAAAATCGGAAGCAATAGCCACAGAAGAAAGCAGAAAAATATTCTCATGATTGCGCTTTTTTCAACCAGTTTAGGACAATTTGAGAAACTCCGGTTTGGTATGGACCGGGATTGGTGCGTGCTTCCTGAAAGCTCGATGTAATATTCATCCCATGATCTGCCTGAGGTACGATTATGAAATCAGCCGAACCCTTTTTATAATAGTCCACGGTTTTTTTGAGAATCTCATGGTCTTCTCTGGAGGCGATATAATCATTTTCTCCCCAGAGCAAAAGAGCTTTCCCTTTGTAAGTACTCCATAATTCAGGGTAATTGAATGCATATAATTCATCGTTGTAAGCTCTGGATCTCAGATCTAAAACGGAGAGGTATTCACGACAAGCCGGGTTTTTCAAAGATGCCTGATCCGTGGTCAATTTATCTGCAAAATAGTAAGCGCTGCAGGCACAAAATTCTTTTATCAAATCATCTGTTTCTACCGGATTCATATCAAATGCTGCAGCAATGGTCCTTCTGGTTTTAGCCAGATACTCAATGAAATTTGAGCCTATTGTTCCGTAAGCTATGATTCCTTTAAGCTTCGTTTGCTGACTAATGAGCGGAGCAAAAACACCTCCCATGCTATGACCGATTACATAGACTGCATTCGAATCTACATCTGCTCTGTTTTTAAGAGATCGAATGGAAGCTACGTAACTATTGCTTTCTTCCAGGAAACTCAATTCTTCACAGGGCTTACTGTTTCCTGCATTATCTCCCATTCCCGGCTTTTCAAGTCGTGCACAAATAAATCCGGATCTGCTGAGATGATTAAGCAACTGAATTTCACTCCTGCTGGTATCAAATGGAGTGTCCAAAGAATAACATCCTATTCCACCTATAAATACAATAAGCGGCTTTTTTCCGCTTGATTTTGCAGGCTTGCTCAGGACTATTCTCTGAGGACCCACAGGGGAGCTTGCCGATGTATATTCCATTGAAATATCTTCATATTTTTCTTCCGGAAAGGAAGAGAAAATTGCATTTCCTTTGATTGTTTTCTTATCCCGGATCAGTTCAAATGTAAATTTGCTGGCTGCTTTTTGTCCAGACAAAACCGCGAATACCTCATCGGTGCCCGCCACTGACTTCTCCTGTAATTTGATCAAAACATCTCCCCTTTGCCAACCGGCATTAGAGGCAGTTGATTGTGCAAATACTTCAGAAACCAGAACTCCTGAAGGATTATCAATCCCCATGATGCGTTTGGCATCTTCAGTTAAGGGTTCCATCTGTATCCCCAGAAATACACGTCTGGGCAATGTCTGTGATATCAATGATTCTGTCAATAAAATCATAAGCAATACAAGGGTATTGCCTTTGAGAAGACCATATTTCATAATGAATATTTTAAGCGTTGTCTTTGCTGTTTAGGGCAATGGTTTTCATCACTTTTTCAGCAATCAGGAGTTCCTGTTCGCTGATTCCGTTCAAGGCTGCTTTTCTGTATGACAATACAATAGGAGTGATATGCTGAATCAATTCATGACCGGCCGGAGTGATACTGAGCTCTATTTGCCTTTTGTCAGTTGCATGTGCAACACGACTAATGTATCCGCTCTCCTCCAGTGCCTGAATCATCCTTGTGATGGAGGCCTTGTCTTTAAATACCCTATCTGCAATAGCGATCTGGTTGAGACTTGGCTCATCATGTAAGGTTTTCAACAACAACCACTGATCCACTGTGATCTGAAAGCTGTTTTTTCTCAATTGACTCTGGGCAAACTGTCTGTAGGATTTGATGGCTTTCTCCAAATGATAGAAAAATACTTTTTCCAACTTTTCCATAGGACAAATATAAATCATTGGTTGATATATCAACTATATTTTTCGACAGAAATGTTTCTATCTCTGATGGAAGTCAATTATTCAAGATTCTTTTGGTCTTGCTAATTTATTAGCAAGCTCCTTACTCTGTTGCCACTTTATAGTTCAATAAGCCTCTCAACAAGCTCATGTACGCTGCCAATAAATTGACAGAACCTATTTCAGCCCCGAAGTATAGATGCCAAAACATTGTCTCAACTTTGATGGTTTGTATGGGGATTTTAACCCGATAAAAGTTAATTTTGCGCCACATTTAAATAAAGCCATCTAATGAGTAATATCAGCATCCCTTCTGCATTTCAAAACAGGCATATCGGAATCTCGGACGAACAATTGTCCCATATGTTGAAATTTATTGGTGTTTCATCTCTTGAGCAACTGGTCAATGAAACCATTCCTGCCTCTATACGTATTCAGGGCGAGCTGGATATTCCGGATGCGCTGAGTGAATCTGACTACCTGGAAAGCCTGAAAAAAATCGCTCTTAAGAATAAAGTAAGCAAGTCTTTTATCGGCTATGGGTACTACGGAACTGTGACACCAAGTGTCATTTTGAGAAATGTTTTTTCCAATCCGGGATGGTACACACAGTACACTCCTTATCAGGCTGAAATTGCTCAGGGGAGACTGGAAGCATTGCTGAATTTCCAAACTATGATTAGCGACCTGACTGGTTTGCCTATTGCAAATGCCTCCTTGCTGGATGAAGCCACTGCTGCTGCCGAAGCAATGGCTATGTTTTTTCATGTGAAAAACAAAAAAGTCAAAGAAGCTTCAAAAAATAAATTTCTGGTGGCCGATACGGTCTTAACTCAGACTATAGATGTGTTGATGACCAGAGCTCAGCCACTGGATATCGTTGTGGAACTGGTTTCTATGGATAAGATGCTTCCTGCTGATGATGTGTTTGGCATACTGTTGCAATATCCTGACAAGAATGGTCAGGTGGCTTCATTCAAAGCACTTACCGAAACCATGAAAGCAAGCGATATCGCTGTCACAGTTGCAGCAGATATCATGAGTCTTGTGATCCTCGAAGCTCCAGGCGAATGGGGCGCAGACGTAGTTGTAGGAAATACTCAGAGATTTGGGGTACCGATGGGATTCGGTGGTCCTCATGCTGCATTTTTTGCAACCAAAGAAGATTACAAAAGATTGATTCCGGGCAGAATCATCGGTATGTCAGTGGATAGCCACGGAAAACCGGCCCTCAGAATGGCATTACAAACGAGAGAGCAACATATCAGAAGAGAAAAAGCGACTTCCAATATCTGTACAGCTCAGGCCTTGCTGGCAATCATGACCAGTATGTATGCTGTGTATCACGGTCCGGAAGGCTTGAAATATATTGCTGAAGATATCCATCAGAAGGCTATTCATCTGGCTTATGGCATTCAGAATGCCGGATTCGAGGTTGTTCACCAGCAGTTTTTTGATACTGTTATGGTAAAAGTATCTGCTGTGGATGCAGATTCCTTCAAAGCGCACAGCGAAGCATTGAATTACAATTTTGGATACGAAAGTGGATATATCAGACTTGCTGTTGATGAGACTCATTCACAAACTGATATTGAAGAGGTGATCAGTCTATTTAATCTTGTGGGTAAGGGTCAGGCCATTTCTGATTTGCGTTTCGGTATTTCTTCTGAATTACACAGACAGAGTGACATACTGACTCATCCAATTTTCAATATGCATCACACTGAGACAAAGATGATGCGTTATATCAAGCGCCTGGAAAACAAAGATTTGTCTTTGGTTCATTCTATGATTGCGCTGGGTTCTTGTACTATGAAGTTAAATGCCGCGACTCAATTGATTCCGGTAAGCTGGGAAAACTTTTCTTCCATACATCCATTTGCTCCGGTTGAGCAGACAGCGGGATACCGTCAGGTTTTTGAGGAATTGAGTGATGCATTGTGCAAAATCACAGGTTTTACAGCATGTTCCCTTCAGCCTAATTCGGGAGCTCAGGGAGAATATGCTGGATTATTGACTATTCGCGCATACCATCTTGACAGAGGAGACAAACACCGTGTCATCAATCTGATTCCTTCTTCAGCCCACGGCACCAATCCGGCAAGTGCAGTCATGGTGGGAATGGATGTAGTGGTAGTCAAATGCGACGAACAGGGTAATATCGACATAGATGATTTACGCAGCAAAGCTGAACAATATAAAGACACGCTGTCTGCATTGATGGTGACTTATCCTTCTACTCACGGAGTATTTGAAGAAGGTATCCGCGAGATATGCGAGATTATCCATCAGAACGGAGGACTTGTATATATGGATGGAGCCAACATGAATGCACAGGTAGGATTGACCTCTCCGGGACTGATCGGCGCCGATGTTTGCCATCTAAACCTTCACAAGACATTTGCTATTCCTCACGGAGGCGGTGGACCGGGCATGGGCCCTATTTGTGTGAATGATAAACTGGCACCTTACCTACCGGGACACCCTGTAGTGACCACGGGCGGTAATAAAGCGGTATATGCAGTTTCTGCAGCTCCTTGGGGAAGTGCGAGTATCCTTTTGATCAGCTATGCTTATATCAAAATGCTGGGCAAAATGGGAGTAGCAGATGCCACCCGCTATGCTATTCTGAATGCCAATTACATGAAAGCAAGACTGGAGAAATCATATAAAATCCTGTACACCGGCAAGAATGGCCGTGCAGCTCATGAGATGATCATCGACCTCAATCCATTCAAAGCGATCGGAGTGCAGGCAGAAGATGTAGCCAAGCGTTTGATTGATTATGGTTTCCATTCACCTACACTATCTTTCCCTGTAGCCGGAACATTGATGATAGAGCCTACGGAAAGTGAAGACATGGCAGAGCTGGACAGATTCTGCGATGCCATGATACAGATCAGAGAAGAGATCGATGAAATCGCAAGAGGTGAATATCCTGAGAAAAGCAATGTCCTGCACAATGCTCCTCATACGGCAGAATTGCTGACATCTGATGAATGGGATCTTCCATACAGCAGAGAGAAAGCTGCATACCCGCTTCCTTATCTCAGAATGGGACACAAATTCTGGCCTTCTGTAGGAAGAGTGGATAATGCATATGGGGATAGAAATCTGGTTTGTACCTGTCCGCCGATAGAGAGTTATATGCAGGCGTAGGTCATAAGTAGTAAGGCATAAGTCTGCTTAGATGTGAAAGTTAATATTGAGCGATGAAGATTATGCTGATTTTGTAAGCCAGATCAGGAAAACGAGAGAGCAGCTTTTTCATTAATCTCAAGAGAAAGCCAAGCAAATTACATTGTCTTTTAAAATAATTGTATCATTCTGACAGATTTAAAGTTGAACTTTAAATCTGTCAGAGTAACCTATATAGCATTCAATATCAAACACTTACTTCCCATAAAAATCCCAGCTCAAGCGGATTCTGTGCTGAAAATGTGGCAGAATTTGATTTCCTTCTGCCTGAATATGATTATTCCTCCGAAACACTTCTGAGTCCAGGTCAGCAGGAATTCCTGTGACCGCAGAATATCTGTTATATAAACCAACAGTGAAATCAAAGTCCAGACTGAATCGTGAGCCGAATTTTATCACAATGCCCATTCCTCCCATTATCCCTGTTCTCCAGTTACTTTCTGTATATTGAATTCTTCTGAAATATTCACAATCATTCATACAAACCCAGGACCTTAGATCGTGCTTGTAATAATCCTGCGTTAGATTTAATATCCAATATTTTCGGCTTACATTCCTGAGCCCAAAATATTTGCGGATGCCTATATTTCCGGAAATATCTCTCGCATTGTATTTTGCAAAAACGGTTCCATTGAAACTGCTTCCATATCCTAATTCAGTAAGTAAAGCGTATTTTGAACTGATTCTTCTCTCAAATCCCATCTGTATTCGAGGCACACCAACACCCAAATCGCGAAAGATCACAGGAAAAACATTTAATTTGAAGGCAAACTCCGGAACAGCTGTACTGGCAATTTCATCCTGAGTTCGGGCAGGAAAAATTATAAAGAGAATACAAAAAAGAATGAGAAAGCTTCTAAACATGTAATTCAATCTTAGTCCGGAACCACTAAAGTGGATAACTGCCTTGGAGCTGCAGGATTGGAATAATCATATTGATATAGTTTTTTAGGTCCAACCAATAACAATAAACCGTTTCTGGCAATGGCATCGTGTACATTCACTCCCTTAATGTGGTGCAATATTTTGACATCGGAAGGCTTTGAAACATCCAGCATAAAAAATCCGTTTTCGAGGTCACAAATAAAAAGTAAATTTCCATCCAGAGCCAATCCTGCCGGGTTTTCAAAATCAGTGTATGCCTTGATTAATTGGGGATTTCTTTTGTCTCTGATATCCAGAACTTCCAGTTGATTGGTCTCAGTAAACCGACAGCCTTCCACACTTCTCAATGTGACAAAAGCTACGGTGTCATTAGCCACTACCGGATCACAAGCCTGCACATGCTGATAGGCACTGATATATTCCGGACGTCCTGCAGCATCTCTGGAAAAAATATGCATACCGCTCTGTCCTCCTATCAAAAGAAATTCACCGAGAGGAAATAGTGTCTCAATATCAAAGGCTACTCTCTGCTCATCCATCAATGCAGGATTCAGAGGATCAGTTAAACTGAAGGTTTTCAAGTTTGGGCCACTGATTACATACAGGTTATTCCCAATAATACTGAACCGGGCCAGGGACCCACCTTGTCCTACATTTCCTGCAGGGCTTGCATCCTTGCTACATGACAGAATGCTCATCAGTACAATGACAAAACAGATAGCGTTATTTCTCATGGTTTTCATAGGATTAAATGGAACAATCAGGAATGAACATAGAATCTCTCACCCAGCCTTCCACTGCTTTTCCGGGATCCGGACACTGGAAATATCCTGAATTCTGATCAGGAAGATTTCCGGAATTAGGAAAAACACCTTCCAGTCTGCCCAACTCCATCGCTTCTGCAATATTGTGAATATCAATAACTACTAATTCACTAAGCTGATCTGTGTATAAATAATGGTCTTTTATCGCTACTTCTGTAGTTCCTACAATGGATAGAAAGTGAATCGGAACAGGAGCTTCCGGATTGGAATTGTCTATGATATGCACTCCTTTTGCCTTTTCAATAGCAAAGATGTATTGTTGAAAAACATAAATTCTTTCAAGAGAAGTGACTGTTCTGGGCGATTCTACTTTAATATCCAGATCAATCGAATCACTGTAAATTGGCACCCATCCCAGTACTTTTATATTATCGTAGTTTTTATAACATGCGGTAAATAACAGGATCGAAAAGAGGAAGCAGAGTATTGCTGTATTTTTCATGTTTTAAAAATATTACTTAATAAAAGTAGCCCGGAAATATAAGATTGAAAGTTAATGTTAACGACGGGTATTATTGTAATGTCGTTTGTTTAAAAGATTGTTAATTAATTTGCAGGCAGCATTTAGTAATTTTTGTTCGTATTAAGTTTTAAATTCAATATCCATACATCACACAGATATGAAGGTAAATATTTACAAATATTCATTTCTTGCGATATTTCTTATCGTTGCACAATTATCAGTCGCTCAAAAAGAGCAGATTCCTGCCATTGATTCAGTCTTAATTAAAGAGCGGGATGGTAAATATTACCTGATAACATCAGCTACTATGCACGGAATTGGTCAGGGTATTTATATTTCATCACTATTCAGTGATACAGTTTTTACAAGAGGATCTTTCGGAGTTGATTTCAAAATTGAAAGAACAAAATTTGGAAAATTCTTGCCATATTTAACTGCAGCTGCGGGATTTACATCTACACTGGTACTTACACAAAACAAATGGATAAATCCAGCCGCCGCAAATACTCACTTTTGGGGATCTATGGCCGGATATTTACACGGCATGGCACTTCACTGGACAATTAATGATGATTTTTTCCTTGAGGAGGACAAGAATTTATTGGTACCGGCTGGTTTATTCAGTCTTGCTGAGGGATGGGCTGGATATTTCATTGCAAAAAAATATGGAATTGACCATTCCCGTTCCATTGCGTGGAACTCAGGAAATATTTGGGGGATGACCTCCGGTTTTTTATTGAATAATTCATTCAGCGATGCAGAAGATGCCAGAAAAACGGGAATTGCCATGCTGGGAGGATCCGCACTTGGAATTGTGGGTGCACATTTTTTGCAAAATTACAATCCCCGCAGCGGCGGAGATTGGCGGGCCATTAATGCGGGTGGATTTGTAGGAACACTTCTTGGATTATCTGTTGTTGATGCCTTCAGAAATGAAAAGCCAGTTTACAATACTATCTTCATTACAAGCACATTAGGCCTTTGTACGTCTTACATACTTACAAAAAATACGTCATTCACTAAATCCGAAGGGGCCGTGATTACCATTGGGACAGGCGTGGGTACTTTTCTGGGGCTGGGTGTAAGTTATTTGGCAGATACTGAAATGCTGGGGTCAATGCTTATGACTGGAGCGGGAGCTGCTCTCGGATGGGCTACCACATATACTGCTTTAAAGCTGGAAACAAAAAATAGAACCCAAAAAATGAAACTTGAAAAGGATCGCACCGGCAGTTTGAATTTCCAGATAAATCCCACAGGTTTTAGTATGTTGAAAATGACCGAAGGACAACAAATCAGACTGTTGCAACAAAATATACCAGCTGGAATGGCAGGATTAACACTGACCTGGTAGTCTGGGGTATATTACTGATGTTTAATTGGTTATCCGGTTAATGGTTATCGATAACAGCCGGAAACAGCCAAATAGCAGCCGTATATTTCTTTCAACCACATCAATCTTATCAATCCCATCAATCTTCTTCAATCTTATCAATCTTCCCGCACGCACACACATTTGCACAATACTCCTCACTTCAATCCCATCAATCTTCCCACACACTCCACAAGAAACTCACTCTCCCTACCTCAATCTCCTCCTACCGCACACGATAAGTTCGTTCCAATTCTCTGGTTGTGTCGCGTTCCTTAATGGTCTCGCGTTTATCATAAGACTTTTTGCCTTCAGCGAGATATATTTCCAGCTTGATGAATCCCCGATCGTTGACAAACATTCTGTAAGGTATGATAGTGATTCCCTTGTCTTCAGCTTTTTTGGCAAGTTTTTTCAACTCTGATTTATTCAGCAGCAGCTTGCGGTCCTTTCTGGTATCGTGATTATTATAGGCGCCCTGCTGATATTCTTTAATGTACAGGCTGTGCACCCATAATTCACCACCATTAAAAAAGCAATAGGCATCGCTGAGATTGGCATGGCCTGCCTTGATAGATTTTACTTCAGTTCCGGCCAGCATAATTCCTGCTTCAAATGATTGAAGGAAATGATAATCATGCTTCGCTTTTCTGTTCTTTATTTCTATATTTTTCAACACTATACATTTATTTGTTCAATGCGTACAGCCGTTCCGTAAGCCAGTATTTCTGAGGCTCCCTGCATGATAGCAGAAGTCATAAACCGCACGTTAATAACAGCATTGGCACCCATTCGTTCTGCATCAGCTTCCATTCTTTCAATTGCTTCCTCTCTGGCTCCTGCCATCAAGTTGGTATAAGCTTCAATTTCCCCTCCCACCATGGTTTTAAACATGGCTCCGATATCCTTGCCGATATGCCTGGCTTTTACTGTACTTCCACGTGCAATATCAATCACCTCAGCGATAATATAGCCGGGTATAAAATCAGTCGTAGTGATGAACATATTTTAATTTGTCTTTTTCATTGGATACTCCATCTTCTTCTTTTCACCATTTTTTTCACCTTCTATCCAGGCCATTATCAGTGTATCAGAGATCTTTCGATAATTGATTCTTTGTGGAAAATCATGCGCTTTATTCTCAAATACAAAGGTAGCCTTTTGAGTACTTACTAATGAAAAAGTGATGGATTCATTGTTGTTTTGGCCTTTTACTTTAGCAACATAGTGAATTCCCGATTCATTATATATCAGCTGAATCACTTCTTTGAGAATAGTATCTCTGCCATTTAATGCAAACCCCTTCCCTCTTAATTCCTTCTCATTCACAAACTCCCATTTCTCCATTTCTGCCCCTGACTCGATTTTCCAGGTTCCTATGATGAACTGCAAGTCCATCCAGGCTTTATCAAAATCTACGGTTTGTGCTGACATATTGCCCGGCATACCTGCCAATAAGAAAGCAAGCACAGACAAATAATATGAGGATCTCCTGGTCATTCTATGGTGTTTGTATTATTGTAGAAAAACAAATAATACCGTTAAATAATTCCTTGATAATCACTTACTAAAGCTTCTCAGTTTCGGTGAATTAAATGTTCTTCATAATGAAATCAGTCATCTTGGTGTACAGGTGCAATCTGGCTGTACCGCCATATATTCCATGGTTTCTGTTGGGATAAAAATATGTATCAAACTGTTTATTGGCTTTAATCAATGCATTTGCCATTTCAACAGTATTCTGAAAATGTACATTATCATCCGCCATTCCATGGACCAACAAATATGATCCTTTCAATCTGTCCGCAAAATAAACCGGTGAGTTTTCTTTGTAACCTGCTGCATTTTCTTTTTCAGTTCGCATATATCTCTCTGTATATACAGTATCATACCATTTCCAATTAGTAACAGGAGCTACAGCAATAGCAGCCTTGAACACATCATTTCCTTTCAAAATACACAGGGAAGACATATAGCCTCCATAACTCCATCCAAAAATTCCAATCCTGGATGCATCAGTATAGGGTAGATTACCAAGATATTTTGCCGCTTCAATTTGATCAATTGTCTCATAGTGCCCGAGCTTTAAGTAAGTCATTTTTCTGAATTCCTGACCACGTGCACCCGTCCCTCTGTTGTCTACACAAGCTACGATATAACCTTTCTGTGCCAGCATCTGAAACCAAAAGTAATTTGCTCCCTTCCAATTGTCTGTCACTTGCTGACTATTCGGTCCACCATACAAAAACATAAAAACAGGATATTTTTTCGCAGGGTCAAAATCCGCCGGTTTGATCATATATCCATTCAACTCTACTCCTTCTGACGTTTTGAAATTGAAAAATTCCAGCGGCGTCATTCCATATTCTTTCTGCAACTCTGCCATCCGCTGATTATTTTCAAGCGCTCTGACCTGCTCCCCTTTTCTATTAAAAACTCCCATTAGCGGCGCAGTATTGGCTGTCGCATGAGTGAGCACATAAAAATCATATGATGCACTGAATTGAGCACCATTCCATCCGGACGCAGTTGATAGCGTTCTCGTTTTTCCGGATTGGATATCCATTTCATATACCTCCCTTTGCATGGGGGATTTTGCCGCTGCCTGATAGTAAATTTTGTTATTCTTAGCATCTGCTCCATAAAATGAAGTGACATCAAAGTTTCCTTTTGTAAGTTGCTTTTTAAGTTTACCATTTGCCTCATACCAGTAAAGATGCTGATAACCATCCTGTTCACTGGACCAGATAAATCCATTACCACCCGGCAGAAAAGTCATATCATCATGAATGTCGATATACCACTCATTTTTTTCTTCCATGAATATTTTGGATGAGCCCGTCTGAGGATTTACCTGCATCAACTGAAGGTGATTCTGGTGTCTGTTCATGACAAATGCCAGCAATTGATTTTCCGGACTCCACTTGATCCGGGGGATATACATATCCTCTAGTTTGCCCAAATTGCACGGAATGGTTTTACTGCTTGCCAAATCATACATAAGTAAACTAACCCCTGCATTTTTCTCCCCTACTTTGGGATATTTAAAAGTGACCGGAGTCGGATACAATGCATCATTGTAGGTTTCCATGGTGAACTGCGGAACTTCAGTTTCATCAAATCTGATAAACGCAAGGTATTTACCATCAGGTGACCATTCGAAAGCTCGTGTCAGAACAAACTCCTCTTCATACACCCAATCCGCCGCACCGTTGATGATTTTATTTTTCATTCCATCCTTTGTTGCAGGAGCAGTTTTTCCGGTTTTAAGATCTTTTATCATGATATTATTATCTACCACAAAGGCAATTTTGCCTGCATCGGGACTGATATGGGGATACATTTGTTTAGCAGCTTCATATAGGGCACTCAGCGTTTTGCTGGCACGATTGTACACATAATAATGAGCCACTTTGCTATGTCTGTAGATACTTTCAGGCTCTGTTTCCAACAGTACCAATGTTTGATCATTGCTGAAAGAATAATCAGAAATTTTTATTTTGTTTCCATCCGCATTTTGCAGACTTTCGGCATTGAGCAAAGTATCCTGAAGTGATCCTGTAGAGATATCATATCTGAGAATTGCATTTTTTTCAAGGCGTAAATAATGCTTTCCATCAGCTGTAAAATTGAATCCCGGCACGGATTTAGTCTGAAAAGTAGGTCTTGCCCAAATATCTTCGAGCATAATTTCTTTCTGCGCATAGGTCTGAGGCAACATCAACAAAAACAAGATCAGAAAGGTGAACAGTCGTGTCATAATGAAATGTGTTTTTCAATTGGAGTAACGAATATAATGCAATGAATGTAACATTGGATGATCGAACGGATCATTCAGGAAGCTCTATGGCAGTAGCAGTTTACAAAGATATTAAAAATGACCCCATCTTTATTTTTTCCAGAAAAAAAGTTTATCCTGTCAAAACTTGCTATTTTTGTGCGATATAAGCATTAAACATTTTTATAATAACATGAATTCAGCAGGCTTCATTTTTCTGGATACAGCTCCTGCAGCTTTGCAAAACTTTTCACTTGTCTTCAATTTGCTGGGCATTTTGATTCTGACTGTCATCGGCAATTATGTCTTCAGAACTTTTTATGACAGGTTTATCTGGAAAGCTACTCAGATCATGAGAAACGATCCAACCAGTTATAAATTCATTGCTCATGCCGGGACAGCGCTGATTTATATTGTAGGTATCAGTTTTGCCATCTATGAAACACATCCACTTCGCACTGTAGCAAAATCTCTGCTGGCAGGTGCCGGAATTCTGGCGCTGGCAATAGGCCTGGCCTCACAGCATGCACTGAGCAATATTGTCAGTGGAGTATTCATAGTAATTTTCAAGCCCTTTCGGGTCAATCAGCGCATAAAAATAAAGGATACCATGCATGGAATCGTAGAGGATATCACTCTTCGGCACGTCATCATTCGGGACTTCGAAAACAGAAGAATCATTATTCCCAACTCTGTAATTTCACAGGAAATCATTGTCAATGCTGACATTGAGGACAACAGGATTTGCAAATGGGTAGAAGTCTCCATCTCATATGATTCTGATCTCGACCTGGCCAAGTCCATCATTGCTGAAGAAATAGAAAAGCACAAGTTTTTTGTAGACAACAGGACACAGGAACAGGTCGAAAACGGAATACCAATAGTACCTGTCAGAGTCATAACTCTTGGTGATCATGGAATATTATTGCGTGGCTGGGCCTGGGCCATGAATTCTGCTGAAGCCTTTGAGCTGAATTGTGATCTTCTGGAAACTATCAAAAAAAGATTTGATGCCTGCGGTATTATCATACCCTATCCACAAAATGTCTTACATTTTGCAAAACAACATCTATCTCCGGACCAAACTATTAACTAATGTCGCATAAAAGGAGGAAAAAACAGCATATAAAGAAGCCGGGGCTATCCCCGGGTACCTTGATATTTGCGGGACAAAGAAGTCTTGAAACTCCTTTCCTGAATGGCTGGAAATACAATGCAGAAATACTGGAGCAAATAAATGATGCCGGGGATATTGAAAGTGAGCTTATTTCCGGAGTCAATCTGTGGTATGATCTGAGAGGTCTGCATGATATAGAACTGATTCAAAAAATAGGAACAACATTCAAAATACACCCGCTAGGCCTCGAAGATATATTACATCCCGGGCAGCGACCCAAATTTGACGAATTTGATGATGGCAATTTAATTTTTATTACAGCCCTTAGTTTTAGCGATAATCTGCTGGTCACAGAGCAAATCGGAATATTTTTCAAGCCGGGTTTGGTCATTTCATTTCAGGAAAATGAATCAGATTTATTTGAACCTATCAAAGAAAGATTGCTGAAAGAAGGATCCAGGTTAAGACAGAAAAACAGCACATATCTTGTGTATGCCCTCATGGACCTGGTCGTTGATCAGTATTTTGAAATTCTGGATAAAATTGAATCCCAACTTCAGGACCTGGAGTCGGACATTTCAGAGAATGAAAATCATCAGTTTAAGCACCAGTGGCACCTGATGCGCGGTGATATACTATTGATGAGAAAGATCACACTTCCACTCAGGGAAGTTGCCAACAGACTTCTGAAACTGGAAGATCCGTATGAAGGAGATCAGCATTATTTGTATATCCGTGATCTGTATGATCACATTTTGAATATTACAGAGGCACTGGAAACTTGCAGAGAATTATTGACAGGAATCAATGACATGTATCAAAATACGATCAACATGCGCACCAATAAAATCATGCAGGTATTGACTATTATTTCGACAATCTTTATTCCGATCACGTTCATTGTGGGTGTGTATGGAATGAACTTCAGAGTAATGCCTGAGCTGGACTGGAAGTACGGATATTTCGCTGTTTGGGGATTGATGATTTTTATGGCAGCAGCGATGGTTTATTATTTTAAAAAACAAAAGTGGTTTTAGGAACAGCCGGTTAGAGCTTCGAGCCTTGAGCCTTTAGAGAAACAGCCGGGTTGAGGTCGGCTGCGCCTTCAGGTTTCAGTGTAGAGATCGTGTGTGTCGCTGCGCGCCGTGTGTGCGAAATCTCCTTCGTCGAATTCGCGGGATGTGGTTCGCGCAGCTCACGGGATGAATTGTGAGTGGTGTGTTAGGGTGTGGAAACAACCTGGTGAGAGAGGTTTGAGTGTGTCTCTAATTTGATCGTCTGGGACGATCATTGGCTGTTACACATCCCGTGAACGAAGTGAACCACATCCCGCTCGGCCGCAGGCCGCCGGCTCACACGAGCCGGGCAACACCCGAGCTCACACACCGGAAGAGGAGCTTCCTTCTAACGCGCCCTAGGCGCGCTACACCTCTCTCTGCGAGCTTTTATCTACACACGAGAAAACCCTGCGAACTACAAGGCAGCCGAGGCTCACACACTGGACCAAGAGTTCCATTCTAACACGCCTGGGGCGCAGTGCGGAACGAATTACAGCCCGGCACAGCAAGCTCCCCACGAACAAATCCCCGGAATTTTCTGTACTCCCAGAAGCCTGTTTTTGATAGTTTGCCTCAATGGCCGTATATTAGCATACTTTTTGCTTATACAGATATCGTGAAACAAAGACTCCTCACAGTAATGTACCTTTTACTGCTGTTGAATACGCAATCATTGCTTGCGGATCAGCGCTGGAATCCCTTTGATATTAAAAATCGCTCTGCCCATTGGGTCGATTCCCTTCGCAATGCTCACATTTATCAGGCTGACACACAGAAAACAGCGCAACTGATTATTCCTGATGAAACGCTGGTTACACCCGCAGATGATACTTTAGCCCCTGTAGAAGCTTCCATTTTAATTTCAGAGAATGAAAATGAAAATCCCTTTGAAATTATTCGGATACCACAGAGTGATATCAGCTTCCAGGATCCCTTACTGGACAATGTGGCCGACAGAGTTGACAAAGATTTGCTTTTCACCATTTTGATGATTCTAATGATTTGTCTGGCAGTACTGGTTGGATTATACAGGTCCTTCATAGTGAAACTTTACAAATCCATCTGGAACGACAATTACTTAAAGCTTTTATACCGTTCAGTAAATGAGCCCATCAGATTTAGATTTGGAGCATTTTACCTTTTATATTTTTTGAACGCCGGATTGTTTATTTACTTAAGTCTGGGCTTATTGGGCAAAAATGAATGGCAGGAAGGACCAGTTCTGTTGCTGGCATGCGTAGTGATCGTATTTTTAGTTTATGGGATTAAGCATCTTGTACTTTATTTCCTTGGGGTATTTTTTCCGGTATCTAAAGAAAGTTTTCAATTTAATTTCAGTATCCTGTTATACAATTGTCTTCTGGGTATTTTATTGGTTCCGGTAAATGCAATCATGGCATTTGCTGTTGAAGAAATTGTAATCATTGCAGCTTATTCGGGTTTGGCTCTAAGCCTGTTATTTTATACATTAAGGCAATTGAAAGGATTAATTCTTGGAGTGAATTTTTTATCAAAAAACTTTTTTCATTTTTTTATCTATCTTTGCGCTGTCGAAATTGGGCCGGTTTTCATTTTATGGAAATTGTTCCAGTCTGTTTGATCACTTATCGGTGAATTATTAACTAACACCCGCCGGATGCCAGCAATGACTACAGCCGTGATTGAGAATTATAAGAAGATCCAAACGATTCTAATCTCCCAGCCACAACCTCAAAGATCTCCATATTTTGAACTAGAGGACAGGTACAAACTGCAAATAGACTTCAGACCTTTTGTTCAGGTAGATCCTGTGACAGAGAAAGAGTTTCGCAAGTTTAGAATCAGACCGGATGAATTTACTGCCGTCATTTTCACTTCCAAGAGTGCTATTGAGCATTTTTTCAGAATGTGTGAGGAGATGCGCATCAAAATGTCACAGGAAACAAAATATTTTTGCAGCAGTGAGGCAGTTGCCAACTATCTTCAAAAATACATTTTGTACCGCAAACGCAAAGTATTTGTGGGTACCAAATCTATTGAAGATCTTTCCAATTACTTCACCAAGCATATCAAAGAGAAATTTTTACTCCCCTGTTCCAATTTGGGCAGTCTCGATGTTGTAAAATTTCTTGAGCATAAGAAAGTAAATTTCCAGGAAGCCCTGATGTACAGGACTGTCAGTGCAGATCTGTCTGACCTCAAAGACATCACTTATGATGTTTTGGTGTTTTTCAGTCCCATAGACCTGCAATCCTTGTATGAGAACTTTCCTGATTTTAAGCAAAATGAAACCCGAATAGCAGTATTTGGAAATTTCACATTGAAAGCAGCTGAAGATTGCGGCCTTTTTGTCAATATAAAAGCGCCTGCAGAAGAAGCTCCTTCCATGACTATGGCCCTGGAAAATTACCTGCGGATTTCAAACAAGTAAATATCCCTAATATATGAATACCCCGATTCGCAAGTCTCGGGGTATTTTTGTTTTATCTGACTGCATATGGATTTGATAACAAATATTCAATCGGGCTTTTTAAACCCACTTCCCGGGGAGATGGCTCAGCTTAAAATGGCTCATGCATTTCGCCGCAAACTCTGGCCTGCACCACCGGAAGCCAGAGATGCCGGAGTATTGGTCTTGTTATACCCCCGACAAAATGAATGGCATATAATTCTGATTGAGCGAAGTACCCGATATGAAAATGACCGGCACAGTGGTCAGATTAGCTTCCCCGGAGGCAAAAAAGAACCCACTGATCTGGATATTATAGATTGTGCATTCAGAGAGGCAGAGGAAGAAATAGGCTTACAGTCTCCGGGAGTTAATGTGCTAGGACAGCTTACACCTTTATATGTTCCGGTTTCGGGCTTTCTGGTCCATCCTGTCGTAGCTTTTTGTGATTTTACTCCGGCTTTTTTGCCTCAGGAGACAGAAGTAGCAGGAATACTGGAAGTTCCATTTGAGTTTTTTATTCTTCCAGAAAAACGGGGACGCAAAGATCTGCCACTCAGCAACCAGATGCTGATAAAGGATGTTCCTTATTTTGATGTTCACGGACATATAGTTTGGGGAGCGACCGCCATGATTTTGAGTGAACTATTGACATTGAGTGGTCATTGGGATTAATCTCCCGAGATTTCATATTTTTGCGCAGGCGTTTTTCCGGCAGCTCTGTATCAATGAATAAGTCCGGTCAAGAATACAATTTTCAACTATGCAATTCACAGCGTATCAGCCCAAGAATAAAATCAGAATTGTCACTGCCGCATCCCTGTTTGACGGTCACGATGCAGCTATCAATATCATGCGCCGGATCATGCAACAATCAGGGGCCGAAGTCATTCACCTGGGCCACAACCGTTCCGTTCAGGAAATAGTCAATACGGCTATTCAGGAGGATGCGCAGGGGATTGCTATTACTTCTTACCAGGGAGGGCACAACGAGTATTTCAAATATATGCACGACTTGCTGAAAGAAAGAGGGGCCGGACATATCAGAATATTTGGCGGAGGAGGCGGTACTATCCTGCCATCTGAAATCAAAGAACTTCAGGCTTATGGGATCGAAAGATTGTATTCCCCTGACGATGGAAGATCCATGGGCTTGCAGGGAATGATCAATGATTTAATGGAAAAATGTGATTTCCCGATTGGGGACAGACTGAATGGCGAAGTCAAAAAACTATCTGTTGAAAATCCGGGAATAGTCGCCCGCACAATTTCAGCCTTTGAAAATTTTCCTGAAAACTGCCAGGAGGAGATCAAACAAATGAATATTCAGGCTGCAAAAAAATCTGTTCCGGTTCTGGGCATCACAGGCACCGGTGGAGCAGGAAAGTCAAGCCTTGTTGATGAACTGATCAGAAGATTTGTGCTGGATTTCCCCGATAAACACATTGGGGTCATCTCTGTGGATCCGTCCAAAAGGAAGACAGGAGGTGCACTCTTAGGAGACAGAATCAGAATGAATTCTGTGAATCATCCCAATGTCTATATGCGTTCTCTTGCCACCCGTCAATCCAATCTGGCTTTGTCCAAATATGTCCAGGCCGCAGTAGATGTGCTAAAAGTTGCAGGATATGACCTCATTATTCTGGAAACCTCCGGTATCGGGCAGAGCGACACAGAAATTATTGACCATTCGGATGTGTCCTTATATGTCATGACTCCGGAATACGGGGCTGCTACTCAGCTGGAGAAAATAGACATGCTGGACTTTGCAGATCTGATCGCTATCAATAAATTTGACAAAAGAGGCGCACTGGACGCTCTGAGAGACGTACGCAAACAATATCAAAGGAATCATCAATTGTGGGATCAGCCGCTGGATAACATGCCTGTCCTGGGAACTATGGCTTCCCAATTCAATGATCCGGGAATGAATAGTCTTTATCTGAGATTGCTGGAGATTGTAAAAACCAAAACAAGCTTTTCATTAGAATCCCAATTGGAACTTCCCACTGGTTCCAGTGAAAAAATTTATATCATCCCTCCCCATCGCACCAGATATCTTTCTGAAATCACAGATAGTATCAGAGCCTACAATGTATGGGTAGAAAAGCAGGTAGAAATTGCCAGAAAAGCTTTTGGAGTAAAAACCTCCATGCAGGTATTGGAAAATAGCGATATTGAAGGGAAACAGGAGGTATACCAAACCCTTAGCAGAGTTTTTGACAATCTGTTGCTTGAAATGGACGGACAAGCCCGCAAGATTATTGATGGATGGGAGGAGAAAGTGCAGTCGTATCGCAATGATGAGTTTGTATATAAGGTCAGAAACAAAGAAATCAAACTCAAGACATTTACAAAAACGCTTTCCGGTACTAAAATTCCAAAAGTGTCGCTACCCAATTTCAAGGACTGGGGCGAGATTTTGAGATGGAGTTTGAAGGAAAATGTGCCGGGAGAATTTCCATATACCGCCGGTGTATTTCCGTTTAAAAGAAAGGAAGAGGACCCTACAAGAATGTTTGCAGGGGAAGGTGGCCCCGAGAGGACCAACAAGCGATTTCACTACGTGTCTCTTGGAATGCCTGCCAACAGACTGTCAACAGCCTTTGATTCGGTCACACTTTACGGAGAAGATCCGGATTTCAGGCCGGATATATATGGCAAAATCGGGAATTCCGGTGTAAGCATATGTTGTCTGGATGATGCCAAAAAACTCTATTCAGGCTTTGATCTTTGTGACCCGCGGACATCTGTGTCTATGACAATCAATGGTCCGGCTGCTGCTATTTGTGCTTTTTATATGAATACTGCCATAGATCAGCAGTGTGAAAGATACATAAAAGAAAATGGCCTCGAACATCTAGTCGAAGCAAAGAAAAAAGAACTTTATGATGACAATGGCCTTAGCAGACCTCAATATATAGGCACAATTCCTGAAGGAAATGACGGCCTTGGACTGATGATGCTGGGGATCACCGGTGATCAGATACTGGATGCTGAAACATATTCCAGGATTAAGGCACACGCATTATCCTCTACCCGAGGTACTGTCCAGGCAGACATTCTGAAAGAAGACCAGGCACAGAATACCTGCATTTTCTCGACAGAATTCTCTCTGCGCCTGATGGGTGATATGCAGGAATATTTCATCCAACATAATGTCCGTAACTTTTATTCAGTGTCCATTTCAGGATACCATATTGCAGAAGCCGGTGCAAATCCGATCAGCCAGTTGGCGTTCACACTCTCCAATGGTTTTACCTTTCTGGAATATTATGTTTCAAGAGGCATGAGTATTGATGATTTTGCACCCAATCTTTCTTTCTTCTTTTCCAATGGTGTAGATGCAGAGTATTCTGTCATAGGAAGAGTAGCCCGCAGGATTTGGGCTAAAGCACTGAAGTTAAAATACAATGCAAACGAGCGCTCACAAATGCTGAAATACCATATTCAGACATCGGGCCGGTCCCTGCATGCACAGGAAATTGCTTTCAATGATATCAGAACGACACTTCAGGCATTGTATGCCATTTTCGACAATTGCAATTCATTGCATACCAATGCTTATGATGAAGCTATCACCACTCCTACTGAAGAGTCCGTGAGAAGGGCAATGGCTATTCAGCTCATCATCAATCATGAACTGGGACTTTCTAAAAATGAAAATCCAATCCAGGGATCATTTATTATTGAAACGCTCACCGATTTGGTGGAAGAAGCAGTGATGGAAGAATTTGATAAAATCACAGAAAGAGGTGGGGTGCTGGGAGCCATGGAGACCATGTACCAACGCGGTAAAATTCAGGAGGAGAGTTTGTATTATGAAACATTAAAACATACCGGAGAACTTCCTATCATCGGCGTTAATACATTTTTATCCAAAACAGGTTCGCCCACAATTATACCATCAGAGGTGATCAGAGCCGGCGAGGAAGAAAAAGCCGATCAAATTAAAACGCTGGAAGCCTTGCAACTTGCTCAAAAATCAAGGTCAGAACAGTATTTACAACAATTACAACAAGCAGCTATACTGAATCAGAATACATTTGAATCACTGATGGAAGCCGGTAAATATTGTTCACTGGGGCAAATAACAAATGCGCTCTATCAGGTAGGCGGGCAATACAGGAGAAATATGTAAGCCTTCACATAAATTGTGCTTTTTGAGTGCCTTCTCAACAATCAGTATGCTTGATTGTTAGAGGACTACAATCAATTTAGGGTTAATTTTCGTACATATTATAGTGATTTTTCACAATATGTTGATTTTCACACAACTAAACAATATGATTTTAACTTATTGTTTAATGAATATTCATTGGCAAATTGGATTTTTTAGCCTTGCTTTTCTATATTTGTGGGCTTTTATTCCTCTAATATTATTCAGAGTCGTAAATAACAAGAAGATCAAAAGATAGAATCAACACAATCAGGACCATTTAAATTTTTAAAACATTATGAAAAAAATCGGATTAAGTTTGCTGAGTGTATTATTGCTGGCATCATGTGTAAGCAATAAAAAATTCAATGAAATGAAAGCAGCGAGAGAAGCTGCTGAGGCAGCTCTTGCCCGTACCTCTACACAGTTGAAGGATTGTGATGATGCCAAAGTCATGCTGAATCAATCATTGACGACTGCTAATGATCAATTAAGAGCAAGAGAGAATGATTTGTCCACTGAAAGGAACAAAAACAAATCACTGGAAGAGCAATTGGAGTACATGAAAGCTACCAATACCACGCTTCTTGCCAGACTTTCTGACCTTTCTGTAGTAAGCAAAGCGAGTGCAGAGAGTATCAAAAAATCATTGGACGCAATTGACGGACAAAGCAAGTACATACAGGGCTTGACCAGCTCTATTCAGCAAAAGGATTCTATGAATCTTGCATTGGTAATGAACCTTAAGAAGTCACTTGACAATATCAATGATGAAGATGTGACCGTAGAAGTTAAAAAAGGAGTAGTCTATATCTCTCTTTCTGATAAAATGCTATTCCGCTCAGGTAGTGCAGTCATTACCAGTGCAGCTGAAAATGTACTTTCAAAAATTGCTAAGATTTTGAATGATCAGAAAGAGCTGGATATCCTGGTAGAAGGTCACACTGATAATGTGCCTATTGCTACTGATTGCTTTGCTGACAACTGGGATTTGAGCGCAAAAAGAGCTACTTCTGTTGTTCGCACATTGCACAAAAAATATAATGTTGCTCCGGAAAGGATGACTGCAGGTGGCAGATCTGAATATGTTCCTTTGGTAGAAAATACTTCTTCCGCAGGTAAGAGCAAAAATCGCAGAACTGAAATTATCATTCTTCCAAAACTGGATCAATTCTTCCAGATGATGGAGCCTTAGTCTTGGTTAATTTCAATCAGAAAAGCCGGATTCTTAATGGATTCGGCTTTTTTTATGCCCTCCCGGATTTAAGGATGTCCTGTATTGACTCGTTTCTTTGTTCCATGAAAATGGGTAAATGAAAGTGATGCAATTTATGCAACAATTCAAAGAGCAGAATTTTTTCTGATTCATTTAAATTTCCTGAAATGAGCATAGATACCTGACCCATTTTTTCAAATGATTGCATTAAAGCTATTGTTCCAGATTCTGTCAGTCTGACCATTTTACTCCTTTTATCCATTTCTGAGGGAAATTCTTCCATGAATCCCTGACGGATCAATCGCTTAATGATTTCTGCTCCGGATGATTTGTCCATGATATTTTTTTGAATCAAAACTGTCTTACTGAGTGACTGATCTACAAATAATGTCACCAGAAAGGCGAAATCATCAAAATGACTCAGGGAGGTATCTTCCAGTGCCTTCTTAACATATGTCCGGGCATATCTGTATAAAAAGACTATATACTTGCCCAATACTCCTTCCAGATTTTCTCCCGGTGGAATTTGCAACTGCGCCCGATTCCCGGACGAAACTTCCTTTTGATCCTTATTTGCCCAGCGCAAAAACTCATGCAGATTATCTGAACCAGCATTTTCCTGCTCATATCTCTCCATCAGGGGAAGCAAAGATTTTAGTAAGTTATATGTCATCCTTTTTTATGTGTATAAAATATAAACACTATTGAGTTTAGTATGTTTTCGTACTTATAAAATTAATAATTATGTCTTATTTGTACAAATTCATACTAATTGTTTTTCTGGTATACGGTTCAAATTTTGCTTATGGTCAAAATACAGGTACGCTTATTGCCACGGTAAGAGATAGAAATACGCAGGAATTACTACCGGGTGCCATTATTGAATTGCCTGCACTGAATATGGGTATAGGAACGGATGAAAATGGCAAAGCAAGTCTGGATGGTATTCCCGTAGGGAATCACAACATTCTGGTGACTTACATAGGATATAAGCCGCTTACCAGATACAATCAGGTATTTACCTCCGGAAATGCAGTCCTGTTGAATTTTGAGCTGGAAGATGATGTGAGCGGTTTGGAAGAGGTTAACATCACAGCTGCTAAAAAATCAACCACTAATGTAGCTGATATAGTAACCCCTCTTTCTGTACAAAGTCTTACCTCCGACGAAATAAAAAGTAATCCAGGGGGCAATTTTGACATTTCCAGAGTAATACAAGTCCTGCCCGGAGTGGGTGGCACTAACGGATCTGTGGGTGGGTTCCGAAATGACATTATTATCCGCGGCGGAGCCCCCAATGAAAATGTTTTCTATCTGGACGGCATAGAGATTCCGGTCATCAATCACTTTGCGACTCAGGGTGGCTCAGGTGGTCCGACAGGAATTCTGAATGTGTCATTTCTGGAAGATGTTAAATTGAGTTCCTCAGCATTTGATGCCAGATTCGACAATGCGCTTGCTTCCGTTTTTGAGTTCAAACAAAGGACCGGCAATCCCGAAAGGTTTCAGGGAAATGTCCGTTTGAGTGGTACGGAATTAGCGCTTACCTCTGAAGGACCCATAGGCAATAAAACGACCATTTTAGGATCAGCAAGACGATCTTATTTACAGTTTCTATTTGAGGCGCTGGATTTACCCATCAGACCCAATTACTGGGATTTCCAATTGAAAGTACAGCACCAGGCAGATGCAAAGACAACTATTAATTTCATAGGTGTAGGTGCAATAGATGAGTTCAAATTTGGAACTCCTAAAAATACAAGCCTGGAAAAAGAATACATCCTCCGCTCCAATCCCAATATCAATCAATGGAACTACACCACCGGAGTGTCTGTAAAACGCCTGGTCAATCAGGGATTCTGGCAGCTGGCATTGAGCAGGAATATGTTTGACAATTCAATCAACCGCTTTGAAGATAATCAGGAAGGTAATGAAAGTCTCAGAATTCTTGGGCTTCAGTCACAGGAAATTGAGAACAAGCTAAGATTTGACATGAACAAGTATATCGGTGGGTGGAAATTGAGCTATGGTTTGGTTGCTCAATATGTAAAGTTTAATTCTGATCTGTACAACAGGATTCGAAAAGAAATTACGGATGAGAATGGCAATGTGATCCAGCCGGAATTTGCTTTTGAGTACAACAGCGCCATTGACTTTTACAGATATGGTCTATTTTTCCAATCCAGTAAGCGCTTTTTAAATGAGCGGCTGGGTCTTGCCATGGGTGTCAGAACAGATATGAACAGTTTTACTGAAAACGGGAATAATCCGCTCAAAACTTTGTCTCCCCGTGTGTCGCTTTCTTATGAATTGACACCGGGATGGCGTCTGAATGCTTCGGTGGGTGACTATTACAAATTACCCATTTACACGGTGCTGGGTTTCAGAAACGAGGCAGGTGTTTTACAGAATCAGAACAATGAATACATCCGTTCTACACATTATACCGGAGGTGTGGAGTATCTGCCGGCAAAAGACTGGCGGGTGACGGTGGAAGGATTTTATAAGCAATACAGCAACTATCCGGTCTCCCTCAGGGATGGAATATCGCTGGCCAATCAGGGAGGTGATTTTAATGCCGTTGGAAACGAAGCAGTCAGCAGCACCGGTGAAGGTCAGGCATATGGGCTCGAGGTGTTTTTACAAAAGAAATTTACGGGTCGATTTTATGGGGTACTTTCTTACACATATGTCAGAAGCGAGTTTTCCGGCACAGATGGTGTGTTAGTTCCTTCAGCATGGGATAGCAGACATTTGTTGTCGGGATTGCTGGGATATAAATTCAACAAAGGCTGGGAACTTGGTTTGAAATACAGATATGCTGCCGGTGCACCTTTGACACCATTTGACCTCGAAGCCTCTCAATTGAATTATGCAGCGCTTGGGGTAGGCATTCTTGACTTATCCCGCCTAAACGCTGAGCGTTTGAGTGGATTCAATCAGCTGGATATCCGCATAGACAAAAAATGGAACTTCAAAAACTGGGGTCTGGATGTTTTTGTCGATGTCACCAATATTCTTCTGGCCGCGAATCCTGCATTTCCGCAATATACTTTTCAAAGAACTGCAGATAATTCCGGATTCGCTACCACCGATGGAAATCCCCTCCGGGCGGATGGTTCCAATGCTATACCGGTCATTCTTGAAAATAATGATGTATCGGTTATTCCAACGATAGGGTTTATTGTTGAGTGGTAAAGACGTATTTTAATAAAAAAGCCTCCGCTGAAATCATCGGAGGCTTTTTTATTAAGACAATGCACAGCATTATCTTCTCTTATTCTTATTATAATTGTTTCCTTTATTTCTGTAATTAGAATTACTGTGTCTGCCTTGTTGACCCCCTTTATGATATTGCTGAGGTCTGCGTTGTTGCTGAGGTACACCATTGGTCAGATGATCTATGGAAGTGCTTTCATCCAGTGAAAGTTTGCCCCCTGAAATCGTGCCCAGATCTATTTTGATCACATCATCGCTCACAAAATGCTCTTTGTTCCAGGTGCGATATGCCAGCTTCATGTAGGATCCTATAATTTTGACAAATTCGTCTTTCATGGGACCTTCTTCCATTGCAATTGCTTTTTGAATCAGTCGCTGCACATGATTGCCATAATGTCTCATTCTTGATTCAGAAACAGGATAAGGAATTCTCTCCGGACGTTTTTCCGGTGAAGAATCAATCACTATTCCGGCAGGAGGTGTTACATCCAGTTCATAGTTAGCTATTCGGAAGACATGCTTCCAGATTTTCTCCTTGTAATCATCCAGGTTTTTACTTTGAGGAAATAACTGAAGTATCAGTTCAATGATTCGCTCCACATGAGCTTGCCTGGCATCTTTGTCTGTGATCGTTTTTGCGTAATAGATCATTCTTTGAATATGGCGTCCATATTCCGGAATGATCAGATTTTCTCTCTGTGAGTTATATTCAAAATCAAATTCTCTCATTGTATTCTTGTTAATCAATTAATTTCTTAATCGATGTGGATATTCAGGCGCTGCAAGTATACCTGCAAAGCTGAATAATATTTTTCAAATTATGTTCTTCTGCGGGTGTCAAATTTATTCAACAGTAACAGACTTGGCCAGGTTTCGGGGCTGGTCAACATTGCAACCGCGCATCACAGCGATATGATAAGATAACAATTGCAAAGGAACAACGGATAAAAGTGGAGACAAAGGATCTGCTGTTTCCGGAATTTCTATGCAGAAATCAGCCAAACCTTTTATAACTGTATCCCCTTCAGCCACGATGGCAATCACTATGCCTTTTCTGGCTTTGATCTCCTGTACATTACTTACAACCTTCTCGTAGGCATTTTTGTTCGTCGCAATCACCACCACCGGCATTTTCTCATCAATCAATGCAATAGGACCGTGCTTCATTTCTGCAGCCGGGTAGCCTTCTGCATGGATATAAGAAATTTCTTTAAGTTTAAGGGCTCCTTCCAATGCAATCGGGAAATTGAATCCACGACCCAGATAGATGGCATTGTTGGTGTCTTTCATTTCACCTGCAATGTATTTGATCTGATCATTTTGCTTCAGTACCTGTCTGATTTTGTCAGGAATTTCCTGTAGCTCATACAGCATTTTTTGGTACTGGGATTTGCCCAGCATTCCACGACTCTTACCCAGATAAAGGGCTATCAGTGTTAACAATGTCAATTGTCCTGTAAAAGCCTTTGTGGATGCTACTCCTATCTCAGGACCGGCATGAATGTAAGATCCTGCATTCGTGAGACGTGCTATGGAAGAGCCAACAACATTTACTATACCGTAGATCAAAGCGCCTTTGAATTTGGCAAGCTCAAGAGCAGCCAGGGTATCTGCGGTCTCTCCTGACTGAGAGAGTGCAATCACCACATCTTCTTCTCCAATGATCGGATTTCTGTAGCGAAACTCAGAGGCATATTCTACTTCGACCGGTAATCTGGCCAGTTCTTCTATCAGATATTCTGCTATCAAACCCGCATGCCAGGAAGTTCCACAGGCGACGATGATAAGTCTTTTTGCTTTTTTGAAGCGCTCTTCAAATTCTTCGATTCCTCCCAGTTTGATCCAGCCTTCTGCTGCATTCAATCTTCCCCGCATTCCATCAGAAACAGAATCAGGTTGCTGATAAATTTCTTTCAGCATGAAGTGATCAAATCCTCCTTTCTCCAAAGCTTCTACCTCTATATCCACTTCTTTAATTTCGGGCGTTTTTGGGATATTGGCGATTGTCCGGATTTCAAAATTGTTTCTGTCGATAGAAACAATTTCCTCATCATTCAGGTAAATCACTTTTTTGGTGTATTCTACGATGGGCGTAGCATCTGATGCAAGGAAAAATTCATCATCACCCAGTCCCACCACCAATGGGCTGCCTTTACGGGCTGCCACAATTTTATTGGGATCATCTTTGTCTATGATGACGATCGCATAGGCTCCGATGACTGAGCTCAGTGCTTTTCTCACTGCTTCTTCAAGGCTCAGTTCATACTTATTCTGTATCTCTTCGATAAAATGTACCAGCACTTCTGTATCCGTTTCACTGGAAAAAGTGTGGCCATTTTTGACGAGTATTTCTTTTAGTGTATTATAATTCTCAATGATTCCATTGTGAATAATAGCCAATCTGCCATTGCCGGAAAGGTGAGGGTGGGCATTTATGTTGTTGGGTTCGCCATGAGTAGCCCATCTGGTGTGGCCTATTCCCATGGTGCCGTGGACATCCTTATCTGCCGCAAAATTCTCCAGATCGTCCACCTTGCCTTTAATTTTGTAAATATTCAGATCACCATTCATAATGGCGATGCCGGCACTGTCATATCCTCTGTATTCAAGGCGTCTCAGGCCTTTAATCAATATCGGGTATGCAGGTTTATTGCCAATGTATGCTACTATTCCACACATAAATTAAGGTTTTACAAGTCTGAGTATGCGATTTTTAAACGCAATGGATAAGTAGGGTGACCGGGACCGTAAAGAATAACACGATTGGCTCTTCGGGCACCGCCGAGCACAGAAAGAATGACTTCATTCGTTTCTTCAGCTTGAAGCATTCTAATAAAATGCTGCGTCATGTTGATGGTATATCGTTTTACTTTTACGCCATTGACGAGATCTATTCTTGGGTTTCCGCCAAAAAGGTTCAGCAGATTCTTTTCTCCCAGGCTTACAAAATCTTCTATTAATGTAAAACCACCTGCAGTATTTAAACCTGAGACTGCCATTTGTTCCACTTCTTTAAAGTTGGGTCCGGGATTGCCCGGAATATCTGCAATTGTCATTTCCAGTTGAGCCAGTTTGATGCCTTTGCCTTTGTATTGATCCAAATTAGGGAAAATGATTTTCGGTCTTAATCCTGCCATTCCCTGCAAGGTCATATATTCTTCTCCTTTTTCAGCACTATCCAGATATTGTCCCGCTAGTGCCGGGGAAGGATCCATGTCAAAATGGCTGAATCTTCTTCCTACCTGATTGACCTGCATAATGATCGTACGTGCAATCGTATCTTCATGATAATGGAGTACCATCCTCGTGCGTGTACCTATAACGTTGATAGCAAACAGACTGGCTTCGTTTTCTACGGATATTTTGACCCCTTTGAAAAGATTCGTAAATTTTGGAATAGAGTCGTACACCTTTGCATTTAACAGCTCAAGTCCAAGTGCATCACTCAGCCTTGTGCGGATGAAAAAAGGAATCAGCGTGGTATCCGGAGTAGAAGTAGAAGTGTCAATTACCTGTGTAGTCGTTTTAGGTGTAAATTGCAAACCTGTTATTGAGCCGATTCTTTCAGAAGTAGCTAATGTCCGGGTAGAATAAATAACAGAATCTGTAAACATATTCTCGCTGATGCGATCAATATTGATATTCATAGGAATTAAAGTATCCCCATAGAAAAGATTCGGATCTACTGACAGGGAAAGAACAAGCGAGTCAAATACATAATTTGCAGGTTCAAAATTTGTCAGGAGGCGATCGGGCTGGAATACCAAATATGCATCCGATTTCACTTTTCCAAAAAGTGGATCCTGTAAGTTACCTGCCAGCAAAATATTATCAGAGGCTGCAGATTGTATATCAAATGTCGGGATAGAATCAATAGATGAGTTGATTACCTGAAGGCTTACGGTGTCATCAAATCGAAGTGGAAGGACATCACTGCCCAGCAAATCTGCACCAAAGTCTGTTTGCTTATTGCATGCAAATGCAAGTATTAGTGCCGTGCACAGCATTATTGAGAGGAAAGAAACCCTCTTGAATGGCTCCATGAAGCGATAAAATTAAATGATTGAACTATTCTTCTGAAAGCGATTTGTAAAAGTCCAGGGTTTCCAATAAATATTCATTAGTCTCATCAGCAATCAGATGGGGCTTATCAATGTCTTTTACAGCAGATTGAATAGACTCATCCTGTTCACTTTTCAGGCTAATCAATGCATCGCAGAAGGAAATAGCTCCTTTATTGAGAGAAATTCCGCTTCCATTTTGGAATGCCAGCAAATCTTTACTTTCCAAATTGTTGATTGCTGCCTTCGCTGCAAATCTTTCAGAGAACGCAGCATCGGGTTTGAAATTGTAAACAGAGTAAATCACTTTCGCAGTTTTAAAGATTGGCTCATTTTTATAAGCAGTCTTTATATAGAAAGGAATCAAACTCGTCATCCAGCCATGACAGTGAATGATGTCAGGTGGCCATCCAAATTTCTTGACCGTTTCGATAGCTCCTTTGCAGAAAAATATCATTCTGTCTGCATTGTCTTCGAAGGGAAGATCATTGTCATCATTGAATTCATATTTGCGCTTGAAAAACTCTTCGTTGTCAAGGAAATATACCTGCATTCTGGCACCCGGCAAGGATGCTACCTTGATGATCAAAGGATAATCATCGTCATCAACTATAATATTCATCCCGGAAAGTCTCACGACTTCATGCAGCCGATGCCTGCGCTCGTTGATAGTACCGAACCTTGGCATTAAAACTCTGATCTCCATTCCATTTTCCTGGATATACTGGGGAAGTTTGCGTGCAATTTCTGCAATTTCCGAGAGCGCTGTAAAGGGTTGCATTTCCTGAGTTACAATTAGTACTCTCTTCTTACTCATATCGTCCACATTTAGTGATAAAAACGGTGTTCTCTCAAAAGAGAGTGCAAAGATAAGACTTTTAAACGAGAATTTATCTTTTCTGCTGATTATCATGCATTAGGGTAAAGCATTGACTTAAAATCAGTTGGAAACTTTTCTCCATTTACTGATGGAATGAATCCCTGTTTTTGACAGCCCTTTTCAAGCTGTCCTTTTAATTCATTCAAAATTAGCCATCAATACATGTGATTAAATAATTCTCAATCATCCTATCTTTGAAAAAATAATACACAATGCAGGGAAGAATCAGTCTGGTTGGAATGGAGTTCTACGCATATCACGGTTTTTATGAGTCTGAACGCTCATCCGGCAACTACTTTGAAGTAGATGCACATGCCGATCTGAACCCCTCAACCCCGGAGGATTCGGACAAATTATCGAATACAGTCAACTATGAAGTGATGTATGCTATTGTTCATCGGGTCATGCAGGAAAGTCATCAGCTTCTTGAAACACTTTGCCAGCTAATTGCCACAGAAATCAAACAATCTGATTCCCGGATCATTTGCGTGGTGGTCACTGTAAAGAAAAAACAACCTCCGTTGGGAGGCAAGGTGGCATACTCAGCTTATACCCTGACATTGGAGTGAAAGCAAAAGCTCATGAAGATTTCAGGTTTCAGATTTCAGTCCCCGCAACAAGAGACGTGGTCATCTGATGAGGGATAACACGGCGGGAACTGATTTCAGATTTCAGATTTCAGCAGTTTCAGATTTCAGATTTCAGATTTGAACAGCCAAATAGAAGTCGAATTGTTAAATGAAGTTGAGCCAATCATTTGATATTATTACCATTTGAGAAAGTACTCTTTCCTTTATTGATTTTTGGCGCAGTATGATTAAAGTATCGTAACAAATCAAATCCAATAAGTCAGAGAGGATTCTTTACATTTGAACGAGTAGGTTCCCACCTTGTAGAATAAGCCGTAAAAAATGGTTTTGAGTATGAACGACGCAGAAAGGTGCTAAATGCACCTTTCAAGGAAGTGAACCGATTCCCAAGTGAGCTCAGTCGAACGCAGGGATGAGGCATGTTGCATCTATAAAATGAAGAAAATCGCATAGAGAAAAGAGAAAAAGATAATCCGGTACTGTGTGAGCAATCAGAAAGGTTAAGCAGATATAGAGATGAACTGTAAGCACTTTGAAGGAACATGAAATGCCACAGCGAGTTTAGCGGGCCTAACGCAGCGAAAACGCATTTTCCCCCAAAGCTTTGGGGGCCAGTGGGCGGACTTTTTGCTTACTTTTTTGACTGCAGAAAAAAGTAGTCCCCAAAGCTTTGGGGATGAGGCGAATTAGAAGTAGGGAATTCCAATTAATTCAACCTGGAAGGCTAAATCAATTATTTTCCCCTAAGATATCCTAGTCATAACAAAGCCTGATTTTTACTTTTTATGCAGAATATTAAAGGAATGATGTCATAATTTTAATGAATCCAAACCTTTTCACCTCACTCCTTCTTTAGATTGTTGAATTTCATTCCATGTCAGCAAAAGAGACAGCATCCATCGTACGATTGGCCAAAGAGTGGTTTGCAGCTATGCAATGGAAGCCGCATCCTTTTCAGGTAGAAGCCTGGAAAGCTTACGCAGATGGCATGTCCGGCCTGATCAATGCACCTACGGGAAGCGGTAAAACATATTCTCTCTTGTTGCCCGTTTTATTGCGCCACAGGATTCGAAATCCTGATAAGGACAAGCCTGAAATTCCCGGACTCAGGGCTATCTGGATTACTCCTATCCGTGCACTGGCAAAAGAAATAAAGGAAAGTGCAGAACGTGTGATAGAGTCCCTGGATCTGGATTGGCGGGTAGAGATCCGCACAGGTGATACCTCTTTTGCTGCCCGGGGTAAGCAGAAATCAAATCCGCCCGAGGTATTGATCACCACTCCTGAAAGCCTTCATTTATTGCTCGCCACCAGAGGCTACAAAGAGTTCTTCCAAACGCTGGAATGTATCGTCGCCGATGAATGGCATGAATTGCTGGGCAGCAAACGCGGTGTTCAGTTAGAGCTGGCATTATCACATCTCAAACAAATCTGTCCGGCACTGCAGGTATGGGGAATTTCAGCTACTATCGGCAATTTGAATGAAGCGATGGATGTCTTACTGGGGATGGATAAAGACTCCTTCCCACATAAGTTGATCAAAGCTGATATTCGTAAAAAAATAGAAGTCATTTCTGTCTTACCGGATGAGATAGAACATTTTCCCTGGTCAGGACATCTGGGGTTAAAACTGCTGGAAAAGGTTTTACCTGTCATTTATGCCAACAGTTCTACCCTGATTTTCACCAATACACGGGCTCAATGCGAAATCTGGTATCAGCGTCTCCTGGAAGCAGACCCTGATCTGGCCGGTGTCATGGCAATGCACCATGGCAGCATAGGTAAAGACCTGAGATCATGGGTGGAAGATGCCCTGCATGATGAAAGACTCAGGGTGGTGGTCTGTACAAGCAGTCTGGACCTTGGCGTGGACTTCAGACCGGTGGAAGCAGTGATTCAGATAGGGAGTCCCAAAGGGATTGCCCGCTTTCTTCAACGTGCCGGAAGATCCGGTCACAGGCCGGGTGCAGTGAGCCGAATATATTTTTTACCCACACATGCGCTGGAGTTGATAGAAGGAGCGGCCCTGAGAAGTGCGGTGGAAAGCGGAATTGTAGAACAAAGAGAGCCACTCATTTTATGTTACGATGTATTGATTCAGTATATCATGACGATGGCGCTGGGAGAAGGTTTGGACCCGGAATCGTTGAGGAAAGAAGTTATGAGCACCTTTGCTTTTCAGCATATTACAGTTGAGCAATGGAACAAAGCGCTTGATTTTGCTGTCACAGGGGGAAGTTTGGGAGAATATGATGAATATAAAAAACTGGCCCGGGGCAAGGACGGCAAATATCGCTTTGTCAACCGCAAACTGGCCATGAGACATAGAATGAGCATCGGAACTATTGCCAGTGATGCCTCCATGAAAATCCAGTTTTTATCGGGGAAAGTCCTGGGTACCATTGAAGAGGTGTTTATTGCACAGTTGATGCCGGGCGATAATTTCTGGTTTTCTGGTCGGGCGCTGGAGTTGGTGAGGATCAAAGAAATGACAGCATTCGTGCGGGCCTCAAAGGCAACTGATGGAAAAATACCCTCCTGGATGGGCGGCAGAATGTCTTTTTCGTCGAGGATGTCACAGCATATCCGTCAAAAATTGAATCTATATAAAGAAGGTCAGGTGGAGGACATCGAGATGCAGTTTCTGAAAAGCTTGTTTGATGTTCAACAATCCACCAGCCACATGCCCGGAACAGATGAATTTCTGATCGAACATTTTGAGAGCAAAGATGGCCATCATCTGATCATGTATCCATTTGAAGGGCGGGCAGTCCATGAAGGCATGGGGGCATTGCTGGCATACCGGATTTCACAAATGCTGCCGATCACCTTTTCTATAGCAATGAATGATTATGGATTTGAGATGCTGTCAGACAAAGAAATAGATGTAGAGCAAGTTTTGCAATCAGCATTATTCAGCACGGATAATCTGGTGAGTGATATTCGGGCCAGCATCAATTCGGTGGAAATGGCCCAAAGGAGGTTCAGGGATATTGCCTCCATTGCCGGACTTTTATTCAAAGGTTTTCCCGGAAAGGAAAAAAGGGACCGTCATCTGCAGAGTTCTGCCAAATTATTGTTTAAGGTATTCCAGGATTATGAGCCCGACAATTTGTTGTTTTTGCAGGCATACGATGAGGTTTTGTATTATCAATTGGAAGAAGTACGGTTGAGAGAAGCATTGATCCGGATTTCAAATCAGAAAATGATTCTGACCCATCCTAAGCGGTTTACGCCATTTGCATTCCCGATTATAGTAGATCGTTTAAGAGAAAAAATGAGTTCTGAGAAGCTGGAGGACAGGGTGGCGAGGCTTAAATTGCAGGTGCTGAAGTGATGGTGTGACACTATTTAAAATCTTTTGGGCGCCTCCGCGAGGTAATCTGAAATCGCAAATTTAAAAATTGCAATTTCAGATTACTCGCGGACCGGGCTATCCGCTTTACTTCGCTCCTGCAGTCGCTCGTGTCCGCTTCTATCCCTGGCGCAAAAGACAAGTTATTTCGTGCAATCCATCAGCTGGAATATGAGCCAAACAGTTTCTTAAGTCTTATTGAAACTTATTATTCCGTAATCACGTTGTAATCACATACCGTTCGAAAATCAGAAGTATGAAGATTTCAGTCATTCAAATAGGCAATTCAAAAGGTATTCGATTAAGTAAAATACTTCTTGAAAAATATCAAATTGGAGATCAGGTGGAGCTTGTAATGGAAAGTGACCATATCCTGATCAAACCTATTGCCAAACCCAGACAAAACTGGGATGAAGCATTTGAGAAGATGCATCAAAATGCTGATGATAAATTGCTGATTGATAGTGTTTTCGAAGACGAAAACTGGGATTAATTCTTATGTTTTATGCTCAATATGAAATAGTAATCGTCAATCTGGACCCAACGATTGGAAGCGAAATAAAAAAAACGAGACCATGCCTGGTTGTTTCTCCGGAGGAGATGAACCGGCATTTAGATACAATTGTAGTTTGTCCCATAACTTCCGCATCTAAAAATTATCCAACTAGAATATCATTTGATTTAGAAGGACATGAAAACTGGATTGTAGTTGACCAGATCAGAACCATTGATAAAAAAAGGGTTACTAAGAGCATTGGGCATCTAAACTTGTCTGTGATTATAGTTCTTAAGGAAATATTGAGACAAGCATTTGTAGATTGATAGCCGGTTTGTTTTTTAGAGCATCTGCGGTTCGCACCCGTAAAAGCAACTTACATGTATGCTGTTCGTTTAAATCCCGAAAATTGCAGCCAAAAGCTGGCTTCTTAATATACAGCTAAAACCAGATGCCGGCAGCTTTCTGAACCTAATCCCCACTTTTATTGTCTTAGAATTTGAATTGGGAAGAGCAATCCGGAAATAATATTTCATTGTTTTATCTGAAAAATTTCCGTAAAATCGTTCTCTTTAATGTCCGACCATTAACGCTACAGCTTACCCTTGATTATAGAAAACCAATCAGACCCTTCCATTCATCCGGCAAAAAACCCGGGGGCCATGCTATTCAAACAATTGGGTCAAACGCTCATGCTGCATGCTTCCGGCGCAGTTTACTGGGCGGAAGAAAAATGCTTACTAATCGCTGACATGCACCTGGGCAAGGCTACCCATTTCAATGCACATGGAATCAGCATACCCAGAGCAGTAGAAAATAAATCTTTACACCGTCTTCTGGAATTGCTGGATATTTTCTCACCGGAAAAATGTTACTTCCTGGGCGACCTTTTTCACAGCAGGTACAATCCTGTTTGGGATCTGTTTTGTGATTTTTTGAAACAGCATAATGAGATAGAGTGGATACTCGTTCCGGGCAATCATGATATTCTGGAAAAAGAAAAATACCATTCCTCTCCACTCCACATTTCAAATCCAGCCATTAATATTGGTCCATACGTATTTATACACGAGCAGGATCCGGATCAGACGGAAGGGTATCAGATTTCAGGTCACGTTCATCCCGGTGTAATCATGAAAGGCAAAGGACGCCAACAATTGAGAATGCCTTGTTTTTGTTTTGGAAAAAAAGCTGCAATTTTACCTGCATTCGGAGAGTTTACCGGAATGCATACTATCCGCCCGACTAAGGAAGATACAGTATTTGTCATTGCAGATCAGCATGTGTTGCCCGCTATATTTTAATATATCAATGTTTATCTTAGTTTTGTGTGTTTGAATGTAGCTTAATAGCTTTAATTTTTATGATGCTATAGGAAAAATGGAACCCAGGGAAAGAGAAATTGCCAAATTACAACAACTAAAATTCGAGCGCGATCTGTTACCGCATATCAACGCCCTGAATACCTTTGCCTACCATTTAAGTTACAATGAAGAGGACGCAAGAGATCTGGTTCAGGAAACCTATCTGAAAGCATATAAAGCGATTGATAGCTACGATGAAGGAACTAATGCTAAAGCATGGCTGTTTAAGATTCTGAAAAACAATTACATCAATCAATACCGGCGCAAAAGTAAGCGTCCGAGAAATGTTGATTTTGAAGCTTTTGTCGGTCTGCATGATAGTGAGGATAGTCCCCTCAAAAGCAAAGTAGATCTCCGCGAAGAGATTTATGAAGAGCTGATGGGAGACGAAGTGACTATCGCAATTAATGGATTGCCACTGGATTTCCGGACCGTTATTTTACTTTGTGATATCGAAGGATTCACATACGAAGAAATAGCTAAAATCCTGGATGTTCCGATAGGTACGGTTCGTTCCAGATTGCACAGAGCCAGAAATTTGTTGAAGGAAAAACTGAGTACATATGCTCAAAAGCTGGGTTATAAAGACATGAGAAGCTAAACTAACAATGGGATGTTAGTAAATAATTCAATTCCTATATATAGAAATATTTAAATCTATCTATCTTAGCGTTCGATCAAAATTAAATCACTTAAAGGAAACCCGATGGAAAATTTCGACAATAACTCTTTCAGAAGAGGTGTTCAGACACTTCAGGAGGGTTCTAATTCACCAGTTCCGGGAGTACTTAGTCCTAATCCTTCCCTTATTCAGGACAAGTCATTCAGAGAATTTATCAAAACAAACCTTAAAAGACCAAAGGTTTCTCAAGAGTTTATTCAGTCCATCAAGGACAAAATCAGATTGGCTTAAATCCATTCTCCCTCCATAAGATCCTTTCCATTACTTTGACATTCTGTTGAAGTTTAACGCTATATTTGCACCCTGAAATTTTTCTACTGAATTTTGCATGTCAAATTCTATGTGATTTTTCATTTTAATCCAACAGATCAGGCCTGAGATGCCTTTTGTTGAGATACTTTTTATTCAAGCCATTTTGTCTTAATGTTATGTTGGAGAAATTAGAAACGATCAAATCGCGGTTCCTCAATCTGGAAGAACAATTGTCCGATCCGGAAATGATGACGGATATGGACCGCTATGCCAAAATCAATAAAGAATACTCCGACCTCAAAGAAATTGTAAGTTTAATTGATACTTACCAGCTGGCCTTAAGTAATCAGCAAAATGCAAAATCCATGCTCAAAGATCCGGATCCTGAAATCCGCGAAATGGCAGATTTGGAATATCATGAACTCAATGAGCAGATAGAAAAACTGGATCTCCAGATCAGAATGATGCTCGTCCCCAAAGATCCCGAAGATTCCAAAAATGTGATTTTTGAAATTCGTTCAGGAACCGGAGGAGATGAGGCCAGCATATTTGCGGGAGATCTCTACAAAATGTACAGCAGATACTTCGAACAGAAAGGTTGGTCCATTGAAGTCCTGTCTATTACAGAGGGCACTCAGGGAGGCTACAGCAAGATCGAGCTGGAAGTAAGCGGTAATGATGTGTACGGAAATATCAAGTTTGAATCCGGAACCCACCGGGTACAGCGCGTTCCCAGAACCGAATCACAGGGTCGGGTACACACATCAGCAGCAACTGTTGCTGTGATGCCTAAAATGGAAATTGAAGATGTAGACATCAACAAGGCTGATCTCCGGGTGGACACTTTCCGTGCTTCCGGTGCCGGTGGTCAGCACGTCAACAAGACAGAGTCCGGAGTGAGGTTTACTCATATTCCCACCGGAATTGTAGCAGAAAGTACAGAAGCCAGGTCTCAGATCAAAAACCGGGAAATTGCGATGACCCGACTTATCAATGAAATTCAGCAAACCAATCGCGACAAGGTTTGGAATGAACAAGCTCAAAAGCGTAAAAGCCTTGTTGGATCAGGAGACCGCTCTGAAAAAATCAGAACTTATAATTATCCGCAAAACAGGGTCACGGATCACAGAATCAATTTCACGGCCTACAACCTGGATCAAATCATGGAAGGTGCACTGGATGAAGTCATCGAGGCATTGATCATTCATGAGCAATCGAGCAAGATGGCGGAGGGGAGTTTGTAGGGCTGAAATATTGGGAGGTGGATTTCTTTTGGAGGAGTTTACTGCTTAGCACGAGCTGTGATGTCCTTCTGCGCCTTCGGCTTGAAAGGTGATGATTCGATTCCTCACCACGCGTGTTTTTTCGTGGGGCAAGCCACGAAAAAGTGATGTCTTGCTTATATTTTCGGCAACGCCTCAATATAAGCAAGGTGATGTGCTTCGCGAGGTTTAAAGATAGATCCTGCACATAAATGCTTTATCGAACTAACACCAAACCCTGCACTCAAAATTCAAACTTCGATTAACCTTTTAAACAATTAACCGATCCCCGGCTGCTTACTTGCTGTCCCGCCTTAACGCCTTAACGCCTTGACCGGCTGTTCAACGGGATGTTACTTCCTGCGTTCCAAAACCATGATGACAGTATCCGCACTGCGGAGCTGCAGCTTCTTGCCCTGATCCAAAAAAGCAAATGTTTTCACTTGCTTCAGGGCATCCACAAATACCTGTTCTCCATTGCCTTCACATGCCATTTTTGTCATTGCCATCGCAGGGGAGATATTGAGATCTGCTCCATCGACCAAAAGTGTTGTGGAAAAACCATTACAGCTCGTGTTTCCATGACATTTGCGGCTGGCCTGATCAAAAGCAATGACCGGTTTTTTGATATGATAAAGCATGTCAAAATTCTTTTCCTGTCCCGAAATGGACACCACTTCCCAGGTTCCGTCCAACTGAACTTTCTGGGTATATGAACTAGTATAAGCCGGCATCTGTCGCTCCATCAGATATAAATAGGGCATGTGGAAATGATGTTGAAATACCTTTTCAGGAACATCGGGATAGGCTTTGTAATATGCTTCATCAGCCAGAAGAATAATAGTGTTTCCCGTCCTCACATAGTTGCTGCTGCTTGTGTAGGCAGGTGCCGTATATTCCGGCAAATATTTTTGAACAGATTTTGCTGTCAATTCTCCCAGGTATTTTTGATAGCGTTTTTGAGCAGTCCGGGAAGGTTTGTCCAGTTGCTTATATACATGTTTCAGTGCCAGATTATTGGGAAATTTTTGCGTTTTAATATATTCTTTAGCAAATACAAATGGGTTGGTTTTATTGAAATCATCCAGCGTTTGCACGGATAAAGGCACTTCCGGTACCCAGTCAGCAGTATTCACGACATTGAATGCCCATCCTTCCTGGGTAAGGGCTTCGTACTCATAGGCAAAATAAAGATTGCCGGGTTTTGGACCTGCGCTGCAATACGTTTTGAAGCGAATATCTTTCGGTATTCTCCCCTTGCTTTGCAGATTATACAAATGGGCTGTCAGCAGAAAACCAATTGCCCCTCCCTGGCTATGCCCCATGATAAAAATATTTTTGCAGCCTGCTCTGTACAGGGAATCGATCTTCGGTAAAATGTCCTCAGAAAGAAAGGCTGTACTCAGCAGCCATCCAACATGCACGGCAGCTGCCGGATTATCCGCCAGGTGATATGTGAAGTTTTTATTGCCGCTCATATTGAGTGTTCCTTTGGCAGGAACCATGGCAGCATAAATATTGGCCAGCCAGGAATCGCTGTTGACCGTCGTACCTCTTAGTGAAATAACAGCTCTGTTATTATCATCTGTCCACAAATCCCAGCAATTGTCCAGTCCCATAACGGCTGAACGGTACACCTGTCTGTAACTGGCTGGAGACGGGACCTGTGCATAATAGTTGCTATCTCCCATCCTTGCAGAAATGCGCATCAGTTCAATATATTCTGAGGGGTCGAATCCCGGCTCCAGTTTTTGAGCTTGTGCGGAAATGCCGCTGAGCATCCATATCAATAAGCATAATGATTTGAAATATTGCATATCGTTTTGTTTTTCAAATGATAGGGCGAAGATAAAGAAAAAGCTTCGAGCTTCGAGAAACAGCAGGGAAGAAGTTGTAAGGGGTAAGGGGTAAGGGTAAGTTAACAGCCGGAAGAAGCTACAAGTCGCAGATGGTGACCGAAGCATGAGTGTCACCACTACAAGGGAACAGCCCACTCACACACAATGCTTCCAGTAGCTTTCAGCTACGGGAACTCACACACTCACAGCCGGAAGAAGTTGTTTATTCCAAATCAAAATCTCCTTAATAACTCGCAGATAGTCGGGGTCTCTGAAGGCAGCCGTTAGCTATTGGCTATTGGCAACAGCCAAAACAGCCGGGAAGAAAGTCCTCAAACTCATCACATGCTGGCGTCTCCTGACTGGTTCGTTGAAGCGGTGTGTGGGTGTGGGATT
>JALHRR010000027.1 GCA_022841345.1 Saprospiraceae bacterium
CAACGCCTCAACGCCTCAACGCCTCAACGCCTCAACGCCTCAACGCCTCAACGCCTCAACGCCTCAACGCCTCAACGCCTCAACGCCTCAACGCCTCAACGCCTCAACGCCTCAACGCCTCAACGCCGATTAACCGAATAACCGATTAACGGGCATACGAAAATGCTGGTGCTATTGACTGGCTGTTTTCGATTAACCGAATAACCGATTAACCAGGCAGACGAGAATGCTTGTGTTATTGACTGGCTGTTTTCGATTAACCGAATAACCGATTAACAGGGCAAACCTTTCAAAAAGCCGGCTTCTTCGGTTTATTATCCAATATAGCCTCAATGCGTCCCATTACTTCCAGAGTCAAAAGTGGAAGAACTTCAGGGGCAGTAAGTGTTTCTTTCAATTGCTCAAGTTTGCTGGCACCGAGGATGACAGTGCTGACGTTGGGGTTTTTCATGCACCAGGCGATGCCGAGTTTTGCGAGGGAGGTGCCCAGATCGAGGGCGAGTTGGTTGAGTTGACGGACTTTATTGAGCTTATCTTCAGTGAGATTGCGTTCTGCGATACTTTTTAATTCGTCGCGGCCGAGGCGGGTGTCTGCCGGGAATTTGTCGATGTATTTGTTGGTCAGGACGCCGGAAGCGAGCGGGGACCAGATAGTGGTGCCGAGACCGACTGTTTTGTAGATTTGGCTGTATTCAACTTCTACCTTATCCCGGTGAAGCATGTTGTATTGAGGTTGTTCCATGACTGGACCGATGAGATTATATTGTCTGGCAATCATATGCGCTTCCATGATTTCCTGAGCGGACCATTCTGAAGTTCCCCAGTAGAATATTTTGCCCTGCATAATCAACTGATGCATAGCCCAAACAGTCTCTTCCACAGGCGTTTCCTTGTCAGGCCTGTGGCAAAAGTAGAGGTCCAGATAATCCAATTGAAGTCTTTGCAATGCTGCATCACAGGCTTCCACTACGTGTTTGCGGTTGAGTCCTTTCTGAGTGGGTTTGGTGCCTCCGTCTCCAAAGAATACTTTACTTGAAACTATATAGGAACTGCGATCCCAATCCAATTTTTTTAAATTATTCCCCATGACAATTTCAGATTGGCCATTGGCATATATTTCAGCGTTGTCAAAAAAATTGACACCATTGTCGTAAGCATACGTCATCAAATCCTGAGAGACCTGATCTCCGATTTGGTTTCCAAATGTGATCCATGAGCCAAATGAAAGGGCACTGACCTTTAGTCCGGACTTGCCAAGTCTTCTATATTCCATGTTGTTTTGTTTTAAAGATTGAGAATTATTAGCTTGTTTGAAAGGCTTATTATTGATCCAGTTTACGGATGTACTCTATGTAATAATACAATTTGTAGCTGTCCAAAGCTGTTAGAATAGGATTTTTACTTAAAAGGTTTTGTTCCAGGACTGAAATAATTGCCCTTAAGGAAATGCGGCTCAGGTTTATGAGTTTTTTCGCAGCTAAAGATTGATACGTTTTGGTAAGCTTCGTCTCAATTGTACTTCCTGAGTGCTGCAAATATGCCAGATTTTGAAGGGCAAGTTTTGTTTTTTCCAGGAATTCCACATTTTTCACAAGCCCTAAATGCCTCATGGGATTATCAATATGATGGATTTTTATTCCTTTTTTCTGCAATTCAAATCCAAAAAGTGTATCCTCATGTCCATATGACTTTATTCGCGTATCAAAGCCTGTGGAGATAAACACCGACTTTCTGATCCAAAAATTATTGGTTTGAAAACCTTCATATGGATTTGTTTTTCGTTCTGTAGCGCTCTGCACTTCACGCTTGCTGCCATACAGCCAGTGGAGAAGCTCCGAAGTTTCCTTAGGTTTTTCAGAACTATAGCTTCTTCCACCACAGAGGACATCATGCTGAGTGGCGATGTTTACATAACTGGCCAGAAAATCTTCCACTTCCGGCCATCCGTCATCATCCAGAAATAGCAGGTAATCGTAATTTGCCTTTGATCCCAGGAAATTGCGAATAGCTGACCTGCCGGTATTATGATTCATTCTGTAGATCGTAACTTCGGGGATATTATTCAGGCCTTCCATTCCTGTTTGGGTTACATTGGGAGACCCATCATCTCCAAGAATAATTTCAAAGGGGGTATTGAGTTTCCTGCCCATCTGGAGGAGCTTATGCACGAGGTCGGCGACCGGGAAATTGTAGACGGGAATGAGGATGGAGTACATGTATAGATTTCAGATTTCAGATGTCAGATTTCAGTTTTTAGTTTTGAAACAGCCATTTAAACAGCAGTTTTTCGTTGTTAGCTTTTGGCTAAACAGTATAAGGGTGGGTCATTTATTTTTACTTTCTATTTCAGGAAGCTTCTTTTTATATTCTTCCACATCCCACACAATATCCCAGCGTTTTACATATTCTGAAAGCGGGCCTAGTCCCACTTCTGTTCTGCGTTTGTCCACATTGTCAGGGTCATCAAGCGGAAGTACATAACTTGTGTTAGAGGCTTCGTCAAAGCCGATTTGACTGCCATAAATCTGTCTCTTGCCTTCTCCTAAAGCAACCCTGTCTTCCAGTAAAGCCAGAGAAGTGCTGCTGGCTTTTTTGTCCCTTACAGCATCTCTCATCATCGGGAGATATTTTTGTTGGGTCTGCAAGTTGGAGTGCTGAATAACCAGGAATAATGTTTGGTTGGCCTGCCCTCCAACTAAGTCAGGCCCCACCCAGCCATGTTCATCTAATATTTCGGTTACTTTGATAAGATTGATGCTGTCCTTAAATATCATAATTTTGCCAAGGCTGTCAGCTTGCATACTCTGATGCCCAAATTCTTTTTGCGCTGCAATATATTCCCGCCTGATGGTTTGGTCATCATCAAAAATTGCCAGTAATTTCGCCTGAAGCGCTTTGTCATAATTTGCTTCTCTTTGATCTACAAGTTTTTGCATTTCATTTATTAAATCATCCCATTCCTCGCTTCCATGCAAAGAAGTCAAATCTGAATCGGTTTTTATATGACGAATATTTGACCAGCCATTTTGCAAAGCAAGATTCAGCCACTCAAAAGCTAATTTTTTTTCCCCGCTTAAGGCTGCTGAACAAGCAGCATTATATAAGTCACGGGCTTGTTTTTGTTCTATTTTAAATGCTTCTTTATATTTATCAACAGAACTTCTGTAGTCTTTATTATTATACAAAACATCTGCTTCGCTTACGATTGACTGGTAAGATTGTCCATAAGCCAGACTCACAATTAAGAAAATTAGGATTGTGTATGCTGATTTCATATTGAAAGTGGTTTAGTATTTCTGCAGTCTGATGCTGGTTTATTTTCCTCAATTTAGTGATAAAGATAAACTTTACATCGAGCTCCGAAAAGTACACTCAACTCTAAGTTCCTTTTTTTGTTATATTTTTGATCCGTTAAAAATCGAACATGACTACACATTATAGTGACCTGGAGCTGTTGTTAAATGACCAGAATCTTGACCCCACGCTAAAAATTATTGCCGCAAAAGTACAATCTGAAGAAAGAATAACTTTCGATGAAGGTGTATATTTATTTGATAATGCGAGTGTTAGCTATCTGGGTGTACTGGCAAATTTGATTCGCGAAAGAAAGCATGGTGACAATACCTACTTCAATCGCAACTTCCATATGGAACCAACAAATGTGTGCCTATACACTTGTTCGTTCTGTTCCTATTCGCGTTTATTGAAAAAAAGAGAGGAAGGCTGGGAGTACACGATTGAGGATATGATGAATATTGTAAAGCAATATGATGATCAGCCTGTGACCGAAGTCCATATCGTAGGTGGGGTTTTGCCTCAATATGATGTTCCATTTTATACAGAATTATTCAGAACTATCAAGGCTCACCGGCCAGCGTTGCATATTAAAGCACTGACGCCGGTTGAGTATCATTATATTTTCAAGAAAGCAAAGATTTCTTATGCAGAGGGCATGGCCCTGATGAAAGAAGCCGGCCTGGATTCTATGCCTGGCGGAGGAGCTGAAATATTTCATCCTGAAATCAGGGATGGTATTGCCGGAGGAAAATGCAGTGGTGAACAATGGCTGGAAATTCATGAGGAATGGCATAAGCTGGGTGGCAGATCCAATGCAACTATGCTATATGGGCATATCGAAAAGTATTGGCACAGAATCCACCACCTGGATGAACTTCGGAAACTACAGGATAAAACGGGAGGTTTTCAGACTTTCATCCCGTTGAAATTCAGAAACAAAGACAACGCTATGTCTCATCTACCTGAAGTGAATAGTATCGATGACCTGAAAAATTACGCTATCAGCAGAATCTATCTTGACAATTTTGACCATATAAAGGCTTACTGGCCTATGATTGGAAGGCAAATGGCTCAGTTGGCACTGGCTTTCGGAGTGGATGATATAGATGGCACTATAGATGATACCACCAAAATCTATTCAATGGCAGGTGCTGAAGAACAAAATCCTTCCTTAAGTACATATGATCTGGTACGCCTGATCACTCAGGTGGGTCGTAAACCTATTGAAAGGGATACGCTGTATAATGTTATTCAGGACTTTACGGATCATGTTTTCGAGGAAGACAATCAATTTAAAGGCTATCTGGAATTACCGGTAGTTCAATCATAATCTATACAACATTGGAGAAGGAAATATTCATTGTCAGACACGGTGAGACAGATTTCAACAGAAAAGGAATCATTCAGGGAAGTGGAATTGACAGCGAGCTCAATGAGCTGGGACGAAGACAAGCTGCAGCTTTTTATAATCATTATAAAGACGAAGGTTTTGAATTAGTCATGGTATCTAATCTGATACGCACCCAACAGACTGCTGCTCCATTTATTGAAGCCGGGGTTCCTCATATCATCGTCCCCGAAATCAGAGAAATTTCCTGGGGAATGTATGAAGGTCAACCATATGGCCCTGAGGTGGGCAAAGAATACAAAAGATTGTTGCGTGGTTGGGCGGGAGAAAATCTGACACTTTCTATGAAGGGAGGTGAAAGTGCAGCACAATTAAGTGAAAGATTACTGGTTTTTATGGAGCAATTACGCTCCTTTCCTCAGAAAAAAATACTGGTTGTATCACATGGCAGAACGATTCGCTGTCTGATGTGTTTATTCAATCAGCTTCCAATGAAAGAAATGGAACAATTTTCTCATGCAAATACCGGTTTATTTGTTGTAAAAATGGAAGCTGAAAGAGACATAACCAAACATCTCAATGATGTGCGTCATTTGGAAAGCCTCTCTATCCCAATTTAGAATCCTATGTTAAAAGTCACTGCCGTTAGTTATCTCAATACAAAACCTTTCTTATACGGATTGCTCAGTAGTCCCCTGATGGACCATTTGGAAATAGATCTTGCTATTCCTTCAGAGTGTGCAAGACAACTTACATCAGGAGAAGCGGATATAGGTCTTGTACCGGTGGCAGTTTTACCGGAGCTGAAGGATTACAAAATTATTTCAGGATTTGGAATTGGTTGCGAGGGACCTGTTGCTTCTGTTTGCTTGTTTAGTGAGGTTCCCGTTCAGGAAATTAAAGAAATTTACCTGGATTATCATTCCAGAACATCTGTGGAATTATTGCAAATATTAGTCAGAGAACACTGGAAGATCAATCCAACATTCATTCACGGAAAGAAAGGTTTTGAAGATCGGATACAAGGAAATACTGCAGGTTTGATTATCGGAGACAGGGCATTAGAATTGAGTGATAAATTTGCGTATATCTATGATCTGGGCGAGGCCTGGTATGATTGGACAAAATTACCTTTTGTATTTGCAGTATGGGTATCGGTCAAACCATTGGATCCGCTTGTGATCAGTATGTTTGAACAGGCATTGGCATCCGGAATTCAGCAAATAGATAAAGTGATAAAAATATTACCCTCACCTGAAGATCATTTTGATTTGAAAAAGTATTTTACTGAGAACATTTCCTATACATTGGATGAAAATAAAATGAAAGCACTGGATTTGTTTTTGCAAAAATTGACAGAGAATACTTCCAGATCAAAGGGATCTAATCCAATATCGCAGGCAGTCTAATTGATCTCAATTCCCGATCATTGTAGATTGGCAATTTAAAATAACTTAAAATGCTTTTGAACAACAATTAACATATGAATAATTATCTTGATATAAAAACACTTGGAGATTTAAAAAAATCAGATTATCGACCTAAAAATATAAAACAGGAGCTGAGAGACAATCTTATAGGCCATTTGCAGAGAGGCAGCAAAGTATTTGAAGGAATTCATGGTTTTGAAAACACAGTTTTACCGGATATAGAACGGGCAATTCTTTCAAGGCATAATGTGCTGTTGCTGGGACTTCGCGGCCAGGCAAAAACAAGACTTGCCAGACTAATGGTACGTTTGCTGGATGAATATATTCCCTACATCGGTGGTTCTGAGTTGAATGAAGACCCTTACAATCCTATCACTACGTTGGGTCGGGATATTCTTGCTGCAAAAGGAGATGAGACGCCAATCGAATGGCTGCACAGAGATGACCGGTATATTGAAAAACTGGCTACTCCTGACGTGTCTGTAGCGGATTTGATAGGGGATGTGGATCCCATCAAAGCAGCTACGATGAAACTCAATTACTCAGATGACAGGGTCATACATTACGGTATAGTTCCAAGATCCAATCGCTGCATATTTGTAATCAATGAATTGCCTGATTTGCAGGCGAGAATTCAGGTGGCATTGTTCAATATTTTGCAGGAAGGGGATATTCAGATCAGAGGATTTAAACTAAGAATGCCATTGGATATTCAGTTTGTATTCACTGCCAATCCTGAAGATTATACCAACAGAGGAAGTATCATTACACCTCTTAAAGATCGTATTGAAAGTCAGATACTGACACATTATCCTGAAACGCTTGAAATTGCAAGAATCATCACCTCTCAGGAAGCCAAAATTCTTCCGGAACAGGCAGCTGTGATTTATGTACCTGAATTGCTGAAGGATTTATTGGAAAGAGTTGTTTTTGCAGCAAGAGAAAGTGAATTGGTGGATGAGAAAAGTGGTGTGTCTTCCAGAATGAGCATCACTGCATACGAAAATCTTGTCTCTGCGGCCGAGCGGAGAATGCTGATCAATAAAGAATCCGGGACTACTGTACGGATTACAGACTTCTGGGGTGTAATTCCTTCTATCACAGGTAAGATCGAGCTTGTATATGAGGGAGAACAAGAGGGACCATATGACGTAGCTTTGCATTTGTTGGGTAAGGCTATCAAAGAAGAATTCCTGGAGCATTTCACGCATCCCGATAAAATCAAGAAAACTGAAAAAAATGATCCTTACGTTGCCATCAGGAAGTGGTTTTCTTCCGGAAACACATCTGATCTGATCAATGATTCATCTGATGAGACATACAGGGAAGAGCTGGATTCGGTAGAAGGATTGAAAGAATTAGTCTGGAAGCTGAAATCTCTCGATCCGAAAGATTTGTATGCTTATATGGAATTGGTGCTTCATGCCCTTTCTGAATTCAATGTGTTGAATAAGGAAATGATGGAGACACATATCAAGTTCAGGGACTTATTGGCCAATATGCTGGATAATCTGGATGAAGATGAAGATGAGGATGAAGATTTTTGATGAGTTTCACTGATCTGCTTTTTCACTTAACTAACCTTAAAAATTCAAAAAATATGTTCTTAGAAATTAACGAAGAAAATCCTGATCAAAGGCAAATTGAACTAATTGTCAAAACCCTTAATGAAGGGGGCATTATTATCTATCCTACGGATACAGTGTATGCTCTTGGGTGCAGTATTGATCAAAAGCAGGCTATAGAAAAACTTTGTGCAATCAAGAAAATTGATCCTGATAAGGCTTTGCTGACATTTATTTGCTCTGATATATCTCAGGTAGCATCTTATGCAAGACCGATCGACACTACAATCTACAGGGTAATGAAGCGTAATCTGCCCGGACCATTCACTTTTATTCTGGAAGCCAATAATGAAGTTCCAAGGCTGATCAAAGGACGGAAAAAGACAATCGGAATCCGTATCCCTGATAATAAAGTAGTTCAGTCCATAGTTGAAGCGCTTGGTAAGCCAATGCTTTCTGCTTCCCTCAAGTCTTTTGATGATATTCAGGAATATTATACCAATGCATTTGAAATCTATGAAGCGTTTCAACATCAGGTGGACATAGTGGTAGATGGTGGTCTGGGACATCTGGATGCCTCAACCATTGTTGATTGTTCTGAAAATGAATTAAATATCATCAGACAGGGAGTGAAGGAATTAATTTGATCTGAGCTTAATTGGTCTGGCAACTTCTTGGTAAACCGTTTGTCGGGTTAAAAGAGTTGATTTTGACTTTAAATTAATCTTATTGGAATATATTACTTCTAATTCACCTCGAGCCGGTGGGGCTCTTACTTTTTGAGATGGCAAAAAGTAAGCAAAAACCATTCCTGCTGTTGAGCCTAAGCCTAAAAATGCGTTTTCCTTTCGCTAGGCCCGCTAAACTCGCCGTGGCATTAGCTGTTCCTGCTCGTACTTCTCAGGTCATCTCTGAATCTGCATGGCTTCTCTGCATGCTCACACAGTACCGGTCCTGGTCGCTTCACTCAAAACCATTTTTTACGGCTTATTCTCAAAGGCAGGATTATTTCAACTTCATTCCCACTTTGAGAGACCATTTTAGAGTTTAGGTGCAGAGTCTATTAATTAAAATGGAAAGGGGACATCTCATATAACTCAAGTAAATTTTAATTTCAGTTGTATATTAAATCTTTAAAATCTATATCTTTGCCGCCCTTGATCACGTATAAGGTTGGAAAACGGCCTTATTTGCTTATTTATATTGGATAGACACACGTATGAGAAAATTTATATTCACTTTAGGTCTGTTGTTGAGCCTGAGTGCATTGTATGCCCAGGGAGGCATCATAAGAGGTAACGTTTTTGATAAAGAATCCGGAGAACCTATTCCATTTGCATCTGTAGGGATTACCGGAACTTCTGTAGGAGACGACACAGATGAGGCTGGTTTCTTTAGTATTGCCGAAGTTCCTATTGGTCTGCAGATAATAACTGTTTCTTTTGTGGGGTATGATGATTTTACATTCGAAGTGGATGTAAGAAAAGGTGGCATTACCTACAAAGCGGTTTACCTGCTTGCATCCGGCATTCAGCTGGATCAGATAGAAATTTCAGGTAAGAAAGACCAGGCCAAAACGGAAGTACAAATTTCTAAAGTCCAGGTCACAGCAAAGCAGATCAAATCCATGCCTACAACCAGCGGTGATGCAGATATTGCTCAGTTTTTGCCGGTTTTGCCAGGTGTAATTGTATCAGGTGATCAGGGTGGACAAATTTATATCAGAGGTGGAGCCCCTATACAAAACAAGATTCTTCTGGACGGCATCACTATTTATAATCCTTTTCACTCCATAGGTTTCTTCTCTGTTTTTGAAACTGAGATCATCAGAAATGCAGACGTATTAACCGGCGGTTTCAATGCCGAGCATGCAGGAAGAATCTCAGCCATAGTAGATATTAAGACCAGAGAAGGAAATAAAAAGAAATTCAGCGGAGTCGCTTCAGTGAGCCCCTTTCAATCAAAATTACTCATCGAAGGACCCATCATTAAACTGAAAGAAACAGGAGGAGGAAGCACCTCATTTATCCTGACAGGAAAACACAGCTATCTGGACAGAACTTCTCCTACATTATATAGCTATGCCACACCCGATGGAAATGGCTTGCCATTTGCCTTTACTGACTTATATGGTAAATTATCTTTTGTGGCAGAGAATGGTACAAAGCTGAACCTGTTTGGATTCAATTTTCGCGATAGAGTGAATTATCAGAATACTGCTGACATCAGCTGGACTACTACAGGTGTAGGTGCAAGCTTTTTGTTAATCCCTTCATCCACAAATCTGGTTATTGGCGGATCCATGAGTTATTCCGGATATGACATAGGATTGCAGCAAGTGGGTTCTGATCTCAGGACATCAGGATTGGATGGATTTAATGTGGGTATGGACTTTACCTACTATGGCGCTATTTCAGAGATAAAATATGGATTTGAATTGAATGGATTTAGAACCAATTTCAACTTCAGAAATCAACTGGGTATCACTATCAATCAATTCGAGAACAATACTGAGATTGGTGGTTTCATGAAAGTTAAATACCGTCTTGGTAATCTTGTAGTGGAACCAGGATTGAGATTGCAATATTATGCGAGTTTAAATAATTTTTCATTCGAACCAAGATTGGGAGCCAAGGTCAATCTCAGCGATCATGTCAGGTTGAAATTTGCGGGAGGAATTTATTCGCAGAATTTGATCAGTACGGTGAATGAACGGGATATTGTAAATTTATTTGTAGGTTTCCTTTCAGGACCTGATGAGATATTGTACGAACCCAACTCAAGTCAGCGTACTTCCCATAAATTACAAAAGGCCATCCACGGTATCGCCGGGGTTGAAATAGATATCACTGATAAAATTGAATTAAATGTAGAGCCTTATATTAAGCGTTTTACACAATTAATCAATCTCAACAGAAACAAACTCAGACCTTCTGATCCCAACTACATTACAGAAACTGGCAACGCATATGGGATAGATTTCCTGTTGAAATATAATGACAAGAACCATTCTGTTTGGTTTACCTACTCTCTTGGTAAAATTGACAGAAATGACGGGATTCAAATTTACCCTGCAGGATTTGATCGCCGTCACAATATCAACTTCCTGTATAACTATGCATTCGGAAAGGAAAAATCATGGGAATTCAGCACCCGCTGGAATTTCGGTACAGGTTTTCCATTTACTCAGACACAGGGATTCTTCAACAACAATACTTTCAGCGGAGGATTGGATGATGATTATCTGACATCCAATGATAATCTAACTGTGATCTATGCAGAGGAGAGAAATGGTGGGAGGTTGCCTACTTTCCACAGACTGGATATGTCTCTGAAAAAATCCTTTAAGTTTGGAAAATATACCAGACTGGAAATCACCGCTGCTGTAACGAATGTTTACAATAGAAATAATATTTTCTATCTGGAAAGATTGACCAATAGCAGAATTGATCAATTACCGATCATGCCGTCTATGAGTGTTTCGTTGTTTTTCTAAGATCTGACTAAATTTTTATTGTCTCATTTTTGACCGGAGCAGGCTGAAGCCTTCCGGCAAAAACCTCCATGCATAATAAAAGCTAGCCCACATTCTGGCCTGCAGCCCTCTGTGAATGATCGTTTGTTTGAGGGCGACAGTGATGGATACGGCGCTTACCCAACCTATGGCAGCTCCATATAATCCAACTGTAGGAATCAAAATAAGTGAAAAAATCAATGTTGCCATCATGGTCACAAAAACCAGCTTGAAATTCAGATCAGGTTTTCCCATGGCATCCAGAAATACTCCTGCCTGCCTGTCGAATGGCTTTAACAGCGCAATGACAATGATGATTCGAAGAAATAACACAGACTCCAGATATTCCTCTCCGGCAATCAGCAGGATAATATCTTTTGCAAAAATCATAACGATGATAAAGAATGGGACAGTCATGAATAACATTAATCCCGTTGAACGTTCATACAAATACTTCATTCTCTTGAAATCTTCTTTCTGGGCTGTTTCGGAGGCTTTTGGATAAGTAATCGATGCCACTGAATTCACAGGTACTTCGATGAAATTGAGGATTCTCCCCGCAGCGTTACTGATAGCTACCTGCACAGGAGAGAGGAGAGCGCCGAGAAGGAATTTATCCAGGCTATTTCCCAACATAGATACCAGATTGGTTCCGAAGACATATTTGCCGAAGTGGAAGACATTTTTCAACCATTTACCTGAAATATATTTACTGACAAATAATTGCTCTTTACATTGATACAAAGCAGTCAAAGTAGCAATAACAAAGGCTATGTTTTGAACCCAGGCAAGCATTGCAAGGTCTAAAGGTTTTTCCAAAACATACATCACAGCAATGAATCCAAAAAAGGGAACACTTTTGAAAATCCCTGCCCAAAAATATGCTTTGAACATTCCTCTTGCTTGTAAAACCACCATTATATGGGTGTGGAAAATCAACACAGGAAGAATATAGCAGTGAATTCTCAGAATTTCAGCGAGTGAAGGAGCATTGAGGAAGGATTTAAGCCACGGTGCTGTCACCCAGATAAGGATTATAAAAAGGGAAGTGAGGGCAGTATTCAGCCACAGAGCGGCAGTTTGTATATTCGCATTTTCCTGCTGATACTCACCCACCAAAAAACGAATCAGGCCATTCTGGATAAATCCATTCCGGGCCATATCCACAATACTTGTGATTGTGATAAATAAAACCCAGGTTCCAAAAGTGCTCTGTGGAAAAATACGGACCAATATCAAAAAACCGAGGAAGCCCAACACAAAGTCAAGTCCTCTGTGAAGCATAGTGTACATCCCGCTTGTGATCCAATACTTTTTTTCGCTCATGCCTGTTGCCGGTAGATCATTTGATAATGCTCCAATGCTGTTTCTGCTGCTTTTCTATAGCTGAACAAAGGTACTCTCTTTTTTCCTGCCTCAATCAGTCTGACACATAAGTTCATATCATTCAGTAATTTGTAGATAGCGTCCGCCAGTTCCTCCGGTTTGAAAGGGTCAATAAGGCAAGCTCCTTCTCCCGAAATCTCAGGCATGGAAGAAGTATTGGAGGTAATCACAGGACAGGCACAGGCCATTGCCTCCAAAATAGGCAATCCAAAACTCTCCCTCAGGGAAGGATATAAAAATAATGTGGCACAATTGTAAATAGCAGGAAGATCTTCATTGGGAACGTAGCCTGTGAGGTGGATTTTTTCCATCAGAAATTCAGCATTTATGCTTGCCAGTAGCTCAGAGAGATGCTCTTTACCAAAGTCAGGCATGACCAGAGTCGGAATTCCGCTTTCATTTTGTTCATGCAGCATTTTCAAAGCTTTCATCATGCCGCTGAGATTTTTCTTGGGGTCTGTATTGCCCAAAAATAACATGTATTCCGCCGGAAGGCCGTATTCCTGCCTTTTCTGATTGGCTGCTACTTTGTCCATTACCTTGAAGTGTGATCTCACACCATTATACACTACTTTGACCTTGTCTTCATCAAAACCAAAATGCTGAATGATGCGCTCCTGTTCATATCGGGACACGGTAAACAAATATCTGGCATATTTTGCTACAAGCGGCACATTCCATCTCCTGTATACACTGCCCATTTTTTGATACCAGGTTCCCTGATTCAGCATCATTTTCTCCAGATAAATGATATCATGCAGAGTGATGAGTAAAGGGACTTTCAGATTGACTGGGGCTGTATTACTGGTACAGTGCAGCATATCCAGCTTATATTTTTTGACTGCTCTCCGGAGATGATACTGTTCCCAGACAGGGTAGGGGCTTTTCTTAAGCGGGATAATTTGAAAATTAGCTGTTGGTGTTATGACTTTGTCATCTGTGTCAGGCTGTACGAAGATGAAATATTCATTGACGGTATCAATCTCCTGGAGATTTTTGATCAGCTCCAGTGCGACCATATCCATCCCGTGTTTTTTAGGGCGGAAAATTCTTTGTGCTTCGATACCGATTCTCATAGGAGGGGATTTATTGGGGTTTTGTCATAATTTTTGCATTTAAGGCAAAAATTCCGCCAAAACTTGTTGGTTTAATTTTTAACCCCCGGATTTTCATCCGGGGCTACTATTGGATATACCCACTTCGGGGTATTATTAATGGTTCTAGTCTTTCAGTTTTCTAGCGATAAAATGTATATAGTAATGATAATTAACACGTTATAATTTAAGAAAATATTTTATGTAATGAATATACAGATAAAACATTTGCATTTCAACTCTGTTCAATCCTTAGCAATTGCTTGTCTTCGTGGATATTCCAGTTTTGAAAATTCCACCATAGTCCTTTGACGTATGCTTTCAGATGTTTCCATTCTCTTTTAAGAACGAGTTGCAGGACATTTTTGGGAACTGCAATCAGAAAATAATACAGTAATGTTGCTCCAAAAACAGGCCAGCTAACATTTCTTCTCAAATATAAAAGTCTGTTTCTGCTCAGATAATATGTTTTCAACAGCGAGTTTTTTCCGGTGGTCATTGATTCTTTGTGGAAAACCTGAGAAGCAGGTTCGTACCAGATCGTATATCCAGCTTTCTTGATTCGCTCGCAATAATCCATTTCTTCATAATATAGAAAGTACAATTCAGCCATTAAGCCTACTTTCTCTACAACTGCCCGCGGAATGAACATGGCAGCACCATGAGCACGACTCGTAATAGTTGCTGTATCATAGGTACCATCATCCGGCTGATTGATGCCAATACCATGTCCTCTGCCAGTCACAGAACTAATAGGCGTATATCCTGCATATTGAATGGTCTCAGGCTGATCAAAATACAGTAATTTAGGGCATATCACGCCTATGTTTTTATCATTTTCGGCTCTCTGTACGAGTGGCTCCAGGAATCCGGGAGGAACCTCAGTATCGTTATTGAGCAAAAGAAAATAATCGCCTTTTGCCATTTCCATACCTCCGTTGTTGCCGCCTGCAAATCCTTCATTTACCGGATTTTTGAGAAGGTTGACCTCAGGAAATTGAGTTTTAATCTGATCAGGAGCTTCTTTGGAAGCATTATCCACAATGATGATTTCAACCTTTGGATAAGTAACATACCTCAAAGATTCCAGCATGTCCAGTGTCAGCTGCAGCCCATTATAGTTGATGCTGATGATGGATACCAGTGGTAGGTTGCTCATTTTTAGGTTGATTAGCTATTTCATCATCAAGATAAGGACTTAAATATATAAATGCCCAGCTCATGTATAATATAATTCCGGTAGGCATTTGTCCCAATAACGGATTTCCATAGCTGGCAAATGCAATTCCCGCGAATCCGGAGTACAATGCAATGATCTTCGTCCTCAGCCCGGGGTCTCTGATTCGCCAGATATATTTTATTCCTATAAACAGGATGAATAGAATCATGAATATATGGTAGGAGAGACCCACGATTCCTGTTTCGCCCCAGATTTTTACATACCAACTATCAGTAGGAGTATCTGCCAGAAAGGTACCGGGTGAAAACCGCTTCCCCCACGATCCCGCAGTACCGATACCTCCACCAAAAGGTCTTGTAGATAAATACTCCCTGTATCTTTTTTGGTTCTCTAATCTAACCTGAAAAGACGCATCCTCCGGATTAAGAGCACTCCTCAACCTTCTGATCTGAAATATATCATTTCCGAAGTTTGTATATTTTAATACAGAAAACAGACCTCCCAATACAAGCAATCCCAGCAGGAGTATTTTGAAATTTCTGATAACAAAAAAATAGGCTAAAAATCCTACCACAGGTACAAAGAAAGAGCCTCTTGTCCCCGATAACAGCATCATCCAAAAACAAATACCCGCCATAAAAAAGAAGAATATTTTCTTTTTCCAGGCAAAAGGACCAAATCCCAGGATACTTGCCATGACTCCGACTTGTGACATACCTGCACCAAACTGTCCGGCATCAGAGAAGAATGAAAAAATCCTTAATTGCCCGGCTAATACGTGGGTTTGCCTTGGTCCTGTATTCAGCCAGGCATTTTCAAAACTATCCACTCCAAAAAGAAATTGTTTCAATCCCCACATGGCTGCCAGCAAGGTCAGGATGAATGTAAGTTTGAAGAATGTATTGAGATTTTTATTTTTATTAAAATACAGTAATGTCAAAGGTATAGTCAGTGCCATATATAATGCGACGCCTCTTACTGCATAAAACCAGGCGGTAAAGCTACTTGCCTCAGGATTGAAAATTTGTAGAATACAGTATAGAAGCCATATCAGGGTAAGATAAACAAGGCTGTTGTTGAGCAAATGCCATTTTGTATTAGATTTTGTTTGAAAAATAGCTACCAGGATTGTTGCCAGCAGACAAATGTCAACAAGAAGCCCAAGCGGAGCATCCACGTATCGTGTCAATCCAATTGCTAAGAAAGCCATTACGATAGTAATGTGAAGCGCATGTGCCGGCTTTAGAAACAGATAATAAATAGTTCCAATTAGAAAGGGCAACGCTCCCAGAATGGCAAGCATTTTCAATTCTCCTTTCGAAATGATCCATGAAACAGCAACAATTAAAGCTGCAATCAGTATGCTTTTCCAAAGATATGTGAGCCCGGTCTGTACACCTGACTCCATTACACGTATTTGTTAAACCGGCGCAATTTAGATGGAATTTTGCCGTAAGATTCCCTTAGTTCGTCAATCCTCATTTTATTCAATACCAACTGTGGTTGAATGGGTGACAATTTAAGAAACTGAGCCAATAACTGTCTGTCGGTTTGACTCCAGGTTCGTTGTGCATTCACCACAAGAATGGACATGTCAGCATGCAGAACAGGATCCACCGGAATTCCTCCTGAAAGCATATCCTGCATTTCTATGATGATAACATCTGTTTCTGAAAAATGAGTTCTGCCGGATTGAATATCCTGCCAGCTATTATATTCCCGGATTCGGGATCTGTCAGTCAATAATATTTCATCCGCCTGACCTGCTATATGGACAAATTTACCTTCGTCAGTAAGAGCCTGAACCAATTTTGAAATCAGAAATGACTTCCCTTCGCCTTTTTGAGTGCTGGTAACCAAAATAACAATTCCCTGATTACTATGAGCTGCCTTTTGATGGCGTACGAGATCAATTTCAGATATGATTTTTCTGGTTTGCAACTCAATAATAGCAGGGTAGTGGACCCACCACCTTTTTCTCCTTAGACCGGGATAAGCAGAAAGCAGGGGCAGCTGAGTCTTTGCAGAAGCTCTCTCAGCATTTCTGATGGAAGGATCAATGAAGTATAGTCCCAATAAACAGGCAAGTGTGAGGATAAAACCAACAAATGAAGTGCCGGCTATCAGTACCATTTTTCTGGATGATTGCGGCTTTCCGGGAAAATTGGGTTCATCTATGACACTTTGAGAGCTCGAAGTTTCAAGATCGTATTTTTGCAAATATGCCTGATTCAATCCCTGCAAGATGGACAAGTATTGATTTTCACTGATGCTTACTTCCCTTTCCAATTTCTTTAACTCAGCTCCCAATGGCGCAAAAGCTGCAATTTTGTCTGAAATCAATTCTTTCCTGTTTTTCATCACATCAAGGGCCTGCAATTGTTCTTCATGCTGAAGCTTGAGTTTAAGCCATTCGTCCAGCATGGTTTTTCTGGCAATTCCTTCCTGAGTATTGGAACTCTGATAAATGGAGGCAGTCACATTATCCGCCAGCATATTGAGTTCCTTCAATTCCTGTTGAAGTTTAGCTATTTGGGAAGGATATGCAGCAGCATTTAATTGAAGTCCATTTAACTCCTGTGTCTTGGATTGTATAGTCTTTTGAATGGTAATGATTTCGTCTATTTGTTTTCCTCTTTTTGAGAAAACATCGAATAGTGATTCTATCTGTTGCAGATTGGCGGCTGTTCCGGAACTCAGCCTTTTAGCCTTCTCCTCATCCTGATCCTGCTCCAGTTTGGCTATATCCAGGTATTTTCCCTGTTCATAAAAATTCAAAATGCGATTAGCAGATATAAATGATTTGATCTCAGATTCTGATACCCTTAATTTTTCAACCGCAAGTTTCAGCTGTTCTTCAAAATATCGTATGGAGCTACTATTCTCAGATTCTCTCAATCCTTTATACCGGTTCATGAAAGAATCAATGATGCGTTTTAATGTATGCTGTGTGACTCCCGGATCATTCGAACGATAATTGAGCTCAATCATATCGCTGGCAGCCTTTCTGTTCACTGTGAGTCGGGATTGAATATTTGAAACTCCATAATTTGGGTGTTCTTTTAACAAATATTCAACAGGAGTATTGATATTTTTACCCAGATAATCTTGGAGATTTAAATAGGTCTTTTCTTCGTCATTTCTAACACCTAATTGGTTCCATAACTCAGGGGAGATGTGATCCTTGATTTCATCATATGTTTCCTGTGAAATGATTCGTGGATTTGGGTCGGACAGACTTAAGTGCAAAGCCAGTAAATGCAGAGAGGCATCCTCAATAGTTTGCCTGGATCGAATCAGAAATACAAGATTGTCAAACAGGTTGTTCGAGGTATAATAATCTACTCTGGTAGCTTCGCCTGAAGCCGATATTCCTTTGGCAACAGCTGCATTGGTGTAGACTAGGCCGCTGCTTACATAATCTTTGGGAGCTTTGTTTAAAAACAAATAAACCAAAAAGGCCATAGCAATGGGTACACTAATCAGCCAAAAGATATTCCTGATCAGAAACCTTATGAATGTTGAAATTTTCATTCTGCCTTGCGGTATAAAAGGTGAAGAGGAGTACCAAGTATAATGCCCATTTTGTCATATGACATTCTGAAATTTCTTCGGGCTAGTTCATATTCTGATTGAGCGATAGTGGAAATTTCCATCATCCGGGTAAATGAGGTCACATCAATATTGCCGGACTTGTAGTCTTGTTCTGCAATAATGGTATTTGTTCTGGCAGCTTCCTGCATAGCGAATCTTATTTGCATCATTCGCTGACTGGAGAGCAGATAATGATATTCTTCTATCACCTGCTGGCTGATCACCAGGCTCATTTCTTCAGTTTTGTATCGGGTGGCTTCTATTTCATGTCGTTCAAGGGTGACTCTGTTTTTTCTGGTGGCAAATTCATAAAGAGGAACATTTAAATTAAATCCTGCTCTATACCCATTTGCAATATTTAATATATCAGTATTAGAGGATCCTGTGGCCACAAGCGTTTGATTTCCATATCCATAGTTCACAAAACCTGTCAGCATATTAGTCCAGGTTTTTTGTGCAATTTTGAGCCGTTGAGTTGCAGATCCTATTAATTCCTGATTTAGCTTAACAGTCGGGTGAGACTGCACCGCTATCAATATCAAAGAGTCCAGAGAAGGTAATTGCAGATAAAGGTCTTTATTCAGGTCAAATGTCTGAGTTGCCTCCTGAGATACAATAATCGCGGGATCCTGTGCCTTTACAGATCCGGCACTTGCAACCAATATTCCTGCACAAAAAACAATGCTTTGAACTGCACCTGATAATGTCATCCGGTTGGCAATTATGTTTATCGCATTTAAAGGTTGTATCATATAAAATCTGTTATGTTAAATCATGATGGGTTGCAGTATCAGGATTTAAGCTATTTCAAATTGTCCACATTATAAATTATTATAATGCAAATAGTGTGCCTGTTTAAACAATAGGAGAGATGATTAAATTCCATATGCGCCAAAACAGGTCTTTTCTAATCTGGTAAAGAATCTTAATGTGCACCAAAACTCTGTAAGGATACTTTTTATTTTTATGTTACGGGCATAGAATTCGGTTTTACAAATCCAATTTTGGTACTTTGCAAGCTGTATTATGTTAACGATATGTTAAATATTTCATTTCAATTTAACTGACTTGTGTCACTATTATAAAGTCTCAATAATATATTAAATTATTATACAATCTATAGTAATGTGATTCTCAGAATTTCAAGAAAATTACCTTTTTCACTGAATAGAAGTAACACATGACTTTCATGCTTTTTTGCTAAATCGACCTGAAATTGAGTTCATCAGCAAATCATGAGATTATGCATACAATTGAATTTGCGTGTACCTTTGGGTCGGATTCAATCGGAAATTTTATGAAATACAGGATAGCAAAGCTGTTACTCCTGTTTGTAGTTATCATTTATGGCACTCACCTGAATGCTATGGATTCTGCTACAAACTATGGTTTGACTGCAAATATACATACCCTTCAAAAGGGTACTTCGTCTGTCAGCAGAGAAGTAAATGATCCAGAGGCTAAAGACCCTTTACCTATTTCGGATCTGTTTCAAAAGACATCTTATAGAAGCGGTCTTTCATCACTTGGGGAAGTGCTGAAAGACGCTTCTTTTTTGGAACTGGACGCTAGCACTCTGCAATCATGGCTGTCTCAGGATGCACCTAAAGTGCATTTGTCACTTCCTCAATCTTCCAGAAGTGAATTAATCTTAGAATTAAGTGAAGTAGCTTTATTAACAGATGATTTTAAAATCATAACTGACATGGGTGATTTTGACATGTCACAATTTAAAGGAGCTAAGTTTTATAAAGGAATCGTTGCAGGTCACAGTGAAAGCTTAGTTTCATTTAGTGTCCTGGAAGATCAGGTGATCGGAATGATTTCTATTGATGGCGTGAGTCAGGTACTCCACAAAATGGATAAGGAAGAAGTGTACATATTATATTATAATGATGACTTGATGGTTTCACACCCATTTTCCTGTGGTGTCGAAGATGAAGATCCGGAATCCAGAGGAGGTGAAGAAACTGAAGAATCAAACAGTGACGGAAAGGGGCAGTCTGTACCATGCATAAGGATATCTCTTGAATGTGATCATGCTTTATTTGTTGACAAAGGAGGAGTGGTCAATACTGCCAATTGGATAGCAGCAGTATTCAATAATGTGGCAGCTTTGTACCAATTAGAATCTGTCATATTAACTTTATCAGAAGTTTTTGTCTGGACCACTAAAGACCCTTACAGCACAAAGAGCTCTGTAACTGCACTGAACCAATTCAGAACCATTAGAAAGACATTCAATGGTGATATAGCTCACCTTGCTGCATTAGGAGGCAAATCAATTGGAGGAGTAGCCTGGTTGGATGTAATTTGCAACAGCGGCTATCGATATGGATACAGTAATATCCACAGCACATATCAGGATGTGCCTGTTTTTTCATGGTCAGTTGAAGTGATTGCTCATGAAATAGGCCATAATCTTGGTTCCAGACATACACATTGGTGTGGATGGCAGGGCGGTCCAATCGACGATTGCTTTGTACCGGAAGGAAAATGTACAAGAGGCCCGGCCCCGGAAAACGGCGGAACTATTATGTCCTATTGCCATTTGAGTGGTGCTGGAATCAATTTTAATAAAGGTTTCGGAGTCCAGCCGGGTGACCGTATAAGAAGCAGAGTAGTGAATGCAAGCTGTCTGACTTCATGTGCATTGCCTGCAGAAGGTGTCTGCGGAAAACCCGGCGAACTTCAACTTATAAATGTATCTCACGAAACAGCCATCATGAAATGGCAGAAAGGTTTGGGAGCTTCTCAATATCTCGTAAGTTATAAGTTGAAGGATGCTGAAAACTGGACATCCATATCCCAGGATACAAATGTTTTTGCAATCTCAGGTTTATCAATTAATACCTGGTATAGTGTCAAAGTGCAATCAAAATGCGATACTACTTTTAGTCCTGCCTCTACAGTTGTTGAATTCAGAACACTTAATGAATCTGAATATTGCCAGAGTAAAGGACAGTCCACTTTAATGGAGTGGATCGAGCATGTAGAAATTGCCAACATTAAAAGAGTGTCTGCAAGTGATAACGGATACGCAGACGCTTCACATCTGGTGGCAAACATGGAAACAGGCAGGACATATACCCTTACATTCAAGGCAGGTATGAACCGTGCTAATTTTAATGAATTCTGGAGAATGTGGGTAGACTATGATCAGAATGGCAGATTTGATGAAAATGAATTAGTTTTCGGTCGAATTTCCAGTACAACTGCACCGATGACCCGTGCTATCAGGATCCCGGCATCAGCGAAATCCGGATTGACAAAAATGAGAATCGCAATGAAATATGGCTCTCACGCAACATCTTGTGAATCATTCGAATACGGTGAAGTAGAAGATTATAGTATCAATGTAATCAATGGTTCAAATTTGCTGGCATCTGAAGAAAATAGCGAACTTGAATTGTTTCCTAATCCTACAACCGACTGGCTTGTCATTAAAAATATTCGCAGACTGGAATCTAATGAACAGGGTCAATTAACAGTGTACAATATGCTTGGAAACGTAGTATGGCAACAATCGCTCAATGATATTGATGAATCTCAGGAACTCAGCTTAAATATTCAAAGCTGGCCTTCCGGACAATATATCCTTACGAGGAATCAAGATAACCTTAATACGCAGCACAAATTTTTAAAGCTGTGAAGGAGGCGTTCGCTGAAGAACGAATGCCTTCTTTTCTCTATGAGAGGGAGGAAAGAAATCTTTAACAATCTCAAAATCCCTGATATTGAACTGGATCTGGCTTTTCCTTTTGTGAAAAGCAGATCCTTTTCATTTAATCCTTTGGCACTTCTACCAGGGTAATATCAAATGTGTTATCTTTAAACATGTTAAGAAGCGACATTCCTGTTTGCCTTAAGTGAGCAAGTTCAGACGGAAGCAATTGTTTATTTTGATAATAAAGTATAAAGTAGTAGCCTACAGCCTCCACATGCCAGCTTTTTTTGTCTGAGAAAAAATGCAAAAGATTTTCACCAAAAAAACTTCTGACAATGTCTTCTTCCTCTGCCTGAAGCAGGTATTGTTTTGAAAATATGGGATATGACTCAAAGTCTATATCCTGCATTCCCAGTAAAGTACCGATTTTGTGAAGTATATTTTCAGGCTGCATTCTGAAGGATGGTATTCCAAGATGCTTGGACGAAACAAAGAAAACGTTTTGTTTAAAGGTTTGTGACGACTTTCCCGTGCTAATGGTATACCTGTAATCAAACATATATATTTTTTCTTCCATCCATTCGTCCATTTCAAACATGATATTCTCAAGTTTTTTGGCTCCTCCGCGGCTAAATAACTTAAAGTGTTCCAACATTGGTAATAGCCTGGTATCATCTTTTTCCAGAAAATCCATTTTCCAGTTAAAAGCCAGTGAAGCTATCTGTTCAGCTCTTGTTTTGTTTTTAGATAACATATCCTGTATTTATAACAAATGTACCAACCTTGCATTAAACTTCATCGTATCAGTTGGAGATTGTAATAATTAATGAAACTTAAGGTAAAGATTTTAATAGGATTCATTCTCATTTATTTTGGTTATTTAAGTGTTTTGTCTCGCTGAGGCTCCCAACCCAGACCTTTTTTGTCTCAGCGAGCTTTTTTCTCAGAATGAAGGATTTAAAATGAATTATCTTTGAATTTGGAAGCGTCAGATCTTGAGTCATTTACGAGTATTTTTAAATCTGAAGAAAAATAATTTTTAGGAGAGTAATACATGCAACCGGATCCTGAGATTATAAAAGGCTGTGTTAATGGTGAACAGAAGGCTCAGCACTTGCTGTACAAGGAGTGTTATAGCTTCTTTTTCGGGATTTGCTTCAGATATGTAAAAAAAGAAGATGAAGCAGCAGCTTTAATGAATCAGGGGTTTCTTAAAGTTTTGAATAATCTGCATCTCTACAACGCCCAAATCCCTTTTACTGCCTGGGCCAGGAGGATAATGGTCAATACTATTATTGATGCTTTCCGGAGTAATAAGAAACATAAAGTAGTTGATTCCGTGGATTTTGTAAATGAACGCAAATATGATGCTGCTATGCAGCCATATCGGGAAGTACCTGATGGAATGGATATGGAGATCGTTGAAAAAGCAATCGCAAATCTACCGGAACCATCCGGAACAGTTTTTAATCTTTTCGTAATTGATGGTTATTCACATCAGGAAATAGCAGATAAAATGAAAATGAGTGTCGGAACAAGCAAATGGCACTTATCTAAAGCAAGAGGACTATTGAAAGAGAGAATTGGAAAATTATTTATATCTGTATAACAAGCTATGGACCCAATTGAACGACATATAAAAAAGCATTTTGATAACAAGAGCTACCCTTACAATGAATCTCATTGGCTGGAGGCCCGGCAATTGATATCTGACAATAATCGAAAGAAACGCCGATGGTTTTTGTGGTGGACCACCGGGGTATCCGTCATCATAATCATTGTCCTCGCTTTTCAGAGTTACAGTACTGAATCGACAATGGTTACCTTCAATGATATAGAAAACCTTGCATCCAGTGAGGATAAAGACGCCGGAAACACAAGTACCTCAGTCAACGGATTTTCAGTAAATTCTGAGATTAATGCTGAAGAGAAACCAGCATCTGCCCGTCCTGATGATTCAAATGTATCCGGTAAGAAATCTCAGGAACAGTTGCTATCAGCCGGGACAGAAAGACAGAAAGTAAAATCGACAGTAAAATCAAAAGAAACAAGGACCACTTATAAAAATAATGCCCGCAATGAGGCTCTTGTTGATGCAAGTGAATATGAATCTTCAAATACACAGGAGGCTGTCACCCCTAAAAGTATTGACAATGATATTCCCGCCCCCGCAGCGGATAAGGCTCTTTTTTCTGAAAAGGAAGGTATAACCAGTGTTTCTGGGACTGATGCATCTGTTTTGGAAAATTCTGAGCAAAGCTCCGCAGAGGAACCAAATCCGGAAAGCGCTGAAAATATTCTACCGGCAGAACAACCACTTGTGGAAAATTCAGAATCAGTATCGGAAGTAATGCCAATTACTCCTGTCAGAAAAAGAGCTAAATTGGGATGGGGATTTGTAGCGGGATATCTGATGCAAAAACAATTTACGCAAGATCAATGGCTGAAAGGTGCTTATTTTGGAGCAAGAATCAGCCGGGTACTTTCTTCTAAATGGAGTGTAGGTACAGATGTATCCGTAGCAGTACAGGAAGTAAATGCTGTCCATTTTCATCACAATGCCATCTCAGGTTATGGTTTTGGAAGAGATAGTATAGTTACTGATTTGTTTGCCAAAAGGGCCATAACACTTCAAATACCCATAACATTATCTTATGCAATTGGAAAACATACTTTCGCCGGAATGATAGGCACAAGGATATTGCTGGATGCGCAGGCCAGTATGCAAAAATTGTATTATACCAATGCAGATCCGGAGGATACATCCCCAACAGGAATTGTACCCAGATCTCGAATAATATCAAAAAAGGAGCAATTAATGCCGGTGGGAGCAGTGTCTCCTTTTTCTATTTATTCAGGTTTGAGATACGGATGGATGATAGGGAAAGGATGGGGACTGGAAACAAATATTTCTGTTCCACTATATCATAGAAGCGCAAAGCTTGATTTTGGCACCAGAATAGCGGCAGATCAGGGATTGAGATTGGAAGTAGGACTTTTAAAAGTCTTTTAAATAAAAGAACAAGTGATGAGGAAAATTTTATTATTAATTCTGCCCTTGTTGTGCATTTTACAGTCATGTGTAAAGCCTGATGAGCCGGATGACATTTCCACGGTTCCTGTGTTTACAGTCGATGGAACTCTAAATGGAGCACCTGTATCAATGGCAGCTGGTGAAAATGGAATGTACATGTTTACTTTTGCGCGTGAAGAGCCGGATGGTACTTTTGCTTATGGGGGCAGAATTGCGAAAGAAAATTGTGAAAATAATTGTGGTCCGGCGCTGGAAATCTTTCTGATAGATACGCTTCCATTCATCCTGCAGAATGGGGAAAGTCGTGTTTGGGAACAACTAACGGGAATACTTTTTCATGGTTCAGTTTTGAATGAAAATGTGCGTTGCGAGATGGATCTCTTAAATCATTCATATTCACCATATGGAGGACTGGAGGAAAGATGGCAGTTCAATGATGCTTGCACTGTACATGGTAAATTAAAAGCTGATTACCTGTATTTTCCATCTACGGGAGCTGTAAAAACAACCCTGATGATGAAGGATAGTGCCGGAAATGAAGCCAGTATTCAAAAGACTCTTGATTATTACAAAAAAGAAGATTCTAAATTGAGGTTGAAAGTTGAACATTGTACTCCCGGGAAAGCCAGATTAACTGTAGACAATCCAGATCAATACAACCTCACTTACAAATGGGATGATCAAAGCTATGCTTCTTACAAATGCGTAAACCTTGAGTATACTAATGTACTTCATAGTGTAACTGTTGTTGCTGATGAAATAGAATATGAGACAGTCCTTAGTTGTACTGTTAAAAAGGATGGCTCAGACATTTCCTATCTGCGGGCTGATTTTGGTTTTGATATTATAGATCATGACTTCAAAATGGCAGATGCATGGCCAAGAGTTGTTATTCGCTACAGAGACGAAAATGGTAAGTGGTATGACAGCAGAAATATCCACCAAAATGATTACTGCAATTATTTCACCTTAACGGATGTTCAGTCATATCATGCAGATTACCAGGGGAATAATACAAAAAAAGCAGAGGCATTCTTTTCAGTGTCTCTTAGAGATAGTTTGCTCCAATGCATCGAGCTCGAACATTTTCATGTCAAATTTGGATTTGGAAGCAGAGAGTAAGTGAAAAAAAAATGGCCGGTTTCCCGGCCATTTCTATTATGCGCTCAATTTTTCACTTAGTACTGATCTCCATTTATCAACTAAAACCCATTCTCCATTAAGAGACAGACTTTCAGACCTGTCAAAAAAGTCGAGACTTTTTTCAGGAATGCCCGGTGTTTTCGGTGATAGTACCAATTGAAGGTTAGCCGCCCCATTTCCATTGGTAATGGGGCCATGATTTTTCTTATGGCTATCACGAATGATACATTTGTGATAATCAGTCAAATTGATAACTTGCTCATTCCAGTTATCGTTTGATTTTTTAAGATAAATAATGGCCTTTTTACTTTCATCCAAACCAATAGCATATTGTTGGTTCCAATAGTCTAATTGATCCAATTTCAGATTGTGTTCTGATGCTTTTGATTTTATAAGATCAAGTATTTTTTTCTTTTTGTTTGATTGCACTCTGGAAAGATAAATGAAAGGTAGAGTGAAGGCAGCAATTGAAATAATTGCCACCAATGCTGATGCCATATCCATGGTAAGATGAATTTAGAAATAAGAAATAAGAATTTAGAAGGATCCTTGTCTTGCTTAGGCAAGACACAGGATATAGATCTGCCGCTTTGACACAGGCAAAGAACAGAATCTATCTTACCAGAAAAAATGGGAAGGGAAAATGATTTTGGATACTGAAAGGCTCAGTTCCATTACAAGTGAGAGAAGGCTTGCTTGTTTCCATTTGATGAAAAGCTGTCCTTCAATATGCCTTAAAAAAGATGTTTTGTTTTTCTCCAGACTCTTTACAGGATGTATTATGATCTGTTGAAGCCCTGAAAAATTGATTTCAGCAAATAACGGACGTATTGTATTTGCGCTCAGTTGTTCTGCAACCGGCTCATTAACAAGGGCACTTTCCTTTTGAAATTTGTTGATCTCGTGGAGAAGCTGAACAGAAGTACCCAGCAGAATCAAGGCTGCCAGGTAAAGTGAAAATATTTTTGAAAAAATACTACTGTTCATAAAGACTGCAAAGATATGCCAATTCGAATCCAATGTATTCGTAGAGGGCAATTATATATTCCTGAAAATAAAAAAATCGTCTTTCGGTTCCCTGATCTACTTCCCGGTTTTCATCTTGACCATCGCACAATTACATTTTTCAGATATCCAAATGGGTTTTGTTCCTGATCAATACAAATTCTTTATTGAACATCTAATTAACCCATCCTTCAAAAAAAACAGGCATTCCAGGTCCTATGTAACAAAAGTTATATTGATTGAGGCTTTATCCGGGGGTAGTTTTGAGGTATCAGAACAAAAATTTCAAAACAGATTAAGCATGGAACTGAGAGCAAATATCGCAAATGAGTATAGCTTTTATGATACAATATATACAAGTAGCAGACAGAATGATATTGCTTACTTCTATCCTTCAGAAGCTGAGATATTGAATATCTATAATAATTTGGAGTACAGGAAGATGCTGCGGGAAAAGCTACCTCTTGAATTGAAAGACAGTCTTTTGTACCATATGCTGCACCATGAGCACGAAACGCTGGATACCCCCAGCTGGCAGCAGAGGATTCTGAATTATTTGCAACCTTTAAAATCTTTTCACAGTGAATCTGACAATTGGATACTGAATCTGAATTTGAATCTTAGAATTCTGAAACGGATTAAACAACTTCAAAAACATGTTCGGGATCTGATCACATCTGGTTCTCAGACAAATGTCCTGTGTCTGGGTGCTTCGGCCGTAGTTGGAATGCCTGAATTGCATGCTGAGTGTGGAAGTATGAGTATTTGTTGCATCGAACCTGATGAACGATTATTAAGTGATTTAACCGCCATTTACCATACTGAACATGGCATTCGAAAGATGGTCCGTGGTAATTATCAGCATTATTTCCCTGACAGAAAGTATGATGTGATCATTTATCCCTCCGGCAGAACCTGGCAGGAGACAGAGAAAATGCAGGACTTACTTCTCAAACTCAGGAGTTATCTGAAACCTGAGAAGGGCAGATTTCTTGCTTACTGAATGTTAAACTGAAATTGAAATAGCTATTCGATTATACTACTTACCTGATTAAAACAACTTTCTAAATTAACCAAAAATGAAAAAATTATTCTTACTCTTATTATTTGCCATTAATGGCTTTTCGGTGTATTCGCAGTGTTTCAATGGTGTTTTATTTCCTTCTGGTGCGGCAACCCTTCTTTGCGGTACTGCTGGCTGGTCTATTCCCAATGCCTGGCCGGGAGAATACTCCAATGTAAATGTAGTGGCAGGTAATCAATACACCTTCACCAGTTCAGTAGGTACTGATTTTATCACCATCAGTAATGCAGCCGGAACCAGTTCTCTTCAAACCGGGGTGGGATCTGTAAGTTACACACCCGGATTCACCGGAACAGTTAGGTTTTACAGACACCTTAGTTCACAATGCGGTACTAATCAGGTGAACAGAACAGTTACTGTTACCTGCACAACTTCCACACCCGGCGGAAATCTTACCTTTTATTTTGGAGAGCTTACCAGCCCCGAATCCGAAAACTTAATTGATGGACAGAATACATCAGTACCTGTGAGAACATTGGGCTTTCAAAATGTTGGTTCTTTCCAGTTTACAATATTATTGGGACCTTGCGCTACTTTCAGATCAACTCCTCCGACTATTGTTGGATTAGCTAATATACATCCGGGTTTGGTTTTCCATAGTTATGAAATAAACCCCGCAGGAACATTAGTAACATTCACATGGTTTACAGCCACAAGTTTGAGTCTTGCAAATGCAACTAAACTCTTTGATATAATTATTGAAGGACCTGGCAATGGTCAGGGGGGCATCTGTTGTGATAATCTTTATTTTGTCAATAATCCTGTTGAAATCAGAGCCTATAACAATGTCGGTGCTGAAATGAATGTGACCACAACAGATACACATGCTATTTGTGAAGCTCCATTACGAATCTGTGGTTGTATAATTCGTGAAAATAATTCCCCGGTAGGCAATGTTACGGTGAAGCTTATGCAGGGCAATACAGTAGTTAGTGAAGTCTTGACCGGTATTGATGGCTGTTATGAATTTTCAAATCTGCAGGTGGGTGGAACTTATACTATAGTGCCTACAAAATTGATAAACCCTAAAAATGGAGTGGACCCAAATGATGCCTCTCTGGTAGCTCAATATGCCGGAAATCAGGAAACTTTGACTTCACCTTATAAAATCGTTGCCGGGGACGTTATTGTTGATGCAAACGGAAAGATATTAGTCAATGATGCCCAGCTTATTTCCCGGGTTGCAGGTATCAGTGCACCCAATGATTTTGGTACTCAGCCATCCTGGAAATTTGTTCCTTCAGATTATGTTTTTCCTGATATTCAAAAGACCTTTAGTTACAATGATAACTTTCCTAAAACGAGGACTGTAAACAATATCAACGGGGATTTCTGTGAAGAGAATTTCATTGGGATTAAAATGGGAGACATCAATCTGAATGCAAATCCTCAAAATGCACAGGGGGATGTGGGTTCCAGATCAGTTTCATCAGATTTCCTGATTGCAGGTCCTGGTGTAACAGCTGAAGATTCAATATTCACGCTTAAAATCAAAGCTGGTGTATTTCAGGGAGTAAAGGATTTTCAGGTAGCTTTTGCCTGGGATAAAGACGAGTTGGAGTACCAACGTTATACAACAAATGAATTCGGAATTCCGGTTTCTTCCTTATCGGGATTATTTATTGATGGCGATAGTATTGCTAAGGCAGATGGAAGATTGTATCTGGGATGGTATGATCCTACTTTTAATGCTTCCGGTGTAACATTACAAAGCGAGGCTATTGTAGCTGAAGTTGTATTCAAGTTAAAGGATCTGAGTTTGGATGTTATCAATTTTGATCAGGACACATCTATCCACGCATTTTATACTAACAATCAGGATCGTCCGGTAGATATTATTCTCAATTTTAAAAATATTGTAATTGATCTCATTAGCGGTACCTCTAACTCAAGTATCGACAGAAATTACAGAGTGTATCCGACATTAAGTACAGGTACGATTCACGTCCAAACCTCAGAAATGAAAGAATATATCCTGGAAATGTACGATATGAGTGGCCGTCAATTGAGAAAGGAAACACACACAGGAGATTCCAGTATTGAAGCAGGAAATTTAGTATCCGGACAATATATGTTGAAGATAACTGAGGTACTAAGCGGCGAGACCGGAACCTTCAGAATTATCAAAAAATAGAGATCAGTGACTGGATCTGATTTTTCATATGCTTGTTTTTAATAATTGCATTGTCTGCCTGCCTGCCGTAATATTCAAACCCTTATGTCGGGTGGGCGGACTTTGTAAAATGGTTTGGAAGAGGCGAAGAATTGATCTTGTTGCTGGAGTATTAAATTTTGGAATTATTTTTAGAATTAACTTAGATTTTATATCTCAAATTTAATACATTGCTTGTGGATTCGGAAGGAATGAACAAGCGATATAGAAAGGAACTCATTCTTATTTCACACTACCTGATTATAGCATTATTTTATTTATTCATTTCTTAAAAATTACCGATCATGTTTAGAATTAGTTTTTTGTTAGTTATGTCTATTCTGCTAATTACTAGCTGTGGTGATCCCACCCCAGAAAAGGTCGATAGTAGTGAAGACAAATTACCTTCTTCCGGCAATACAATTTCAGATAGTGTGTGTATATTAAGTAAAGTTGCGGATAATGCTGTTTGGGACAATTACAACATGCCTCCCACCAATACTGGACCTACATTTGCATTATTTGATAAAGATAGGGTGGTAGAACTATTGGATAGTCAATATAATGCGGAGATTGATTATGTATTAGTTGGGCGCGATTCCTTTAATATGTTAATGTATGCTGTAGATGAAAAGGGTGATCGCATACAGGACAGGGTGCCTATTCTTGGTAAATTCCCTTGTCCTCAAAATTGCAATATCGCTTTTAAATTAGCATCAGAAAAATCAGGTTCAGAAGCACTTGCTACAGGAAAAATAAATATCACGTTACCCATCCCATCCAAGTTTTGTCTAAATCACATAAATGCTGCTTTAGGAGGAGCTAATGTCAACTACCTTGGTGTAAGACATAAAAATGGATATAAAACACTAGGAATATATGGAGTCAACAAACCTACATCAGGGGACCCAATTCATATGTCAAGTGACCCTATTCGAATTTTTCAATCAGGTCAGTAAAAGTAAAAGATCAGGATTGATTTTCAATCTTCTTTGTATATAAATCTGATGAAATTATACCTGGCGAATATAGTTGTTGTAGTATTTCTTATACTTCCTTTAGGTACTTTTTGCCAAAGCAAAAGCAGTAACCATCACATCGGGCTATATTTACCAGGGAAAATCAATGCATTTATAGGATTAACAAATGAAGGAGATCTTCTCATCAGCAGTACTAATGGATGGGTGAAATACGATGGGTTAAGTTCTCAAATTTTTGACATTAACTCCATTCCCGGTTTATTGGATCAAAACATTCAAAGTGAGTTTTTAAATCATTCTGACGGATCCATTTGGTTTGCTACTTATATGTCACTGGTAAGATTTGATGCCCAAACGGGACAAATTTCGCAGATTCAATTGTCTAACAACGGAGTCAAACTTACCAGTGATTATTATATCTTTCATTTAGAGGGAAATGTCATTTATGGGAGTATCGGGAAAGAACTTTTTATATATGATATTGTCAGTAATCAAGTTCGGTTTCCCGGTGTTAATTTTCAGAATAAGTGGAATAGATTATTTAGAATTGATCATGAAATTCACATCATTAATTATTATTGGGGGACCTCAACATCTCATTATATTTTTCAAGATTCTGTTTTTTGTGATTATAAACAAATTCATTTGCCCTTCAGGACTGATGACGTTTCACCAAAAAATGCATCCGAAATTTTGTTGGCAACAGGGTCAGGATTAAGAAAGTATAATTTAAGCTCCGCATCAGTCGACATGTATTTCCCTCAACTATCAGGGAAGCATATTCATTCGGTCTGCAATATTGGTGAGGATAAGTATTTGATTAGTACAGAATTGGGTGAAATCTATTTTATTTCTGATGATGAAATTTCGGTGATTCAAGGGCTAATTCCCGAGAGTCCCCCTGTTCAGCATATCGACTACATGGATGGAAAAATTATTATGAGCTCGTACGGTCATGGAGTTTATATTTTCAACTCCAATATTCTTCATCTAAAGAATTTGTCTTTTCCATCAAAATTTAATTTGAAACAAATAAACGCCATTGGGCATAAGTGGATTATGACATCGTATTATGAAATGCCACTAATTTATGATTCAGATATTAGCCAATTTACAATTTTAAAGAATAATTTTTTTTCAGGGATAAAGCATTGCAGTAAAACTGAAAATGGCCTGCTTCTTACATCATATCCTCAAAGGAATTTATACAACATAAACATTCATATGCAAATTAATGAAGTCAATCATACAAATAATGGAAGTCTGGCATATGCCCCCAATTACCACTCACAATTGGGTTTGTATTCGATATCAGCGATGGAAGGAAAAATTTATGTAGGAAATATATTAAATCATAAGTTTTATCCTGCTGACACTATTATTTGGAATGACAAAAAAAAGGGTATTGGTGAAGTGGTTTATAATGAAGGACTATTACTGGCTTCTGTAAATCATGAATATTGCATTCTGTACGAAAAAAATAATGACTCTTTTGTATTTAAGAAAAGAATAAATATAAAAGGAGAAATTTATAATGAGGCCTGGGATAACAGACGGAATTCAACATGGCTTGCTACGCAATATGGATTATATAGACTTGATCATGGATCCTTAAATCATTATTTGATTGACTTGAGAATATCGGGAGAAATTAACGCAGTCTTATTGGATAAATTGAACAGAGTTTGGTTTTCGACTGCCTCCGGCTTGTTTGTATATATCCCGGAAATTAATTTTTTGAAAAGATTTGGAAAAGAAGATGGGATAGCTGATACTGAGTTTACAAATTGTAGCGCATATAAGACTTCTGACGGTACATTTATTTTTGGAAGCAATTCAGGTCTGGTAATTTTCAGGCCCGAAGAAGTATTATTAAATGAAGAGCCTCACCGAATTAAAATCAGTCAAATACTGATTAATGATTCAAAGCAAATGAATATCACTGATACCGGATTACTAAAGCTTCCTTATTATGAAAGCACCGTTTCTTTCGATTTTGCAGCTTTATCACTTCTGAATGCCAGCTTCAACAAGCTCAAATATCGCTTGCTTCCTGAAGATGATGAATTCCTGGAATCTGATAGAGCAACCGGTTTTGCAAGGTACTCAAAACTAAGACCGGGAAAATATGAATTTCAAATATTAGCAGCAGGTGCCAATAATGTTTGGGATACTACACCATATACACTCCCGATAATTATTACCCCTCCCTTCTGGCAAAGATGGTGGTTCAGAATTCCTGCTGCTTTGTTGATTACACTTATAATATATTCAATAGTAAAAGCTTATTACAAAAATCAACTGGATAAAAAGGACAGACTCCTCCGCGAACAAAAACTCATCATCGAAAAACAAGAAGCCGTCCAAAACGAACGTACACGTATTGCTGCCGAAATGCACGATGACCTCGGGTCCGGTCTCACAACGATAAAATATCTCAGCGATAAAGCCATGCGGAATGTCACAGATCCGGAAGAGATTGTCAATATTCAGCAGATTTCTGAAGAGTCAAATGAGCTCGTAAGGAATATGAGCGAGATTATCTGGGCAATGAATGCAAGATTCGATACACTCGAGAATCTGATTATTTACATTCGAAGATTTGCATATGAATTCCTGGATCAACATCAAATAGCATTTGAACTGAAGATTCCCGATGAAATTCCTGAAATGAAAATCAGTGGAGAAAAACGTAGAAATATATTTCTCGTAGTCAAAGAAGCCCTGCACAATGTCGTAAAACACAGCGGATCTCCAACGGCGACAGTCAGCGTAGAATTTGATACTGATCTGAAGATTTCAATAAGTGATCAGGGGGCCAGTGAAGAAGATAATCTGAATGAAAACAATGGAAATGGATTGTACAATATGAAGCAGCGAATGAAAAAAATAGGAGGGACATGCACATTTAAAAACGGATCAGGCTGGACAGTAATGCTCAGCCTGCCGCTGGAAGCTTTACAGCATTAAAAACAAAATCATAATGAAACCTATCTCATTAGCCATCATAGAAGACCTGAAAAAAGTGGCCTCAGAATTAGCTGATATGCTGGAAAGCGCAGGATTCTCCTGCGCTCAGCTATACACGAATGCGGAAGATGCCATGTTGTTTCTCCCTCGCAATCCGGTGGATATAGTCATAGTAGATATAGGCTTGCCTCATAAGAGCGGCATTGAAGCTATCAGCTTTATAAAAACACAATGCCCCCAAACACAGTTTTGCATGTTTACAGTATTTGAGGATGATGACAAAATATTTCGCTCTCTGGAAGCCGGAGCGAAAGGCTATATCCTTAAAGGCACATCTCCACAAAAGATAGTTGAAAGCATCCGGGAACTCAATGATGGAGGTTCTCCTATGAGCCCTACTATTGCCCGAAGGATATTAGAAGTATTCAAGCCTCCTGTTTTGGAAAAAGCCACCGATGGAATTAGCGTACTCTCCGCAAGAGAAAATGAATTGCTGAATTTATTGGCCAAAGGACTTTATTATAAAGAAATAGCTGAAAAGTTAGGTATCACAACAGGCACTGTAAAGCAGCACATTCATCGCATCTATGATAAATTGCATGTTCAAAACAAAACGGAGGCAATCAACAAATTGCGTGGTGAATGAAATTTTGATCTTAGAATGCAGAACTTTGAATGGCTGACTGTCAATTGTGAATGTTTGTTAAGGAAGAGATTAAATTGAAATTCGTATCCGATAGGATTATATATTTGAGTGATCTTTCGTCCTGCATGATAAAAAAGTCATATATATTATTGCTGCTTAGCTTGTTGCCATTCTGTTGCATGGCTATTCTTTGTTCCCAAACGGGAATAAATTTTCAGATCTTAAGAAATTCAATCAGGGTGATTGAAAAAGCAAATGCTTCACCACAATCCTCCATGTCTTTAAATGATTCAACAGCATACAATCTGCTTTCCGGCGGTCATGACAAAATACCTTTGTCGGAAGGAAATAATGAAAATTCTGATGAGCCCGAACAAAAAGAGGAAAAGAAGGAAAACAATGAAGACAATAATTATACTGTTTTCCCTCTCAATCATCCGGAATTCAATTCTAACATCACATGCAGAGACATGGGGCTTTACAGCTCCAATAAATCAATTGTAAACACTCCACTTTACATTCTGTTCCATTCCTGGAAATCTATCCTGATTTGATCATTTGAAACAAAGGCTATTTCTATAATTTTTAAGTGTATATTAGAGAAAATTAGGCCTTTTACCAGGTAGGTAATGTTATTAGCCCCGCCCATTTCAATTTGATCATTTTATCAGTAAGAAGTTTATGCCATCTGAAATTATCGGGAATCCGGATATCCGGCAAATATTGAACAAAATCAGGCATTATCTGCCTTCGCAATTACCGCTCAAAGATTTCATTCACCATAATACCTTGCACGCTTTTCAGGATTTACCCTTTCACAAGGGACTTCAGGAAGCTTCTGAAATGTTTGGCTATCAGGTTTATTTGCATCTGGATGAATACAGAAATTTGTACAGGCAGCATAAAATCGAACCAAAGATTCTTGAGAGAATCATACAGAAAAAAAAGGGAATTGATTTGGCAGGGATATGGCTGAATAAGGTACTGAATGAAGAATTAGACACAACGCTGCATTGTCATAGTGGATCACTGAGAAGAATCTGGAAGGATGTTTACAAAATCAATCTTGACAAAGTTACTCATCCTGCATTGTTCAGATGGATCGCAGCATTCCTGGATCAGGGCATTTCAATCTGGCAATTTCCGGATAGAGAACATGGTTTTTTGAGCGCATTGAAGGGATTGGAACAGTCTGGTTTTAAGAGTATTTTCCAAACTGTAAGAGCAAGAAATTTGCTCTTACATAGCAGGTGTGAGCTTGATAAGCTCCTTGAAATCTTAGTTGGGCAAAGCCAATATTTTGAACAATATTTAATGGATCAGCAATGTGCCCATCCTGGTTGGTCAGGAATGGTCTCTGTTCTCGAAGATAAGCCGGAAAGCCTGCTGGATCGGCGTAAAATTGAGTTTGAGGATTTTGTAAAATTTGAATTAATATTGGAGATAGATGCACTCGATCATCATTATAAAGGTGCAGAATGGCTTCCAATTTCCGCTTCCATTCCAAAAGACTTTGATCTTCAATTAAAGTCAGACGACGAAGTTAATGAGCTGTTTGAAGTGTATGAAATATGGCAGGAGGCTTATGAATGGACTTTTTATAATTCCATTTTAAGTGATTTAATTGCAGCGCCACAAACTTCATCTATATCAGGGAAAGTATCCTTTCAGGGTATTTTTTGCATTGATGACAGGACCGCGGCTTTCAGAAGACTACTTGAAAATGCCGCACCTGATTGTGAGACATTTGGTGCTGCAGGATACTTTAATGTGGTTTTCTTTTTTCAACCTGAACATGCTAAGTTTTATACCAGATCATGCCCGGCCCCTATGAATCCGGTTCATTTGATAAGAGAAAGGGACACAACGCTTAAGCATGAAAAGGACAATCATTTCGACAGGCAAACCCATGGGATTTTTATGGCCTGGATTATAACTCAAACTATAGGGTTTTGGTCAGGATTGAAGCTCGCGAAAAATATTTTCAAGCCCTCAGATCATGCTGCAAAAGTATCATCATTCAATCATATGGATCCTCTCGGAAAATTAAGTATTGAAATCGACCATCCCGGACATACTGTGCATGGTTTACAAATTGGATTTACAGTCAATGAGATGATGGATAGGGTAGAGGGCTTGTTAAAAGAGATAGGGATCACGGAAAGTTTTGCGGATATCGTTTATGTAATCGGCCACGGGGCTTCCAGTGTGAACAATACTCATTATGCCGGATATGACTGTGGTGCATGTAGTGGAAGACCAGGCTCAGTCAATGCAAGAGTCTTTGTCGGAATGGCAAATCATCCGGTAGTAAGACTAGCTCTAAGACGCAGAGGATTATGCATTCCAATGGAAACAGTATTTATCGCCGGACTTCATGATACCACCAGAGATGAAATTGTTTTTTATGATTTGAATCTCTTATCGGATGAACAAAAATCAGCTCATGAGTGCAATGCATTAAAATTTGAAACTGCTCTGCAGGAAAATGCTCTTGAGCGTTCCAGACGCTTTTCATTATTGAATAAATCTCTGTCTCCTGCCGAAATATTGAAGAAAGTCCGCCTGAGATCTCTTTCTCTATTCGAACCCAGACCAGAGTGGAATCATGCGACCAATGCTTGCTGCATAGTGGGACGCAGGGAAATCAGCAAGCATGTAAGTTTTGGAAGGAGAGCTTTTATGCAATCCTATGATTATAGGGTGGATGATTCCGGACAATATTTGCTGAATATATTAAAGGCAATAGCCCCTGTATGTGGGGGGATCAATTTGGAATACTATTTCTCACGGGTGGATAATCATCGTCTGGGTGCAGGATCAAAACTCCCACATAATGTGGTTGGCTTGATTGCAGTCTCAAATGGGATGGATGGTGATCTTCGTCCGGGATTGCCAAAACAGATGATAAATATCCATGAACCCCTAAGATTAGTGGTGATAGTAGAGCAAATGCCTGAATTTATTCTGGAAGTTTTACGGCAGGATACATCCACTATGGAATGGTTTTCAAATGCATGGATTCACCTCGTAGCTCTTCATCCGGTGACTAAGGTTCTTTCATATTTGGAGGGTGAAAAATTTGTTGAGTATGTAACCATTGCCCCATCTTCTGATACGCTTCACAGATTAGAAGATTGGGATAGTACTTTATTTGAAACTGCCTCAGAATTTACTCAAAAAAATCCTTAATGATGGAATACAGTTACATCATCGCGGGTTTTGTTTTGATTCCATTTATAGGATTCATCATGAGTCTTTGTCTTCCGGCAAAAGATGAGAAGAAATTATCATCCAACGCCTTTTACTCTGTTTTACTCAGTGGGATTGTTTTGTTTGTATTCACCATTATTTGGATAGTAAAAGGTGCTGAACCGCTTAATGTTCCTGAATTTGTTCTGTATAAATCAGGGGATTATGTGTTTCTGATTGATTTTTATTTTGATAAGATCACTGCTGTCTTTCTTTTGGTGGGGCATTTCATCACGCTACTTATCTGCAGATTTAGTTATACTTATTTACATTTGGAAGATGGATACAGGCGATTTTTTTATACTATTCTCCTCTTTTTTCTGGGGTATTGTTTTACAATATTGGCAGGTAATTTCGAGACCTTATTTATAGGCTGGGAGTTGTTGGGCATCTCCTCTTTTTTGTTGATTGCATTTTACAGGGATCGCTATTTACCGGTTAGAAATGCGGTAAAAGTGTTTTCTGTTTATAGAATTGGCGATATCGGAATCTTACTGGCAATGTGGGCAAGTCATCATTACTGGCAGCAGAATATTGCTTTTTTTCAGTTCGAATCACTCATTCATTCTCAAAATGAGGGTACTCAGGTGAGTTGGATGATTATATTCATTGTTCTGTGTTTGATCCTGGCCTCATCCGCCAAATCTGCTCAATTCCCTTTTTCATACTGGCTGCCCCGTGCCATGGAAGGTCCAACTCCCTCCAGTGCAATCTTCTATGGTTCATTGTCCGTCCATATTGGAGTGTTTTTGATGCTCAGAACCTTTCCACTGTGGGAAAATATAGAACTCATAAGATGGCTGGTAGGTATCCTGGGGTTTTTAACGGCAATTATCGCTTTCTTTATTACCAGAGTACAGACGACCATCAAAACTCAAATTGCGTATGCTTCCATCACTCAGATTGGGATCATGTTTATTGAAGTTGCTATGGGATTGGAAACGCTGGTTTTGATACATTTTACCGGGAATGCATTTCTGCGCACTTATCAATTACTATTATCTCCATCAGTAGTGAGCTATAAAATTCGGGATCAATTGTATCATTTTCAGCCAGAGGAAAAGTCCGTATGGACCGGGATTTACAAAAGAGTGATGATTACATTTTATGTGCTCTCCATTAAAGAATGGGGCCTGGATAAGATAGTTAAGCAACTCATTTTTACTCCTGTCAAAAAACTGGGCCGAAGTTTAGCTTTCATCAATCAAAAGAATGTATTGCCTGTATTCATAGGTCTTTTACTTGCAATGGTGTTATTGTATTTGTTTGAGTGGAAATACCCCGGGATATTAAATCATTTTCTCCCTGAAATTTTGGCAATCATCGGTTTGCTATTTGTATTTAAGGCATTTGCAGAGCGGTCCTCTCCGATTTTGAGCTGGATGTTGGTTTGTATTAATCATGTTTTCGTTTCGATGGCGGTGACATTCAACGAACATTTCAGTTCAACTCAGACGATGCTTTATCTGAGCGGGGTTATTGTAGCTGGTATTGCAGGCTATATCATCCTGAAAAGATTATCTGTCAAGGAAAGCGTTTATTTTGATCTAAATCAGTACTATGGTCATATATATGAATATCCTAAGACAGCGATGTTATTTCTGTTGTCTGCTTTGGGGGTGATGGGATTCCCGATTACGCCGACTTTTCTGGGCGAGGATCTAATATTCAGCCATATACACGAGCAACAATATGTACTTGCTGCTGCATATGCATTGAGTTTTGTGGTAGCCGGAATGGCCCTGGTTCGAATTTATGCACGTCTCTTTTTGGGCCCACATATAAAAGCTACACATGAAACTCCCCTTAAATCTTCTTAATTCAATTTCGAATTAATAATAAAGCATTTGCCGGAAGAATTGTGGGGGATAAGCGCAAAGTTGTTGTTCGGGTTTATTTTATTCTGGCAAAAAGTCACCTAATAAATTCCAATCCATGCTATTCCCCCAGCCTTGTCCGTGGTCGCTGGTGTTTGCAATTTTATGTGCTTCACTAATCCGAAATTCGCCATAAGTAAGCAATGATAAAATGGCTCCTGGCCTTAAATGTTCACTCGCCCAGCTTAAAGGAGAATTTCCATTGGCATCCTTAAAAGTTTTGTCAGCACCATTTTCTATTAAGTAAGAAATGGTTTTCTCGTCTGCATAAGCTGCTGCCCTGTGTAATGGGATTTCGCCTTTTGTTCTTACATCCCGCATAAATGCTCCTGTTTCTAATGTGCCCTCTCTTTTCCTGAGCTTCAATTAGAACATACTTTTGTTCAAAACAACCCGCCAGAATAATGGAATCCATATGCTCAGAAGGGTGGTTTAGGCTCAGAAGTTTTTAACTCCTGGCTGATGTAATTATCTTAATCAAGTACTTGTAAAACAGCAAACATAGCAGACAATATCACCAGCCAATGAATAATAATGTTTATTGTAAGTTTTTTCAGAAACACAAATAGAAGCCCAAAAGCAATTCCTGTGATGGCGAACCACCAAAATTGATCAATTGATTTTAGTCCGTGCTGAAATATAAAAGGAATCGTTGCAATACCTACAGCCAGCCATTTATTTATCTTATTGCTCTCCAGGGCTTTAATCGCAAATCCCCTGTAAACGATCTCCTCTGCCAAACCTGCAACCATACCCATGATAATAAATATAACTCTTGATGTAGTGGTTTTAGGCGTTAATGAAGATATTGAATTTAACTTTTCGGAATCTACTATAGAATTAGCCATCGCCAATTCTATGAAGGCAAGCAAAGCAAACGCAAATAGCAGATAGCCTCCTATGAAATAAAATGTCTTCTTCCCGGTTAACGAAAACCCAATATCCGCCCATTCCCAACCTGCTGAAGCCAGAATTTTTGAGATCAGGTATATTTGAAGTAAGTACCAAACAATGATGATAGTCCAAAAGGAATTGAAAAAGTCAAGCCCTGAGATTGTTATTAATGAACGATTTAACAGTAACAGGGAAATGAGCGTAGATATAATTGGAAATCCTATTAGTACTGAAAGCGTTTTTGATAAAGGAATTACTTTTGAAACTTCATTATTTTGCATCATTCAACATTTTATTGATTCAACGCTGCAAAGTTATGTGCGCAGGTTTTGGTAAGAGTTACCATTTGTTAAGTCTTCAATTTTTGTGCTCTTATCCTGCTCAAACTTTGTGGAGTAATGCCAAGGTAAGAGGCTAAATATTTTAATGGCATCTTTTCTATTCCTTTTCTGATTTGCAATTGTTCTACATATCTTTCTTTGGCAGTTTTAGTCAGCAGGTCAATTTGCTGTTGCTGTTTGTCTATAAATAATGATTCTGCAATAAGTCTTGTAATTTTTTCACCGAAGTTTCCGGAAGTTAATGTCTGCTGTAAATTTTGGTGCGAAATTCGGAAAATGGATGTGTCTTCAAAAAGCCTTACTTCTATGGGTGTCGATTTTTGAAGGGTGAATGACATATAATCGAATAGAAATTCGTTTTCAAATGCGATGTCAATACAAACAAAATTACTCTCATTCCAAATCAAATTGCCACCACTACCTTTTAAAATTATGTTTAGATACTTCTCTGTCGTATTTGATTTTTTGAGAATCGTTTCTTTAGGGAAGTTTTGAGCTGTTCCTAATTTTGCAAAATTCTCCCATACCTGAAGATTGAGACAAACAAAAGGGTCAAAAATATTTTTTAGTTTTTCTGCTATCATTTTTCTACACTCTTTTTACGCTCGCACCACTGGCAGCGGATTTTGAGAAGGATTTTGGATTTTGCTTTAACCGCAGATGGCAGCTTTGTTGGGATTATATCCCGAAAGCCTGCTTGTTTTCTGCAGTCATTATGAAATATGTTATTGGTATTCTCTACCTCAAAATCAAAACTCTTTTACTTATTTGTTCTCCACCGGCCAATTGGATTTGCAGGACATATACGCCTTCATTTAGTGCAGATATATTTATGAGATCAGTGTTTGGTGATTGCAATAGCAACTGTCCATGAACCGACACTATTCGCAAATTCTCTATGTGATTATTATGCCCAGTCAAATCAATAAAGATTTCCTTCGAAGCAGGATTGGGATATATTTTTATTCCATCCGGGACTTCTTTGGTCACGCTGCTTATTATGAATTCAGTCCTAGATTCACATCCATCGAAATCTACCACACTTACCATCATAATAGTTCCGGTTGTGTCAATGGAAATGTTGTAAGGCTGTACGCCTCCCGTCACAATTAGTTCTTTATCAACAAGGTCGATCTGCATAGTGTCCAGCAAACAACAAACATCCGGACTGCCATTGTCGGCAGGTTCACCATTCGGGTAATAAGTGGTTATGATCGACTGCAGGATATCAGCCCGTTCCCGGGCTTCGGCAGTATCATAAACCAATGATTTTAGATAATGCCAACCTGTCCCGTAATCTGGATCAGCTGTTGGTCCCTCTGAGTAAAGATCCGGATAAACGGACAGGGCGTAATTGACAAATGCTTCATTGTCCGCCGGAATCAGGTCGAAATACGATTGAAGCCTCTTGTAGATCTTGAGAGAAGGCAGAACGCCTGCCTGATTCAATGCGATCTGCAGCGAATCGGCATCTCGCGGAAGTATCCCAAAAACATGGAATAAGGGACGGAGATCTGCTTGTGCTGCAACAGACATTCTGAGTATTCTGCCGTCAATATCCTGATCATTGATTCCATGGATGATTCCATTCTCAAAGTCAATAGATTCCTGTTTCCAGAAATTCCTGAGGGGGCACCATCCCAGTATATTGACGATTTCAAAATAATGCCCATATCCTCTGTGCTGGTACCGTACTTCGTCTTTTGTAGTGTTTGAAATATCTCTCTCCGAACCAAAGGTATTAGACACCATTCTATGTGTGGCGGTTTTGTCTATGTCAAAGGTATTGGGAACGAAACTGTAATTCACAGCTTCGTTCAAATCAACTCCCAGGCCATAATTCATAGCCATGATGTAAGGGAAATTCACTAAAGCCTCCTCTTCGCCCGCAAATTTGGATATCGCCAGCGCATGCCCGGTTTCATGAAAGTTGGTCTCATCATCAGGTCCCGGGCCGTTAATAAAATAAGCCGGACCCGGTACATCGGAATAGTTGAGCGGTGTGTTCGACATTGGGTAGCCGATAGAATAAGCTCCAAATCGGATATCAACATCAGCTATCATATACATATTGTGTTTGTCCGGAATGATCTGTCTTGCTAAAATGGAATTGACACCCCTTACAGCCGTCTCCCAGTCCAGCATGGCCTGCATGAGATCATATTGACCCGGCACAATGGAATGTTTGGGAATAGTAAACATCACATTATCAGTTTCAAAAACGGCCCAGGGTCCCGGCTTACTTAGTTCAGCGCTGAAGTCCGGTGATTCATAAAATGACTTCAATGAAAAGAAAGGGGCTTCCACGCCATTGTTTACACTGACCTCGACAATGCCATCGTTAGCGCCATAGGGGACAAGGATAGAAATCGCTCCGCCAAAAGGGTTGAAAACTTCAACCGTAGTGGAATCGAAAGCGAACCTCTTAGAAATCCGGTCAAATCGCCTAAATTCGGTGCGATCGGTTAAATCCCAGTCATGTGAGCCCACCCTTACCCAATAGTCTTTGCCAACCAGGCTGCCGGGTACAGTGATGCTGGCTACACTCCCGGGAGATAAATACAGACCGGTGGGACGAAGCGCGTGCTCCATTCTATCCTGATTAATGTCATAGTATGGGTTCATTCCGTCCGGGTCTTCAAAATTAGCCCGGATCAGTGCCGATATGCTCAGAGATGAATCTGCCGGAGGGTCAGTATATCCTGGGAAAGAATAGCACGCACCGTACTTCCAGGAATTGATGTGGTGAGGATATTCCAAATATACATCCGTGGTGAATACATGATCGAATATTCCTTGCTGAAGTGCAAGCATTGCCCGTTCCAGCTCCAGACCTGGTGCGAACGCTGGGTTCTTAGAAAAGCCATTTTCCGTATTGGGTGTAGTAAAAAGAGCCCCGATTTTATCATCATAATCTGCAACCACGCTTTTTGACAGCAATATGTTAGCCTCACTGCTGGCCAGGCATTCGGGGAATAAGGTGAAAATATTTCTGAGGACAGTCAGTTCCTCAGCGCTGAGCGTGATGTCTGCATTGATATGGGCTTGAAGATCATTTAGCGCATTTTGAATCATACCGCATGAGTCTGAACAATTCAAAACGGCCGTTGCGTAGGATCCAATTTCATTAGCGCCGCTATAGACAAGTGCTCCATCCAGATAAACCTCACACCCGTTAGGAGCAAGAATACCGTCTCCGTAAGTATCATTAATCTCGAAAAACAAACAGGTGTTCGATGGAACACAGATGCTGTCATAGAAGCTTGAGTTGTCATCGTAAACACCACCTTGCCCTCCTTGAAGGATTACGGTTCCCATAAGATCAGACAGGGTCCAGTACGTTTCTTCGCCCCAGGCATCAGTAAAAATATTTACTTTCACTTCAACTTCATTTGCGCCACATTGTGCAAAGCTGTATCCAATACAAAGCGTCAATAGGGAACTGATGAATATGATTTTTTTCATTTTGATTAATGTAATCGGTTTGTTGTATGGAACCTTAGAAAAGTTGACTGGCAGCATCAACTATTCAAGGTTTTATCGCATCACAAATATGGTGGATTTTCAGAACAAAAGTTTATAAAAGTACTTAACTTAAACCATTCTCTAAACAGTAATAGGTGCACTCTACCCTCCATTTTGCTCTGTCAGAAAGACTCAATATTTTTTTGAATTTTATAATTCTTAATATCTTAAACTTGCCTTGCTGGTTCACTCTAATTCTTCACAGCTATATTGATGATTATTTAGCAAATCAATTATCATCACACTGATATTTTCTTCACTCTCAATTCGCAGAATGCTATCGCAGTCCTCCAGATCAAAGTTCCATTTTCTGTTTGGCAGGATTCTGTCAATATGTGGTTTGAGCTTCTTTGCCTGCAATTTAGTTTTGACAGATGTTTTGAAAACGAGAATCATTTTTTAGATAGCGTTTCCAGAAGATTTTCCAAATTGGTCATCGACATCTTAAATCCTTCTGAGAAGCCCATTTCAATCATCTTCTCTAAGCGGTCAAGGGATTCATTGTAAATTGTTATACTGACTTTTGTTAGGCTGTTCTGTTCACTAAAAGTATAGTCCCATTCTGAACCCGGCAATTCAGGGTTTTCATCTTTGTCTGCAAAAGCATTAAGCATTTTGAAATTGGTTTTTGGACTAATAGAGGTGTATTTCTGAATAGCCCAACGCTCTTGCCCTTCAGGACTTACCATTGCGTAAAATCTGCGTCCTCCAACGGTAAAATCCATGAATTTTGTTTTGGAGGTCCATGGCTTAGGTGCCACCCATTGGTCGAGTATTTCTGCTTTGGTAAATGCATCCCATACCAGCGATAGTTCTGCATCAAATGCTCTTGTTATGTACACAGTTTTCGCTGTTTTGTCGATAGTAAAGTCAAATTGTAAATTGTTCATTTTTTTTGTTTTTATTGGTTGATAGCATCTCTTCGAATTAGCTTGATTTTGTTTATGAAACTAATCGGTTGCAAATATATGCGCAACCGATTAGTTTCGCAAATTTATTGTATATTTTTTTGAAAAATAATTTTTGGGAAATGTGAAGTGGTGGGGTGCAGGTGTATGATGAGTGTTGCTGGCCGGGTTAACGGAAGCAACGGATTTTAACCTTCAAAACCTGCAACAACTGCAAAAAGATAGTAAAGGATTTGCCTGTTCCGCCCCAACCTAAACTGCTATATAGTTTAATAATGTTAGTGGACGAATTTCTATTAGCTAAAATAAGCATCGTTTAGCAGTAGGTTCAATTGACTTGCGTTAATTAGTGCTTTCTTGTTTTGGCTTTTCATATCGAACAGTAGCAGATTTCCCTCATCATCTAAGTATGCTATTTTGTTTGTTTTTGCATTGTATTTGAATTGGCTTGTGCTGATTCCTTCAACCCGTTGTTTGTGACTTCCATCTATTTTCATCGTCATTATTTGATCAGGGGATTGAATGTAGATGATTGTCTTTTTGTTCAGCCAGGAAGGTGCAAAATTATGAGTCATTGTATCATTGGTGAGGTTGGTATGAAAGCTTCCCTTTGTATCTGTTAAATAGATTTGGTCGCGTTTATCGCCCTTTTCGGAAGTATAGACTACCTTGTCACTAGTTGTATTCAAGGCAGGATTATAACATTTGAAAGTGCTATTCTCTGTAATCTGCTTAATCGTATTTGTTGGAATGTTGTAGGTGCAGATTTCAACTTTTGCCTTTTCTCCTTTACCAGTTTGAATATTATAAATTATATTTTTGCCATCAGGTGCCCAATTGACAGCATATTTCCTGAGTGAATCACCGACTAAGAGTTTATCCTTTTTTGTAACAAGATCATATAGAAAAATCTGGTCTATTTCATTCACACGTTTGATGTAAGCCACCAATTTTCCATCCGGAGATACTACTAATCCTCCGCCATCAACCGGCAATAATTCTATAGTGTTGGATTGGATGTCAAAAATAAATTTCTTAAATATTGGAGCAGTTTTTTTTGTCTTGTCAATTTTCACGACATTCAGAATGATGGACTTCCCATTGGGCATCCAGGCAACAGCTGAAATTCTTTTTACTGGTAAAGAATCCATCTCCTGAGAAAACAGGATATTGCTTATGAAGAAAAGTAGTATAAAACCTGAAATTGCTTTCATTACATAAATTTTATCTTTTAAACTGATGCATAACGATTTACAGCTCCCTGAAGGTAACGATTTGGAAGCACATCATTGTTAACCCCACACAAACTTTAACAAAAGTTCAAAGCTTGATTTAACACCTGGCTTAATATTTAGTCTGCATTTTGTTTTATTTATGAAGGCTGCCGATATTGCAATTCGCCGGATACTTACTTATAATGGAACGCAAATCAGAAGCGTACTGTGTTGATTAGAGGAATTAGACTTCAGACATGTAATAATGAGCGGATAGTTTGTCCGGGCAGGAGATGACCGAATGGACTTACCTGCAGGAGAAGGGGGGGCATCAACGGTGAAATTAACTTGATCAGTTCAGGGTAAATGTGAGTTTTGACATTCTTAATAATACATTGGAATTTTTCCCTGCTAATTCACCTCATGCCCAAATCGTGGGAGACAGTGGATTCGGTAGGGCTTTTACTTTTTGAGATGTCAAAAAGTACACAAAAACCCTTCGCACAGCAGGATTTATTCATTTTTCAATGTGTCTAATATTCTCTCTTTATCAGCTTTTAAAATCATAAATATTCCTCCTGCGAATATAAATGAGAAAAATATTGTAGTAGGAATTAATGAACTCCAATTGATTCCGGCGACTTCTTCTATATCGGGAATTTCAGCTAAGGATTGTTTTAATTCACCAGCACCAAAACTGAAATTGACTAAAGCATGTATAATGCATGGGATCAAAATATTTTCGGTTCTGACCATTAATCCACAAAAAAATACCCCAATTGCTGTAGCAAAGAATACTTGTGAAATAATTCCAACAACATTTTCCGGTTGGCTGAACAGATTAATAAAATGGACCAATCCGAACATGAAACTAGATAGTACAGCACTAATCAGAACAGGTCGATTGGTTGTTTGGAACGATTTAATAAGTAACGGGAAAATTGTACCTCTGAATGTGAGTTCTTCAACAATTCCAACTACAAATGTTGATAAGGTGAACAAAATCAATAATTCAAGTTTCGTGGTTGTATAGGTAGACCAATTGTTAAAAATTCCGACCAGTATAAATGCTGACACTAAAAAAACTGCCTGAATATTTTTAATGTTTTGCCAGGATTTTAAGCCGGTAAAATCTATTAGACGCAGCTTCTTAATCAACCCGAAAGTAATAATAATTAATATTATTCTGATGGTGATACCTGAAATCTGTTTAGCAATTTCCTCTTCAAACAGGGATAAAGACAAATATTCCCTTAGTGGTTTTTCGAGCCACAAGAAGGATAAGAATCCAATTAGAACCAGAATTGCTATTTTGATTTCTTTTTTCATTTTTTTTCTATCAAATACTTGAAAGACAAAAACATAATAATCTGATTGTCTGATATCCCGCAGAAGGGTCCTTTTATAGCATATTGTGGTGCATTTTTCTTTATGTTGTTGTGGGATTAAATTAAGTCTTGTATTTTGAGCAGATATGGGTGTTGATATTCCGCTTAAAACAACTGTAAAGGAAAATATATTGCCTTATGATAAAATGGAAAAAGGGGTTGAGTAAACACTCAACCCCTTTTTTGAATTAGTTAGTAGGTGGAGCAAATGGCAAAGCTGATTTGTGGACAATAATTCTAAGTTTCCCATCATTACCTTTTTTGAAAACCCAGGTTTTATCTACCATGACTTCTTTTCCATCTTTACCTGTTACCCAAACATTTCCCATTGTAATGGCAACAGATCCATAAATCTGAATTCCTTCATTATTGTCACCCGCATTGTCATAACGAGCTTTCACCCATGGTGCAAGAGCAAATCCTTTATCATTTGGATAATCCGGATCACCACCTACAAAATATGCTAAAGCTCCTTTTTTGTCGTTCCTGAATGTTTGGTCTCCATAAGCAAGGGTCGGTTTAAAGAAGACTTTACCATAATCGTAATTGTATGCATCTGAAAGCACTTGTTCTGCAAAGGCTTTGTAATCGCCTCCTTCTTCCTTCAATTGTCCAATTTTTACCAGGGCATCACACCATGCTTGTTGTGCAGCATTTACTTCAGCGTATGTAATAATGCTTTGGGCCCCTTCCTCAACGTAGACAAGACCCAGGTCATCAATTACTTTTTGCACACTTTGACTCGTTTCTGAAGCTATTTTGTTAGCTTCATCTTTGACCTGCTGCGTTGCATGTTCACATGAGCTTATAAGAAACGCCACTGCCAATAGCCAGAAAAATACCTCTTTGTTCATTTTTATTTAATTTTTATTTACCTACTTCTTAATACGGTGTTCGGTATGTCCGTCTCAGAGGAACTTGTCGAATTAAGTGTCCACAAAACATCAATTTTTGAGAATTATGATTTCAATAGCTTGTTCATTTTTTGATATTAGGGGTTACAATTATCGCAGTACATTGGATCTTCTGTGATTTTATTATTTGGAAACATTTCCTCTTTAGAAAAAGTACATTTCAAACATGAATATAAGTAACTTAAGGTTGAGCGGGTTGAGGAACCACATAACTTACATGGCAATCCTCGTTTGGCATGAGTAATTCCGAATCCCGGGGTACCGCAATTTGGGCACCGGGAATTGATTTTTTCCACTAATATTTTAGTTGCATTTTCAATTACTTTCATTCTTGTTGGGTTAAACAATGCTCTCATATCAGTTTCTGCATAAACCATTCCATAAGAAGATATATAATATTTAAATGCATTATTAAGTGTCTCCCAATCAGTAATTCCTTTTAACATATCCGAAAAGTCATCTATCGCTTTTCTTAAAATTACTCCATGCGAAGGAAATTTAACAGCAGTTGCAAATGCTTGTAATTGGTGCTCATTTTCAATTTGTTTTCCACTGTAGTTAGTTTCACTTGACAATTCTTGGACAATGATTTCCAGGTCATTCTTTTTGTCGATAAAACATAAAATTTCTTCATCTGCATGTATATAGAAATTTGATGGATGAGGACCAAATGAACCTTCACTGGCAATTGCAAGATCAGAGCTACTTAGCTCCATAGCCTTCAGGCATTTAATTCGGACTGTCGTTACCGAATCGGCTATTCTATCTATTTCTCCGGTGAAAGTCCCAAGCGTATCAGTATCAAAATTGTGAGCCACAAAGCACTCAACACCCAATTCTTTTTCTAGCGTAGGAGCTATGACTTTTTCTTTTTGATGTTTGCTTGCTATTAATAGATTTCTTCCCTTAAACATCAATTATCTATGAGTTTTATGTTTACTATTGCGTGAACTTCAAGCTTTTTGTCTTCCGCTTTAGCTTCTGATAATATTTCCTGTAATTTGAGCATTTCAGCTTTCAATTCAGGAATTCTAGCTTGTGCAATTTCATCATCTTTTCCAAAGCGCTCTTGTGAACTCCAGTTTTTAATCTTATGATGATTGATTTTGTCTAAAAATATTTTCATCAGAATTTCTTTGGCATCATGCTGAAGGAATACTCCTTCTATTAGTTTGAGTTGATTGTTGTTTGGCATAAATTTTAGTTTTTGATTTACTTAAATAATTCAATGTAAAAGCTCCAAGAATTAATGCAAATGAAGCATAGAGTTTGCTGCTTGTAACATCATTCGATGCTAAAGCAAGGGCTATCAACACGGCCATTAGGCTCATGTATGAAAATGTTGTTTTTGTCATTTTGTAGATAGAATTTTTATATTCATTATTAAAGCTTATTGCATGGTTTCAAATTAGTATTAAAATGTTCAGTTTTGTTTCTGCTGAAGAACTTCTTAAGTGAAATGGATTGATGCAATTTTATCCTACTTTCTAAGAAGGAGCTCAATGATTATTTTGTATTTAACTTCTATTGAATAAGTAGTTTTCCATATGAATTTTCTATTGTCCCTGACCTAATGAGTATCCTGCAATACCATCAAAATTGTAGAGATTTTCAGTTTTGATGATATCAATATTCATTTCATTAGCACCAATCAATAATTCTATAATGTCGTTTTTGCTGATGCCCTGATTTTCTGATGGTTTAAACCGGCAACGCCAATGGTCAGTACAAAATGTTTCACTAAATCCATCCGGATATACTTTTATTCCCCTGTTAGTTATCATAGAAAGACTTACATTAGCATTGTCCAGCTGATGTAGAATTTTGGCCAATTCATTTGGATTATTACCAGCCCAGTGTACAAATAAATCGACTCCAACAAGGTCTTTTTTAGCTGCAGCCTGGCGTTTATATTTTGGAAGATTGAGCGCTGAGTTATTTGCATATGATACAGCTTTCAGAATGGATGGTTGTTTCCCCAGATTAGCAATGATCGCCTGTGCAAATTCTTTAGTGCCTACTTGCTGTTTACTTGTACCTTCTTTATAAATGTCGTAGGTGTGTATTCCATCCTCCATTGTTTTTAGCCATGCGTTTTGGACTTTTTCTGCTACGGCTGTTTGGCCTATATGATTTAGCATCATGATAGCTCCCTGCAATAGTCCGGATGGATTGGCCAAATTTTGTCCTGCTCTGCGTGGAGCTGAACCATGTATAGCTTCAAACATAGAGCATTCTTCACCGATATTTGCAGAACCGGCAAGTCCTACCGAACCTGTTATTTGTGCAGCTACATCTGATAGTACATCTCCATATAAATTTGGCATCACAATTACGTCAAATGCTTCCGGAGTATCAGCCATTTTTGCAGCTCCTATATCTATGATCCAATGTTCATTTTCTATTTCAGGATATTCCTTTGCAATTTCGTCGAACACTTTATGAAACAAGCCATCTGTTTGTTTCATAATATTGTCTTTTGTAAAACAGGTTACTTTTTTTCTGCCTTGCTGCTTTGCATATTCAAATGCATAACGAACAATTTTTTCGCATCCGGGTCTGCTGATTAGTTTTAGGCATTGTACTACTTCATCCGTTTGCTGATGTTCTATTCCAGCATACAAGTCTTCTTCGTTTTCTCTCACGATGACCACATCCATGACAGGGTGTTTTGTTTTTACAAAAGGATGCAAACTTCTGCAGGGCCGGACATTGGAGTATAGCCCCAGAAATTTTCTTGTTGTCACGTTAAGGCTCTTATATCCACCACCCTGTGGTGTTGTTATGGGGGCCTTGAGAAAAATTTTGTTTTTGCGGATGATATCCCAGGATTCTCTTGCAATTCCGGAAGTATTACCTGCCAGGTAAACTTTTTCGCCTACTTCAATTTCTTCAATTTCAATTTCAGCTCCTGCTGCCAAAATTATTTCTAATGTGGCTTCCATAATTTCTGGACCTATACCATCACCTTTTGCTACTGTAACTTTTGTCATTTGATATATGATTTTTAATGTTTACGATGCAAAAGTGATAAACATTATTCATAAGTATTTATTTATATTTGCAATGAAATACATTAAAATTATTTATGAATTATACACTTAACCAATTACAGATTTTCTTAAAGATCGTGCAAACCAAAAGCGTAACAAAGGCTGCGGAGGAATTACATCTTACCCAACCTGCGGTATCTATCCAGCTAAAGAATTTCCAGGATCAATTTGATATACCACTCACTGAAGTAGTTGGTCGGAAGATTTATATCACAGATTTTGGTCAGGAGATCGCAGAGTCCGCTGAAAATATACTGAACCAGGTACATGCTATTAACTACAAGACAATGGCGTTTAAAGGGCAATTGACCGGCAGGTTAAAAATTGCGGTAGTCTCTACAGGTAAGTACGTCATGCCATTTTTTCTTGCTGATTTTATGAAGTTACATGAAGGAATTGAATTGGTCATGGACGTGACCAATAAATCCAAAGTGATTGAAAGCTTAGAGCATAATGAGGTTGATTTTGCCCTTGTGTCTATACTTCCTGCCAATTTAAATATCGATAAACTTGATTTGATACAGAATAAATTATTCTTAGTTGGAAATGCTAAAACGATAATTAAAAGGAAAATTAAGGCCATGGATATTTTTAAGAATTTACCTTTAATCTTTCGCGAAAAAGGATCCGGCACCCGACAAACAATGGAGAGTTTTATTGAAAATAATCATTTTCAGATTCTAAAAAAAATGGAATTAACCTCCAACGAAGCGGTAAAACAGGCAATTTTGGCTGATTTAGGTTATTCTATTATGCCCCTGATCGGAATAAGGAATGAATTAAGTAAAAATGAACTAAGAATAATCCCCGTAAAGGGTCTTCCGCTCATAACAACCTGGAGTTTAGTATGGTTGAAGAGTAAAAAACATTCTCCAGTCTCATCTGCGTTTTTAAATTACCTGAACAAAGAAATGCAAAATATTGTCAATCAAAAATTTGATTGGTACGAGCAGTATTAGTCTATTGGTGCAGCATGGAATCAGACAATTTCGCTTAGGGGATTCAAAAATTAAAATATAAAATTAATAATCCTGCAACTTAAAAGTCCGGTCTTCCTGTAAATTGACACATCACATTTAAAGCGAGAATAATTAAAGATTGACCTCTAATTCCTTAGTTGTTAAAATCTTAGTGTTCCTAATTGACTTTAAATTCAGCAAATCACTATCACCAGTGACTAAAAAATCTGCTTTACTGTCCACTGCAGGATTTAACACGAAATTATCCTTATGTTCCAGGCATTCCCTGATATCTGAAGAGACTTGATATAATATTCAGAACTTTTCGACTTCTTTCAGCATCTCTTCAACCAATGGGGCCTTTCCGGATTTTTTACTGAGTTTGGCTAGTAACTCAGTAAACTCATTTTTCACTTTCTCTTTCTTTATCTGATACCTCAGCGAACCCAATACTTCCTTCTTATTTTCGATTATTGACCAAACGTTGTAAAATAGGTCTGCCGTCTTTGTTCAAAATAAAAATTTTCTCATGCCAGTTTGTGACTAAGAACCAATATTATAAGCCAAAAAGCCTAATTATTATAATTTATGAAGATATCTTTTTTATCACTGCTATTGTTTTTTACAATTTCCATTAACGCTCAGCAGTGCTGGAAAATGGTCAGTTTAGGAGCTGATTTTTGTGTGGCATTAAAACAGGACGGCACACTATGGGCATGGGGGCATAACGAAAGTGGGCAATTGGGAATTGGTTCATTTGAGGATATGTTACTGCCCACAAAAGTCGGAATGGAATCCGACTGGGATTCCATTTCAGCCGGGTATGGATTTGTTGTTGCATTAAAGACAAATGGTACGATCTGGGTGTGGGGGAGAAACGACTTTGGATTAGGAATGGAGCCTAATAGTATTGTCAATACTCCTACTCAGGTGGGTTCTGATTCTGACTGGAAATATGTTCATGCCGGAGCAGCTCATTCGTTTGGTATTAAAAATGATGGAACACTTTGGTCATGGGGCAGAAATGATTTTGGTCAATTGGGTATCGGATTCTTTAATCATTCAAATGTACCGGTACAGGTCGGAAATGATAGCGATTGGAAAGCTGTTGCGGCAGGAAACCTTCATAGTTTGGGAGTGAAAACGGATAATACTCTGTGGTCATGGGGGTATAATTTTGCCGGTCAATTAGGACTGGGAACTGCAGGTTTCGGAACTGAAGTCAATATACCCACACAAATAACAACGATCCCTGCGAATCAATGGAAGTGTGTTGCTGCAGGCGGTCGGCATAGTTTAGCTGTATCTGAAGATGGAAAACTTTGGGTATGGGGCAATAACAATTTATTCGCCCTTGGTTTAAATGATGGATCGGAATATAAATCTTTGCCAACTCTGATAGATAATACTACCAACTGGAAAATGGTTGCCGGTGGCATTAACAATACACTTGCTGTCAAAGAGGACAATACAGTTTGGGGTTGGGGGGAAAATGTTGATGGACAGCTGGGCGATGGTTCAAATATAAATCGGGCAAGTCCGGTTCAGATCAATATTGATGCAGAATGGTTGTTTGTTGACAGTGGCTTGCAGCATTCAATGTTCTTAAACGAAGATGGAATCTTAACAACAGGAAGAAATAATTATGGAGAATTGGGAATAGGTTCGCTTGTCGGATACAATACGCCGCAAAGTGTGATTTGTCCTATTAAACTGGGAGTGGCAGAGTATCCGGAATTATCCTTTATTGCTTATCCAAATCCGGTGGATGAAGTCTTATTCCTGCGAAACATTAACAATATTAAAATTGACGAAATCCAAATTTTAAACAGTACCGGAAGAGTGGTTTTAAAAGAAAAGAATGAATATTCAGCCATTAGAGTAGATCAATTACAGTCAGGTCTCTATCTGTTGCAAATCCTTTCCGGAAATCATTGGTATCATATTAAATTCATCAGGGAGTAATTTGAAACAATGCTTCATGTACGCTCTGAAATCGCTTATTTGCCAATCGCGAGTAAGCATCTGGTTTTCTTTTCATAAAATCCTCAGAATCTGTTTATTCGTTTTTACAAGTTTATAGTCATCATGCATTGATGATTCAATCCTGAACCAAAATAAATTTTCTTTCAATTTGATTGAGTTATTGCATTAACAAATTACGCTGCTCAAGAATACGGACCCATTGCCCGTTTTTCATCATGAAAACCGCTGTCTCACGGACAGACCTGTAAAAGGGCTTGTCTTCTCTTTTTCCGGCATAATTCATGATATAAGTTGTTACGGCCGTATTGCCGTAAATATGTATCTGCATATCTTTCATCGTGACCGAATCATATTTCTGATTGTTAGGCCCTTTTTCTTTAATCTCTTTTATGATATCATCACGGGTGTAAACCTTACCGTTCGCGGCGACAGAGATATAGGTCTGCGCATAATGCTGCTTAAAATGAGTAATTTGATCCTGAGCAGTAGCAGGCGAGAGGGATAAAGCCTGTTGTACGTCATGATTCAAAATCTCCTTGATTTCTTCCAGTGCAATACTATCTGGGGGGATAGAGACATCTTCTTGTGTAACTTTATTTGCTTCCGTATTTTGGCCAAAGGCAGATAGTGTAGCAGTAAAAACTACTGAAAGCAGGATGAGTAAATGCTTCATGGACATTTTTTTTAAATTAGCACTGAATTTTCTACAAAGAACTGCATTTCAAATTTACAACTTTTCTTTCCTGTTACGTACGAATACCTCAGTTGTGTGTAGGAGTTGCTTTGAACTGGCTATCATGTCTTTATAGCCATTTGCCTATAATTATTTTAATTCCGAAATGGTTTCCCCACTTAGTTTGTCCATTGTCATATGCAAAATAAGTTCCGCCTAATTGAAGTCCAAATGTCATTGCGATTCTATTGTCAAACAACAAATTGTATCCTGGTTCAATCCAAAGTCCAAGGTTATTATGCTCTTCAATTCTGTTTCTTGTCAGACTTAAAATTGGTGTCACGAAAAATCCATTTGAAATTTCAGTCCTGCTTTCCTTTGGTTTAAAAAATATTGGAAAACCTGTCTCAAGTCCAAAGTGGCTTATTTTGTTTCCACTGTTTCTTATACCAAGGTTTAATATTGAAGTCAATCTGATGTCAAGTCTTTTTGTTAAAGATCTTTGATATACAAGCGGAAAAATATTTACATCTAATTCTCCTTTGTCATAGAAAGGTTCAACAGTCACACTTGGATTGATTCCGAAAAAGTTATAACTTCTGTCTTCCTGGGCTAAAAGTGAATTTGCATAAATTACCAGGATAGCCGTAAGAATTATAAATTGTATTATTCTTTTCATCGCCTTTATACTTTTGTCTTTCAGATGGAATATAAAGGCAAGAGGTTACACCATGGGAGGGATTTTTAACGCTGAATTATTTCGAAAAATTTACGATCGTTTGTAGAATAGGAGTAATATATACCCTCGTTCGGGTGTGGGGTTTATGTAGAGAAATTAATAATCATTGGGTGAATGCCCTGCCGCTACTGAAGGTTCCGCCGTGACCCCAAAGCTTTGTCGGGTTCAACAGCCTGTCACGGTTTTTACTGTGAAGAACACGAAAGTTTAGTTATTTGGTGCTGGCGTACTTGTCATCCGTTAACATTCAGCCACTTATTCGTCCCACCACAAAGCCAGATTGCATTCAGTCCAAACGCTTTCAAAAGTTTTGCTCCGTCTGCTGACCGACCGCCACCTTTTCCACAAGTAGTAACAAATTGAAAGTTTTTATCAAGTTCCGAAATGTTGTCTTTCAAGTTTTGAAGTGAAATATTCAAGGCATTTGGAATGTGTCCCAGCTCGTATTCTTCTTTGATTCTTACGTCAATGATTATGTAGATACTGGAACCGTCATTTTTGGGTAGTGCTGTTAGCAGTTCGGCATTCTGTATTCGTCATTTTTGTTTCAGCATCAATTGAAAAGCCAAATCCGAAGATACCCATTCTTCAATTATTAAATCCTGATCAAAACGAGAAACAACAATTTCGTACCATTTAACGCTTTTATCAGAAGCGGGAATTCCTTTTAAATCTGCTTTATGTGTCCCGCTTAGTGTTCGTTGCCAGGTCAATACATTGTCTGTCTGGCATAAAATCTCAATTTTTACAATTTTTATATCGGGAATAGCTGTCCTTAATTGTTTAGTAAACTGCTTAATAAATTTGTGTCCATTGTGGGTCTTTTCGCCGGCGTGGGCTATATACTTCTGTGAAAAAGCAGCGTCAACAATGTTCATATTCCCTTGTCCAATTAATTGGTCGGCAATGTATTTGATCTGGTTTAATTTGTCCATTTATTTTTATTTTTCTTGAAGTCGGTGAAGTCGTCTCTTAAGCTGATCGCAATCGGTTTCGGGCTTTGTAAAGATGGCGATTTTCAACACAAATGTTGATACGGAGAACCCAACTTTGATTAACCAAAAATGTGTCTGCTGAGCACGGACCCGCCACTTTTGCCATACTGCAGTTACCATTTCGGAATTCTGTATTTGTCATTTATGTTTCAGCGTCAATTAAAAAAGCCAAATCCGAAGATACCCATTCTTCAATTATTAAATCCTGGTCAGTGGTTTAATCCTGTTGATTTGCAGGCAGGTAAATGTCAAAGGTGGCTCCCATGTTTAGTTCTCCCTTTGCTTTTATGATGCCGTTGTGATTCTCTACAATATTTTTTACGATGGCAAGCCCGATGCCTGTACCTGCAATTTTCTGCTTTTCATGCAAGCGCTGAAACACTTCAAAGATCCGGTCTTTGTATTGAGGCTCAAAGCCAATGCCGTTGTCGCTAATGCTGAAGTGGTAATATTCTGTTTCAGTTTTAGGGTCTGCGCCGGGCACCTGACTTGATTTTACTTTTTCGTTCTTAATAGTTATATGTGGTGGTGTATCGGGTTTAGAAAATTTAAGTGCGTTGCCAATAAGATTATATATCATTTGCCTGAACTGGAAGGGGATAACACTTGCCTCACCCAATTCAGCTACTTCAATGATAGCTTGTTTCTCCTCAATGGTTTCTGCAAATTCCTCCAGCACCTGGTTTATAATTTGATTGAGGCTGATGTTTTGAAATTGTTGTATCTGAGTTTTTGTGCGTGAATAGGTAAGTAAATCAGCAATGAGATTTTGCATTCGCCTGGCAGCATTTTTCATTTTCTCAAAATAAATTTTGCCTGCATCAGATAAGTTTTGTTGTTCAACATCACTAATGCGGGAAGCAAAAATTTGTATTTGCCGCAGCGGCTCCTGCAAATCATGGCTGGATATGTAGTTGACTGACTCTAACTCTTTGTTGACTTTTGCCAGGGTTTTATTTTTTTCTTCCAGCTCCTTTGACACTTTTTTTATTTCGGAGATATCCTGATAGGAAGCCAGCGCATATTTTTTATTTCCAATTTCAATTATCTCGTAAAAAACAATAGCATGAAATGTGGTCCCGTTTTTTCTGGTATATATCACCTCAAAACCATTCTCAAACAATTTATCTCTCAGGTTCACCAATAATTCGACTAATTCTTCCTGAGGCAATGCCTGCAATTCATCAATGGTGCGGTCTTCCTGAAGTTCTTTAAAGAGTATTGCTTGCGTTCTTTCTTTTTCTTCCTGAGATACGATATTTAATTCGTCAGTAGTACGACCAATTACTTCTTCGGCTGTGAATCCAAATAGTTTGTAAAAAAGCTTATTGGCATAAATTATGTGGTTAGTGCCTATTTCCGCAAATACCATTGCAACAGGGTTGTTGTCAAAGATTTTTAAAAATTGCTCCCCGCCTTTTATCAGTTCTTCGTTTTTCTTTTCAAGCGCTATGTAAGCTTCCTGTACTTTAGTTTGTAACTCCTGTGAATTATGTAAATCTCTGTTGATTTTTGAATAGGAAACCCAAAGAATGAACAAAGCACCCAAAAAAAGAATGATGATGAATAGGGGAGTGATAAAAGCAAGCAACGTAAATTTTTGTTTCCGCACGTCAAGCAGCTGTGTTTCTGTCAGCGACATCTTATTTATTTGCTCCTTAATTTTTTCAGATTTATTAAATCCGTTAGTAAGAAGCTGCTTTAATGCAGGATCAACTTGTACTGGTTTAAATTCCTCCAACTTCAAGTCAGCTGATTTTTCGTTGATTGCGGCGCGTAATTTTTTAAGGTTTTCAATCTGTTCAGGATTGTCTCTTGTCAGGCTGTCAACTACATTTAATTCATGGTTAATCGTATTTACTTCTTTGTCTCTGTTTGAAAGCAGTGTTGAATCTCCTGTGAGCATGTAAGCTCTCTGATTACTTGTGACATCATTAAATGCACTTGAAATTATTTTTAGTGAAAGGTTTACTTCATTGGTATGATTGACCCATTTATAAGAATCAATCAGTTGATTTGTTTGCAAATGTCCATAGATAGAGAGTGCAGCTAAAAAAATAGTTGTGAGAATATAAATGATTCTGACTTGAGGAAGTGAAATGTTTGCTTTTTTACTCATGTTTAATTTCTATGTCAGGTGATCGTTAAAAGAAATTGTTCTATGGGTGGTTGCTGACTTTGTTGCGGCTTAGTAAAAAGCAATACTGTTTCAATTGCTTTTTTTAGGTGTTCAAATGAGTTGGGTTTGCGTACATAATAGTTTGCTCCCAGGGAATAGGTTTTTTCAACTGCAATATGGTTATCTGTTGTTGAAAAAATTATCACCATAATATCTTTTAGCTTGGGGGTGTTTCTGATTTCAGTTAAACATTCATACCCATTTTTAAACGGCATATTGAGGTCAAGAAAAATAGCATCAGGCGGTGGGGGCACGGTATCGTCCAGGGTTTTCATTAAAACAACTCCATTTTGTGAAATGGTGAGTTGGGTTTGGATGCTCAGCTCTTTCAGCGCATCCTGAAATAATTCACGGTCATCACAATCGTCATCAGCCAGGAAAATATTTTTCATTTGTTTTTTAATTTATTTGATGAAGATAAAAAATTCTTCTTTTCTTAAGTTAAAATGAACGATAAAATAAAGTGGCAGCTGCGCTGGGGAAAAAGCACCTGTGAAGCAACTTGCGTAGCGGATGGGAGGCGTTGCTTTTCTTTTGCTCAAGGATTGCAAACATGGATTGTGTGAAATACGTAATGGATTTCAATTGGATTATTTCAATTATCCTTTCTGGATTTTCTTATAATCTTGATGAAAATTTGCTCAGTTCAAAACTGGTACACTTTGCGTGAGATTTAGTGGCACACTTTGGATTAGATTTAGTGGTACACTTTACCTCTTAATATTTATTTAAAGTTCACTTACTTATACTACTCGCTGAAAATCAATCCCGGATCAATATTCAATTTATTGTATAATCCTTTTGCCAGCTCAAAACTTAGCGGTCTTTTACCATTTAAGATTTCACTGATTCTTGAAGGTGTTGTTCCCAAAATTTGAGCTATATCTTTTTGTTTCAATTTTCTTTGATACATTCTCAACTCAATCATCTCTTTTAACGATTCAACTTCAAATGGATAATTAGTTTCTTCATATGTTGCTATCTCTTCAGATAAGGAATCTAATTCCTGACTTAACCGATCGGGAAGTTCCCCCTTTTCAGTAAGTAGTTTAAATAACTCTTCCAGTCTCCTGTTCTTATTAGTATATTCTGACTTTGTCATTTTTTTAATTTTTTTTCTCAGTAAGACCTAATCTTATGCTTTCCAGAATACTAGCTTTTTGTTCAAGAGTTTCTTCCATTGAATCATTTATCATTAACTCCAGCACTTCGGATTCACCATCTATAGCTTTTTTTAAGATGCCGGATACTCTCTCTGCCAGTTTCTCATTGTCTTTTATTATTTTTTTATTTCTCTGCCGAGTACTATTAATCCAACTTCATCATGGTTTCTGTCTTCATCATATAGATCGTTATGCTCTTCCCATATCAGATTGGTCTCAATGTCTGGATAGTATTTGCAAATAAGACTTATATCTTTTATGTCTTTTGCTCTTCTGTCAGGTCGATCATCATAAGCTATTAGCTTTAATATCATAATACCCGGTATTGAGCAAGCTTTATAGGCTTCTTCTTCTATGACAGTATCAATGCTTCCATGAAGATAAGCTTCTTTGAAACCATCCAATTTAATTTTAGTCATACCACGGCCCTCCACGACGACTTCTCCGTTTTCAGCAATCTCACCAAACGGAAGCAGATCTATCCTTTTACCTTCAGTATCCAATCCAAATTCGTTATCAGGGGATTGCGTATATCCAAATTTCTTTATAAGATATTTCTTGAGTTCACTATAAGTTTCTTGATCTGGGACAAACACACCAAAGTCAATATCTCGTGTTCCACTTGATTCTTTGCCGCCATGAACATACCATATATTCCTTGCTACTGCCCCCACTAAAAAAAAGTCAATATCTAAATGGTCACAAGCGGAAGCTATATTTTGTAAGACTTCTTTGAGTCCCTCTACTTGAAGCGCATCATATGTGATCATTCATATATTTTTTGTAGACGAGTTGTGCAATTTCCAACATTCTGGGATCGCTATTTGATAAAAGGTCTGCATAAAGTAACGGCAAATCTGCGGAAAGTGATAGATCGCTATCATCTTTCCAAAATGCTTCTATTACAGTTACGTTTCCATTTGGATCGGGCACTATCTTTAGGTCTTGAACCATGTCATGAACCCCCTTCTTATGGCTATATATTAAATACGGGGCATTGATTATCTCTTGTGATGGCATTAATTTTAGCCATCGGTGAGCTCCATAATATCCTCCGATTTGGTATCCTAAAGGAATATTTTCTGGAATAATTGTATCATCCATTAACCTATATTTCTTTTGATGCAAGGATGGTCGCAGAATTTCATTTATCCGGCTTACCCATCGCTCGAACGCTATTTTTTTTTCTTTCCATTTATACTCGTTGGAATTCTTTCGTAATATATAGCCTTGTTCAAGCAGGTCTTGAACAACTTTTGATACTGTATCTTTAGATACAGATGCTTGCAGGGCAATTTTTTTATATGATGAATTTAGATGAGCCCTCTGTACCTCTTCTGTTTCGTATACACGATCATTTAAATCACTTTTACTTTCAGTTCTGAAAAATTGATACAATACTTTTAAACCAGTCTTTGTGAATGCTCTTCCTGTTTCACTTGTTAATGCTGAACGATCACTCTGTCCTGTTTCAATGTATATGTGTATAGTTTTATATTTTAGAAATATGTTTCCTCCGGTATCGGCATAGTTAATGTTGTTTTGATGTAATATCTCTCTGGCTTTTGAGCTGATATAGTTGGCAAGAATTATTGCCCCCTGAGCATTAAGATATTCAAAATCTAATGTTTCAATATTTTGTTTTATGGATGGAATGGATGAAGGGATTACAGATTTTTTGATTTCACAAACCATGTGTATCACTCCCAGTTCTGTGTTGATTTTTATTTGACCATCCAAACTTTTAGCTATAATACCATCATTAGTACCAAAGCTATTAACTTTCCAGGCAAGTTTGTCGCTAAAAATCTGTATTATATTTGTTACTAAATCTCTTTCCATGTCCGCAAATATACAGCGTATGTTTTTAACAGACAAGTTAAAATAACGGACGTTCAGATTTTAATTTACTCCTTTTCAGAATTAAGCAGGATATCATTGTTAATACCTGCCGCTTTTAAATACTGCCCGTCAATAGAAATTTCTCTTATGATTACATTGTAAAAAGTTGCAATTTCATTTTCAAAATAGTAAATGATTGTCCAGTCCGGTAAAGCCCATCTTGGTTTACAATAGGAATATGTCCGAACTCGCTTTCAATAATGATGTCAAGTTGTACTTTGGTTTGAGTAGACAGTTCTGTAAACATATGAATTTTTATCATTGTTATCGGTCATTTAATGATAGCCAGTCTTGTGGGAAGTAGAATTGCAAAATCAACCTGGAATTGGACAATTTTGCTTAGAGGATTCATGAATCAAATATATAAAATTAATGATCCTGCAACTTCAAAGTCCGGTCTTCACCAGGGTCCGTCTTTTGTTATGTTCAGGAATTTTCCGTTTTCCAAACGGTAGGCACCACCATAGCCAACAAACCACAATCTCTCATCCTGGTCTTTGTAGATTTGAAAAACTACGGGTCCTTTATTGTCTTCTGATTTTTGAAATTCGATGAGTTCATTTCCATCATAAGTAAATAAATAGTGTTGATTAGAAACAAACCATAATTTTCCATCTTTATCTTTGGCAATACTTCCGATTCCTTTTCCGGTTATAATTTTACCTTCCGTTATATTAATTGCCTTATTATCAGCTATCTTATATAGCCCTTGTTTTGTTGACACCCAAATTACACCAGTTTCGTCTTCAAAGATTTCATTTACAAAGTTTGTTTGAATTCCAATCATTTCAGAAACATGAATGATTTTATCATCTGTATATGAATAAAGCCCTGCATTGGTACAAAGCCAAATGGAACCTTTGCTATCTTCCGTTATATTATGAACCATCTTTGTGCTTGAAACACCAACAGTCGTATCCATCTTCCCTTCAGGCATTGTGAAATTAGTAAACGCTTGTCCATTATATATACATGCACCTTCTATCGTTCCAATCCAAATATTTCCATTGATATCTGCTTCAATACACCAAACATCATTACTGATTAAGCCATCGGACTCATAATAATTTATTACTGTTTCTCCCTGAACACTACTAATTCCATCGGTATGTCCTAACCATATTGTCCCATCTTTGTCCTCGGTTATATCCTTTATGGTTACTCTTTTTCCCGATTCACTCCTAATACTATCAATATAAATCAGGGAATTATCGGTAAGTCTAAAAGCCCCTCCTTCCGTTCCGAACCAAATATTACCCTTACTATCCTGGAACATCATTCTTACCACCTGACTTATCTGATTGTTTATATTTGTCTTCAGAAATGAAGTGTGAGTCCTTTTAATATCTGATTGATTTATTTCATCAGCAGAAAAGGTTTTCATTTCTTTTTTTGTGTTTTGCTTATCACCAATATTCACTTGCCCGTTACACAAAGTCAAAACAGAACTGAGCAAAACTCCTGTCATAAATTTAATTCTGTTAAATGCTATCATTTTCATTTTGGTTCAGTTTTTATATGACGCATACGGTTTTGTGTATTTGACTTGTGGCGGATTTCGAAGTGATTGCTTGTCCTTTATAAAATATTTTACTTATCCGTGTTCAATTCATTTTTAATCTTTTGAAGCGCATCTTTGTAATAAGGAAGATTCTGATCATTGTTTTCAATTGCAATATCTACAGCTTTTTGATAACTTTCTAATGCAGATGTTAAATCTCCATTTATTTTCAGCGCTTCTCCATAGCTATCAAACACATTTGGAGATTCCGGAAAATGAATTGTATTGGATTTTAAAATACATAATCCGATCTCTGGTTTATTCTGTTGCATCAAGTATTCATAGCCCAGATTGTTAATATCCCATTCCCCAAAAAGTCCGGAATCAACGAGGTTTTTTATACTGGTACTTATCTTAATTTCTGATTCTCCTTTTTTATAATGCTCAAGGTGTAGAATCAGCTGTTGCTGTAATTGAATATATGTTTCCAGCTTATTTTTTCTCAGAGAATCTGCTGCTTTTTGTGCCAGAATAAGCGCCTGTTCAAATGTTTCTTCCTTTTTAGTGAGGATTTCCGGTTGAACACCTACGCCTTCCCAATTGGTGTTAGTAATAGGATTAATGGCCCTTCCTGTAGGAATAAAAACGGACAAATCCTCATTAATTCCTCTTGTTTCTCCCGGGTTCGCCCCTCCGGCAGACGTTTGTCCTATTAAGGTTGCCCTTTTCAGCTGCTGCATATTATAGGAAAATTCTTCTGCTCCTGAGAACGTTTCCTCGCTTATCATGATGAATAAAGGAATATCGGCCAATTTTTTACCTCCAACTTCTTCCAAGGTCCAATATTCTTCGGTTCTATTTCCTTCCCTGTAATTGAGACTATTTAAATGTAATTTTTTGTCAAAGAAATAGCTGCAAAGATACTGAACCATTGATGGATCCCCACCACCATTGTGTGTTAAATCAATAATGAGCGCATCTGACAATGATAACAATTTCATATAGGCATCTGCCACTTCTTTAGCTCTATACAGGGGATCAAACATCCTTAAATCCAGATAGGCCACATTTCCTTCCAATATCTTCAATTCCTTAAAGCCGTAATTATAGTTTCTGTAATGATTGATTTGACCCATTCGATGCGCTGATTTTGCTTCCAGGGTGTTTTCAGGAGCTATATAAGGGGCATTTGACATGATCTTCATATGCTTATCCTTATTGACACTTTGTACTGACTCTGTGAGGACGGTCGCAAATGTTTCGTTGTCTTTACATTGATCAAAATACCCGGCTTCGTATTGTTTAAAAAGATGTTCACTTGTTTTCTTCGCGACATCAGGATAGATGTAAAAGTCTTGTATTAATAAAGACAGTTTTTCAATTGTTTCTTTCTTATACACTTCGCTTAGGGTAGTTTCCTGACTAAATAGTGTTTGTATTGACAGGGTAAACAGGATGATTAACAGATGTTTCATATATGAATTTTGATTTTGAAAAAGTTATTAATTTACAATTCTCTAACTGTTGCTAACTTCTTAATAATTCTAAGCTATGTTATGACTAGTTTATCGAAGGAAAAAAATAGAATTTTGTCTTCTTAATTGATTTAATTGGAATTCTCTACTTCTAATTGACCTCAAGCCGGTCGGGCTTTTACTTTTTGAGATGGCAAAAAGTAAACAAAAACCATTTCCGCTGTTGAGCCTAATCCTAAAAATGCGTTTTCTCTTCGTTAAGCCCGCTAAACTCGCGGTGGCATTTCCTGTTCCTGTTAAATGACCACAGGTCATCTCCATATCTGCCTGGCCTCATCGATTGCTCACACAGTACCCATATGATACGGAGTTGATCCTTCCATTCTCCTCATATTTATGATTCATCAAGCCTCACATCTGCACTCGGCTGAGCTCGTTTGATGTTCGGTTCACTTCACTAAAAAGGTACATTTAGTACCTTTTTAGCTCGTTCATATTCAAAACCATTTATTACGGATTATTCTCAAAGGCGGAATTGTTTCAACTTCAATCCTGCTTTTGTTTTCCCATTAAGAGTTTAACAGCTGACCCTAAATATAGATAGTGGCTGCATCAGTTTCCGATGTACAATAGCCCAAGATCTTCTTTCTATTATTATTTGACAATTTTACTTGCGCATGAATTGTAAAAAATTGTAAAATCAAGTTTTTACATTTCACAAAGGCTGCCAGGTTCGCGAAAACTGGTCTGAAATGTTACAATTTTGGAGGAAGCTGAGCAAACATAGAAAACTAATGATTTCATCTACTCTGCTCAAATTTTATTTTTGCGATTAAATCTTTGAAATATTCAGCGCTCCATATATTTAGAACATCATCATCAGGGATAAATCTTTTAACATCCTCTTTAATTGCTGAAAAGGAAACTGAATTGATTTTGGATTCTAATAGCCTGATAATCTGCTCTTTAGACATGCTATCCTGTTGCCAGTCGTTTGTATCTTTTGCCCTTGTGAGGAAATGACCAACATCCAAAGGAATCCCTTTTTTGATATACCATTCCAGGTCATACCAATCTCTTCCTTTAACTCTATTTTTCCATTTTCTAAAAAGTAATGCATGCATTTTACCCGCAAATAAACTTGGTTTCGTAAAACACTTCACGTAAAAAGAAAATGGACGGATTAATAACTTTGATTCGGTTTTGAAATTGGATGGAGGATGGCGATCAACTTCTATTTTGATTTTCAAAGACTTGTTAGACCGCACGCCAATTTCTTTGATGATGTCTTCGAGTATAATTTCCTGCCATATTGTTTCAGCTTTTAGAAAAGCAGACTCAATAGCTGATTCTTTTGTCTTTTTCTTTTCCTTAATACTGACAGTCAATCCCAAAGACTTAAATTCATCAATAATAGCCTGGAAATATGGCTCAATTGAAAAATCATCATCAGGTGTAAGCAATGAAAAATCCAAATCTTCAGAATATCTGTCCAAACCATAAAAAATCCGGAGAGCTGTTCCTCCATAAAAAGCAGCTTTTTCAAAAAAGTCAGTTCTGGATAAGCCTGCTAAAGTGATTTCCTGCATTATTTCCCGTAATGCAGATACAATTTCTTCTTCATTTTTAGGATTATATTCCTCTATCCATTCTTTTATCATGATTCAATTAATGTTTTGACTATGTTATGTTTAGTGCATCTTAGGAGGAAATAATAGATTTTTGTCTTCTAAGTTGTATAAATTGGAATTCCCTACTTCTAATTCGCCTCAAGCCGGCTGGGCTTTTCTTTTTTTTCAACAGCCAAAAAAAAGAAACAAAAAAAAGCCGCCCACTGTGTAGCCTAAGCCTAAAAATGCGTTTTCCTTGCGCTATGCCTGCTAAACTCGCCGTGGACTTTCATGTTCCTGCAAATTGCTCACAGGTCATCTCAATATCTGCCAGGCCTCTCAGATTGCTCACACAGTACCAGTCATGGCCGCTTCACTCAAAACCATTTTTTACGGCTTATTCTACAAGGTGGGAACCTACTCTTTCAAACGGAAAAAATCCTCTTTGACTTATTAGATTTGCTTTATATGATACTTTAATCATAACTGTGCCAATGTTTTTATGAGCATTTTCAGACTACTTTTTTTAGGAGCATGTTCAATCCATAATTCCATGAGCTTCGTGTCCAATTTGGCTAAGGTTTCAATATCCATACGGAGATCTTCCATTAAAAACTCCCGTGTTTGTTTGATGCTTCTAAGATAAACCCCGGGAGTTAATACAACTTTGTCGCATAAAGCTTTTTCAGCTGAGGCGATTAGCATTGTTTGTTTAGGTGAATATTGTATGTTTTTTATTCCATAAGAATAATAGGGAATCTTTAATTGGTGATAGCTAAATCGTCCAACAGGAGTCTTATATAACTTTGATGTTTTTATGGTCACAGAACTGATTTCATAAGCTCTTTCCGGTATCATGTTCCAATAAGACAATGCCGACTCTAATGACACATAACTGGGTCCTCTGAGATGATTCGCAATTAGAAATGGTTCTGGTGTTGGCAAGTCCATTGTAGGTCCGGTAATATATAGTCCTCTTCTGACAGAAATCAGCTCTTTGCTCTTAATCAGCTCACTTATTTTATCATTCGGTCGCTGATAATCATTTACTAATTCTAAAAGTAAATGTCTGGATATGGGAGCTTCTGCATATTCCTTTATCAATTTTCTAAAATCCATGTTGTCATAATTGTGTGTAATAATCGGATAATTTCCGATTAACTGATGTAAAAATAACAATTAAATGTAAATAAGCAAGCAGATAATCGGAATAATTCCGATTATCTGCTTATATTATTACAATTTACATTTCTGGATTTGCTTATAAGTAGGATGAAAATTTGCTCAGTTGAAAAGTGAAACACTTTGCGTGAGATTTGGGGGTACGCTTTGCGTGAGATTTGGTGGTACAGTTTGCGTGAGATTATGCAGCTACCACATCGCAGAGCCCGAAGAGCTTAGCAGTCATGTGTCTCCATTTTCTCCTTTGAGGTGTTTAGCAAGGTTAAAAAGTCCGGCATTTGCATCTTCAACAAATTTATTACGCAATACTGCTTAAATACTCTTCTGCAGTCATAATGGGAAGATTTGAATTTTTAAAATCTTTTCCATTTCTTGTAATAATAACCGAACAATCAGCTTGCAAAGCACAGAAGTATTGAACTGCATCTTCGAAATCTTCAAAATCAGAGTTGAGTGCTTTCTCTATTGTTTCCTCGTCGATCGAGCCCACTTCGCAAATTATCCTGAAGCGGCGCAATTTATTCAAGACAATTTCTGAGGACTCAAATTTGCTAAGCACATAATCAACAATAGTAAAGGAAATAGGTGAAGCAACTAAGATAAGTTTCTTTTGATCTGCAAGAGTCGCGATTTTTGCCACAGAATCGTAGAATGGAATTCTTTGAGAAAATAAATCCAGCATCACATTTATATCTAAAAACAACTTCCTCATCTATATTTTTGCTCTAAATAATCACCACGTTCTTTTCTATAGTCAAAATCGTTTGGAAGTCCGGTTGGTGATGACAGGCTTTTTACAAATGGCGAAATTGGCAATTCATTTACAGCAGAATTTTCTGAAGTAAGCGAATTCAAATAATTTTCTATCAAGCGGGACAAGCTCAGTTTTTTGTTTGAAGCATATTGCTTAGCTCGTTCGATGATCTCCTGATCAAGTTTCAATGTAAGTTTAGTATCCATCTTATAAATATTTATACGTACAAATAGAACCGAAACAGAGTGGCATCATTTGACCAAATTGGGTGGCACTCATAAACCGAAATGGGTGGCATTAACGCTTTAGTGAGCCTGCATATAGAAAGCTTAAACATTATGGTGTCGGTATTTTATTTTTTTTAGAGGAAAGTAAGTCCGATTTTACGATTCAAACCCTGCTCAAAAATGCGAATCAATGTCGAGAGCTGTATATTTCCTTTTCCGTTTTCAAGTTTAGAAATATAGCTTTTTTTTGTTCCTGCTTTTTCGGCCAATTGTTCTTGTGTTAATTTTGCTTCTTTACGTGCCGCTTTCAACATTTCGCTCACAATAAACATTTGTGCACCTTCTTCGTATTTATTTCTGCTTTGAGTTCCGATTTTTCCGTGTTCGATTTCAATCAGTTCGTCAAAAGTCTTCATGTTTCTATATTTTTCTGCTGGCTCCACACCCCAAAAAGTAATGGTATTATTCAGGACTATATCTTGCCATTGCCTTTTAATGTATATTTTTCTTTTAATAGCTTCGGTCTTAAAACGGCTGCCGTTTTTCCATCTGTTTTTTTTTTACTATACCATTTGTACTTCTCCAATTT
>JALHRR010000028.1 GCA_022841345.1 Saprospiraceae bacterium
AATGTTCTTTCAGCACATAGCATTACCTTTGCAGAATAATTGAACTCAATGAAAACATTATTTCTCGTAAGACACGCCAAATCCTGCTGGTCCGATCCGGTTTTAACGGATGCGGAAAGGCCTTTAAATAAAAGAGGAAAACACGATGCCCCCCTAATGGCTAATAAAGTTAAAAAGCTATTTATCAAGCCTGACTTGCTGGTTTCAAGCCCGGCTAAGAGAGCATTAACCACTGCTCATTATTTTGCAGAAGCCTTTGAAATCAAAAAAAGTAATATTGCCATAGTAAAAGAAATATATGAAGCACTTCCGGACAATTTGTTAAATGTCATCCATGGATTGCCTCACGAAGTTAATACTGCTATGCTATTCGGACATAATCCGTCGTTTACTATGATTACTAACCGGTTTACCGATACCATTTTGGACAATTTGCCAACCTGCGGCGTAGTTAAGATCGAATCTACTGCTGCTTCCTGGGCAGAATTTAATGATTCAAATTCTAAGGTAACCGCCATTTTGTATCCCAAAAAAGATCTTTAATGCGGCCCATATGGCTCTTTTCAATTTTGACCCTTCTTCTGTTTTCATGTAATCAAAATGAAAACAAATATTTGGGCAATCCCGATAAATGGGCTCCTGTACTTGCTGATATGCAGATCATACAGACTATGCTTGAAAACACCCATCCCAAGACCCGGGACTCACTTTCCGCCATCTACATTGAGCAGCTTTTAAAGATTCATGATATTAAAAAAGAGGATCTCGGGGAATTGAAAAATGAGTTGACAAAAGACGCTGATGCCACGGCTGCATTCTATGAACAAGTCACCCTTTATTTTCAAAATATAGAAACCGAATACGAAGAAAAAGTCCCCACTAAAATCGGACCTGCTGAAAATCAGCAATAAAACTTAACACATTGTTAAACATAGAAAAAATACTAAACTGTTCTCTTCCATTAATTTTGTGTCAATTTTTGATTAAATATGTTTAAAAATGGACCATTCTAACTCGAAAGTGCTGATTGTAGACGACGAACCGGACATACTTGAATTCCTTCAGTACAATCTGAAAAAGGAACAATTTCAGGTATATACGGCATCCAATGGCAAGGACGGAATTGATTTGGCAGTAAAAGAAAATCCCAATCTGATCATTTTGGATATCATGATGCCTGAGATGGATGGTATAGAAGTGTGCAGAAAACTGAGAGAAATGCCTCAGTTCAAAAATACAATTATTACTTTTTTGACAGCCAGAAGTGAAGATTATACTCAAATTGCTGCCCTGGATTACGGTGGAGATGATTACATCACCAAACCTATCAAACCCGGGGTATTCATCAGCAGAATCAAAGCACTACTCCGCAGATCTGAACGTAAGGAAATGGATGCCGGAGAAAAAATCATTGTTTTGGGGGATCTCAGCATAGACCGGGAACAGTTTCAGGTCAAAAGAAAAGGGGAAATTATAGAACTGGCAAAAAAAGAGTTTAATCTTATTGAATTGCTGGTCTCAAAACCCGGAAAAGTATTTACACGTGATGAAATTTTTAGAAGAGTCTGGGGAACGGATGTCATTGTAGGAAACAGAACCATTGATGTCCATATTCGCAAATTAAGAGAAAAAATGGGAGAAGATATCATCAAAACTGTAAAGGGAATTGGCTACAAATTTGAATTTTAATCATGTTTAAAAATCTGACACCCAATCAGATTGCCATTTATGCGGCATTATCCATTGCAGCTTTGCATACAGTGCTTTGTTTACTTCTTAACTGGTTGGGATTAATAAAACTAGAGGCATTAGCACTTCTGATAATTTTTTCTTCCGCCTTTCTGGTGAGCTATTTTCTCAGTCTCTTTTTTGTTACGAATTATATATACCGGAAGATAAAGCTGATTTATAAAATCATACATAGTTACAAGATCGGCTCGAAAGGGAAGTCTGCCGGTTCATCCGTCAGCGCCAACAAAAGAGTTTTTGAGCAAGTCGAACAAGAAGTGATGGACTGGGCTGACAATCAAAATAAAGCCATTGAGGATTTACAATCACTTGAAAATTACAGAAGGGAATTTTTGGGAAATGTGTCCCATGAGCTCAAAACCCCCATTTTCAATGTGCAGGGCTATCTGCACACCCTGCTTGATGGGGCATTGTATGACAATGAAATCAATCGTCAATATTTGCTGAGAGCTACTAAGAATGTCGAACGATTGGAGACCATCGTGGAAGATCTGGAGGCTATCTCCAAACTCGAATCAGGTGATCTTGTTCTTGATCTGCAGAAATTTGACATCAAGCAACTGGCTGACGAAGTCCTGGAAGATTTGGAATTGCAGGCATCTATAAAGGATATCAGAATTATATTCAAGGAAGGGGCAGACTTACCTTTCCAAATCAGAGCTGACAGGGAATATATCCGGCAAGTGCTGAACAACCTGATCAGCAATTCCATCAAATACGGTAAAGTGGGCGGCTCCACCAAAATTGGATTCTATGACATGGACAAATACGTCCTCGTCGAAATCGCTGATAACGGCATTGGAATCTCTCAGGAGCATCTCAAACATTTGTTCGACCGATTCTACAGAGTAGACAAATCCAGATCGCGTGAAGCAGGAGGAAGCGGACTCGGCCTTGCCATCGTGAAGCACATCATTGAAGCTCATAATCAAACCATTAATGTGAGGAGTACTCCGGGATTGGGAAGTACTTTTGGGTTTACGCTGGAAAGAGCTTGAACAACCAGCTTTTAGCTGTTAGCCATTGGCCATTGGCAAACAGCCGGGTTGAAATATCATCACCTTTCTGCATTTGAGGCTTTGCCGAAAAATGCAGAAAGACATCACTTTTTTCCATGCACTTATGGAAAAAAACATCACTTTTTCATTGCTGGCAATGAAAAAACATCACTTACATACAATGCAATTCCTTGTAGGGGCGATTCATGAATCGCCCTACAAGGAATTGCGCCCCTACACAGCGGCTGCTCAGCTATTCATAAACAACGGCATCTCAAAGTAAAAGTCAGTCCCTTTATTCTCTATTGTAGTGAAATAAATCCTCCCTCCGTATGCCTCAGAAATGTCTTTTGAAATGGCGAGTCCCAATCCTGTTCCGGAGCTTTTAGTAGTGAAATTGGGATAAAATACTTTGTCCTGCATGCTTTTAGGAATACCTGTTCCATTGTCAGAAACCTGGATGATGGCATAACCATTCTTGGTGTAGAGCTTGATGTTGATTTTTCCTTTACGATCCTCGGGGATGGATTGCAAAGCATTCTTTATCAAATTATTAAGAATCCTGAGCATATGGCTCCTGTCTGCGAAGATGTAAATTTCATCGATTGGAACATATAGGTTGAAGATGATGTCCTCTCGTTTTCTGAATAAATCATGAACGGAAGCAATGAGGTCATTTAAAATGATTTTCTCGTTGTCAGGCTCAGGGAGCTTGGAGAAATTGGAGAATTCAGACGCAATCCTGTTGAGATTATCGATTTGTTCGATCAAAGTGGTGGAGACCCTGCTAATCAAAGGTTTCATATCCTCCAGAGAAAGATCATTAATTTTAAGTTGCAAATGCTGAATGCTGAGTTTCATGGGAGTCAATGGGTTTTTGATCTCATGTGCTACTTGTTTTGCCATTTCCCGCCAGGCGACTTCCCGTTCGTTTTGGGCTAATAATTCTGCACTTTGATCCAGCTGCTCTACCATTTTGTTGTACTCTTTAATGAGCTCTCCCAGTTCATCATTGTTTTTCCAGTCCAGACGCTCATTGCTTCGACCCAGTTTGAAGGCTTTCAGCTTATCACCCAACACCGTAATCGGTCGGGTAATAGAGTTCGAAACTGCAATGGCAATTCCACCGGCAATCATCAGGAGGAACACATAAACATTGAGCAGTGTCCCCATGAAAGACTTCACATTGCTTTTTTGGGCTGAGAATTTATTGGAATAAGGCAAACTCACATAAGCCACGATTCTGTTGCCGCCATATCTGATGGGAACGAATGCAGCTTTGTAAATAAGGTTACCCATTGCTTCCCGGTCATTGATATAAAGTGCCTGATTGCCTCTACGGAGGGTTTGATAAGCCAAAGGATTCATGTACCCTCCCAGAAATTTATTTTGAAATATTTCTATATCCGTAGAATGAATGAGATGTCCATCCTGCCCAAAAATCGAGATATCCGTTTGGTGAATTTTGGATAAGGCAGGTACTAATTCGCTCAGTACTTCCGGCTGAAGCTGATCCAGTGGCACACTCTGCACCTTATTTTGAGCATCAAATTGTACGGACAATGCTTTATTCTGCAATCTCTCCCTGTCATTTTGCTCAGAGGTATTGCTGAAATAAAATACAGTGACAATACCCACAATAATGAAGGAAAACATGATCAACACCAGCACTGCCAATTGAATTTTGTTGCGAAGAGAAAGTTTTCGATTGATCTCCAGTCTCAATTGATCGGGCAGTACTTTAAAATAAGTATTGACAAATGCCAGGATAAACACCGTCAACACCAGCAAACCAAATAAATAAGAAAATAAAGAGATGGGCTTCAATAATCCTGAAAGTGGCTTACTGACTGCCACCAGATAATCGTTGGATCTGTAAATGAGATGTGATCGGTTATTGTAAATCACCTCTGAAACAGGATCGATATTCCTTAGGAATGGCAAAGGAATGCTCCGGCTGAAATGACTCCCTTTGCTTTCCTGCAGGACCGTCCCTTTGTAAATGGAATAATCATAGGAATCCATAAATGGAATATTCTTAAAGCTGGACACATTCAGCAAAGAAGAAAATTCAGTCTGCTGGCTCACATTCCTTCGACTGAAAGATATCCAGACATTGGCACTTTTCCCGGAATCATACAAATCATAAGTGGCTTTATATGCATAATGATGGGGTTTGTCCTGCAATTTTCTAACAATGCCGGAATAGGTGGAATCCTTATAGACCGTAGAAAATTTGAGGTCTTTCCCGGCTTTAACAAGATTATCAAATTTCTGGTCAACATACCGGTCTAATCTGACTTGTACAAGGTATGCATCGCTGATGTAATTATTCTGGTCTATATGATTTTGAATGGATTTCAATAATTCAGACTCAGCATCAGATCGCTCCGTACATGACAGCAATACGCTTTTAAGGCGGGCATCCTGTGCGATTTGGACAGTGATATCCGAGGTCTTTTTAAACAATAAAGTGTCTTCCGTGTGCAGCAGAGATTTGGCAATTGTCTCGCGTGTGGCCAGGTCTCTGTCTTTGCTGTATTTGAAAAGTAAGGTCGAAGTCAACCCGGAGAATAATACAATCCAAATCAGCAACCAGGCAATGCTTGGCTTATTCGATTCCACAAAGAATTCAAACAAAAGAATGTAAGCCAGACCTGCGAGATAAAGCAAGGGTAATGAAAAACCGGTTTCACTCTGATAAAAGAATGGACTGACAAAAATAAACGCAGCTCCAATCGAGACAAATCTTTGATTCTGAGTCAAACCCAGTAATTTAATGGTCAGGGTCATCCTATGTGATACCATGAAGAAGACCAGCATAAACAGGATGATCCCCACAAATGCCAGAAAACTACTGATTTGCATGTTGAATACGCTATCGAAGTCAAATGGAATCCCGCTTTCTGTGAGCAAGGCCTTGCAGACTCCGGAGAACATGACCATTGCAATCAGGATTGAAAAATGATTGGCAGAAGCGAGTGCTGTCCTTCCCAAAAGAGACATTTGCTGAAAAGCTCCTTTAGTAAACTGGCGATACATGAACAGTAAAAACCAGAAAAGCATTAAAATATTGGCTAAAATGGAGCCCAGCGTATGGTCCTTGCCGGGGGTAGTTTCGACTTTTTCAAGAAGGACTATATCATTAAATTGATCAATCAAACCTGATGCACTAATCAGCAGACGAAAAATGACAATCCCAACTATCAGCACAGCTATTCCGGCTATAACTGACCATCTTTTAGTCGTAATTCTGGCTACATGATGCACAGTCAATGCCAAAGAAAGAAATGCCAGCAAAAACAATAAAAAGGAATACAGTGGAAAAACTACCTTCTGCCCTCCAAATCCCTTAAGGTAAAGAATGGGTTCTCCTTCCTCATTTGTTACCGGAAAACTAGTTGATTGCAGTGAAATACGTACTGTTTCCGGAATTTTTACAGAGGCAGGAAACTGATTTTTGAAATGAATATTAGCCGGAAAGTATTCTAGTTTCACGGGGATTAGGACATTGCAGATCCATTGATTTTCCGATTTACCGGGAACGGCGTAGCTTTCGGCAAAATATGTTCCATTGCTGAGTTTGACTGCTTTCTTTATTCCAGCTTCGGAAATCACCGGCTTTTTCGGGACCTGAGATTGATTGGACCAGAAGACGAGATGGCCATTTTTGTACAGACAAAAGCTATACGGCTGATCCATTAATTTTTGAAGGACAGCCTGATCGATATCCTTTGTACCGGCACTTCTGGAGGATGCGGTCAGGGTGCTGATGAGAACAGAATCATTCAGAAAATCCAGCGCAGAGGCTTCTGACTTTTTAATATACTGACTGATCTGCCTTTGGTAGCTGGCCATGGAGGAACCGCGATTCTGATACTCCCGTACAAAGTATCCGGCAAGGAACAAAACTGCCGTACAAATCGAGGTAACCAGAAAGCGAATATCCATTCCATATAATTATATGGTAAAAATAGTTAATATATGTGAAATTAAAATAAATAAAATAGAAGCATTGGCGGTGGTACAGTGGATGAAAATTTAGTTATTTGGTACTTTTTTGTACTACCTTTCATTAATTCAAACAAAAATGTATCAACTTCAGGAATATATTCATGGCATCCGGATACAAATGGTATCTACCTGAATATTTATGATTTCCGAAATGGAAATCAGTCCATAAGCTACTGTTTGCTAAGTATCTGAGCCGCAGATAATAATAGGATTATTTGCATTAGCGAAACCAGCAATGATTAATATCTTAGCCAATTAATGAAGATTTTATCCATTTGAGACAAGCAGCATTCATTTCATTTGACAAGGCTTTTTATCCTGAATTGGTATTGTCTGCCTTCACCCCGAAGGGTAACAATTATTTTACTGTATTGCTGTACGGATATTTTTTAAAATCTATAAAATACAGAATCCCCATTGTGTACTTGATAAATTCATATAAATCCCGATATCTAAATTAAGATTTCAAATTTAATTTTTTATCAGCCTGGAAATACTGGTACCCGAAGCTGTTGAAATTACTGAAAGGTACATTCCACAGGCAAACTTTGATGCATCAATTCTTGCCATAGAATTGTCAGGCTGAAGTATAAGGATCCGTTTGCCATACAGGTCAAATACTTCTATCAGTTTAATATCTGATTTTGGAGAAAAAAATGTCCATTGATGATCAGTAGGATTAGGAAATACTTTTAACCCTTCTATTTCCAAATTAGTTGTCCCTACTACAAATTCTCCAAATGCAACATTGTCAAAATAATATGTTATTTCTCCGGTTGACGCACCATCTGTCCCAAAATTAAAAAAGATGGAAGCCATATTGTAAGTCCAACCCATAGCCAAACCTACACTCAACGATTCAGTTCCCGGTGCCTGGTTAAGGAAGTCAAATGTAAGTACCTCCCAATCTCCTGAAACAGTGGTGTTGGTTTCTGTTTCACAAGTGCGGGTAGGGTCATCTGAATCCTCTACTTTTAACCGGATAGGTGTTCCAGCTGAAGGAGACCAAACTTTGACTGTCATTTTTGAGTCAGACAAACTTAATGGTATATTGGTTGCGAAGCCAGCTGGAGTGCCAATAGTAGTTCCAGCCCAACTTGCTGCCTGATCAGTTTTAATAACCTGCATAACCCTATTTCCGGGATTCGAAGGATCAGATACTAATGTGGATAGGTTACCACCAAAATCAGACATGGTATAGTTAACTGTTGAACTTTCAAAGTCAACCGGCAAATCAATAGCAGTTCCGCCAAACACTTGCTCAATATCATCGAAAAGGAAAGTCGAGGCCGCTGAACCATCTCCTACATTTCCAAAGTCAAACATAAAAACTATAGAATTGAAATTTGCAGGTTCACCAGTAAAATCCCATGTAAGTAATTCCCATTCATTGGAAACAGTAGTTTGCACATCCCGCTCTGTGCTGCCAGAACCTTCCAGTTTAAATTTAATAGTCGTTCCAACAGGCGCACTGGAATAAACCTTCATTGTTATGGAATTGAAAGTCGTAAAATCCAGGTTTGTAGTCAATTCTATTTTACTACCAGCCCAAACTTGTCCTCCATTTCTGACTATTTGTGCTATTTTAGAACTGGTATTATTACCATTAATTTGTGGATTATTGATTACCATAGCGGTTCCTCCGTCAAAATTAATAAAATCAGAGGTGACGATTGATTCTTCAAAATCTATCGGCAAAGATTGAGAATGGCCTAATGAGACTAAGAAAAGCAGAATGCAAAAAGCTAGTATTTTCACAATGTTTTATTTGTAAAGGACATGTAAGATAACTGAACATCACGACTTGCCAATAAAATATACTTTATTGCTTTCTGGTACCAACAAGTGAAGATACCGAACTCCTGTATAGGGCACTTTTACAAAATTCTGATTTACATTATTTTATGAAAACAAACATCAAATCATTTCTTCACAAATCCAAACAAAACAATCCGGCTGTTAAACCTGAAAACTAATCCCCAAAGCTTTGGGGACTGAAATCTAATCTTTGAAATCATCAGCCCCGCCTTGTTTTCCATGTTGAAGTGCAATCTCTATCGTTGCGGGGACAGAAACCTTTCATTCCAATTCGCAATCTCCACCGAAATTAGCAGCATTACTATCATGCGTATTACATTGATCAATTTGTTCTTGTCTTGACAAGTGATTCAAATCATATTCCTGCTTATCACCACTGAAGAATTCACAGTAGCACACACCCGGCCGGCGGTCTTTGTCCTTTTTGCAAGCAGCAAATAGAAACAATATGATAATCAGAAGACCTGCTAGTTTTTTCATTATTGAAAATTTGAGTTTGTGTCAAAATCTGCTCAACAATACATATACGAAGTACTGGGATAAATATCACAGATGGACAGCTACAATGATGCAATTGCAAATGCTGGTATCCAAGTGTTACGCTTTGAGTGAGATTTTTGTGGTACACTTTACAGGAGATATATACTAAGAAAGAAAAGCTTTGATGGGGGTCGACATAAGCCGGAATGTCAAGTAAAATGAAAGGCGGAAATTCAGAAATATAGATTCCGGAAAGGGGGTCAATATAGACCGGAATATTGTTTTGTTAACTTTATTGAAGTCCAAGCTTCTTACGAATATCACCATCTGAATCTTTGGTCGATATCTTCGCTAAATATTCAAAATAGGATTGATAATTAGGATTAGATCTCTCTTTTCGCTGTTCAAGTATATAGTCGCGAAAAATATTCCAGGACGTAATCACATTCTGTCCTAAAAAGGGTAATATAAATGATTTTTTTATTGTCTCTGAATAAATTAAAAGTCCAAGATTGTCATAAAAATGAGCCACACTGTTAATGGTGTACTTGTCCTCTTCGCTCAGTGAAGAGTAACTTTTTGTCTCAGTTAATATATCTTTTGCGAGTTTGAAATCCTTCTTGAAATCTTTACTTCTAAATTCACGCAGAAAGTCAATTCCAATTGGCAATCTATTTGCGGTCCTAGCAAGAAGTATTTGCGATATTGTGAGCACAACGCTAATTATAAGAGCAGTTATTGAAAGCAATAACGTTATCCATTCATTTGGTGAAAAACTAGACATGTTACTGGAGTTTAAATTAATTATTATCGGTTTGAGTTTTAGTGCTTGAGTTGAAATAGAAGCACAAATGTCAACATTCCACCAAATTTAATAAAATGCTTCTGGTAACCTTTTGAATTTGACTTGTCAATTTGATTTATCCAACAATATCAATAACGAGAAACCCAAATAATAATATGCCAATGTCGTATGTTTCGCTAAATGGCGCTCACATGGTTTGTGTGCGAACACCCTAAAACTTAGTTATTATAGTCAGATTTAATTCTTAATAATTGGGATAACACTCCTTATGAATAACCAAGTTGCCGTTAACACAGCTAAACTTAAAAAAAATGAAATATGCCTCTTATACGCTTCACTCTTAATCAATGGAACCCCTTCGAATTTATAAGAATAGAAATAGCCCTGCAAATAAACAAATAAACCAAACATAGATATTAAATAAATTAATTTTACCTTCCAATCATTTGAAGTTTCTGAAAGATAATTCAAAAATCCTAATAAAACTATCCATCTTAGAAAATTAAACCATTTTGGAACGTAATTTAATGCAGTCTTATCAAGCCAATGGATCCATTTCAATTCTGTCTTTCGGGCATTAAAATCTATTTTTTTTTGTTCTGTCGTAACCAAGTGGCTTTCCAATTCCTCTAAATTAGAAAAATCAATTTTATTCCTATTGAGGTAATTGATAAGTTTTACTTTTTGCTTATCGTCTCCGGTCAATTCTATTTTCATATTTTTAAATTATTCTGACTCAATGCCGACATTTAAGGAGAACGACTCTTAATCATTGTCTTTTAATTGTTGGCCTTCAGAGCCCACCACTAAAAGAATTCAACTTTCTTTAATTTATAACTTCAGGACTTACCAATTCAGCCAACTTTGCAGCAACAACTTCCATTGTATCTTCAATTGTACTTAAACCACTTCGTGAACCTAATAGTGGACTCACTTCGCGTAATTCTTCAAAAGTTGTATTGTGAACAATTGGAACAAGTAAATCACGAGCAAGTAAAGCAGAAAGTTCTTTATCTGCTATCCCTTCTCCTTTTACACGTTTGAGAAAACATGGAGTAACCAAAACGATGCCAATTCTTGATTTTGCCAATCCTTTATCGATTTCTCGGAGCAATGATGAGCCTAATAATACATCTTTTTCACTAAACCAGACAGCGACACCTTTTGATTCTAATAAATCGTGCAACTCCTTAGCTACATTTTGACGGTCATCCCAAGCATGACAAAGAAAAACATCTCGCAAGTCGGGTAAATTAGAACGCTTCTCAATATTTTCACGAACAGGTGTAAGAGTTCGAATTTCTGATGGTGTATAGTATATAGTAGAACCAGCTGAAGACCATCGTGCTTTACTTCTAGATTGGCCGCCACTATTGTTCCTACTTACTGAACTAATTGAGGGTTGAGAATAAGACGGATATGGGTTGTAACTTCGATAGCTACCTCTTCCTCCGCATTCTGGACAGTTGTCTCTTGCACTTACTGTGCGATGACCATACACTGGCGCTGTACATCTTGCCATAATTTTATACTATTTTATTCAGGTTTCATATTTGATATTCAACAATATTATTAATCAATGTTCTGCTAATGTGATGTAAGATCTTTTATTTCAATTCAATCATACTTATTATCTCATCAACAGTCTCCTTGATTTCAGCACCAGCTTTCTCATATTCTCCCGGGAGATCATCCTTCATAAAATAGGCTAAAACAAAATAGAGAGGTCTGAAATGAAGGTTAAACTTTGAGTCTTCGTCATTGAATAATTTCAATAAAAAGTTTGACTGCTTAATTTTAATGAGTTTGATAATAAGACTTGTCCCCATTTCCAGAAAATCCGTCTGTTCATAGAAAGTATCATTTTGAAATAATTCTTCTGAATATGCCAATGCTTTTTTCAATTCAAATTTTTCAATAAGTAAATATACATAGTTAAAAAAAGCCAACTGATCTCCTTTTTCTATTGCCATCAAATAATATTGTTCTGCTTTCTCTTTTTCATTCATTTCTTCATCATATAGTAAAGCAAGATTATTTAAAGCTCGATCATACCCATGTTCAATTGCCAGTAAATAATATTGCTCTGCTTTTTGTTGGTCTCGTCTCTCTTCTTTGTAATAGACGGCAAGATTAAATATAGCTTCAACATTTCCTTTTTCAACTGCCATTAAATAATATTGCTCTGCTTTTTCTAAGTCCTTAATTTCATTTTTGTAAAGGTTGGCAAGATTATTCAAAGATCCAACATCACCATTTTTAATTGCCATTAAATAATATAGCTCTGCCTTTTGTATGTCATTACTGTCAATTAAGTAAAGGTTGGCAAGATTAAACATAGCTTCAACACTTCCCTTTTCAACTGCCTTTAAATAAAATTGCTTTGCTTTTTCTATGTTCTTCATCTCATTTTTATAAAGATTGGCAAGATTATTCATTGCTTCAGTATCACCTTTTTCAATTGCCAATAGGTAATACTGCTCTGCTTTCACATTGTCACCTATCTTATCTTTATAAAAGAAAGCAAGATTAAACATGGCATCAATATTTCCTTTTTCTACTGCCTTTAAATAATATTGCTCTGCTTTTTCTATGTCGTTGCTATCATTTAAGTAAAGGTTGGCTAGATTATTTAAAGCTCCAACATGACCCTTTTCAATTGCCATCAAAAAATATTGCTCTGCCTTTTCTTTGTCTCCTCTCTTTTCTATGAAAAGTATTGCGAGATTATACATCGCTTTACCATCCCCCTTTTCAATTGCCTTTAAATAATATTGCTTTGCTTTGTCTAATTCTTGTGAATGAAGATGAAATAGCACACCTAATCTAAACTCAGCATCTTTTTCATTTTTTTCTAATGCAAGCATCATCAGACTTTCTGCTTTGAAAATATCTCCAGCTTCGATAGCTTGTTTAGCTGATTTTGTATAGAATTCCGGATCAGGTTCACTTATTTTATATGGTTTAAAGTCCTCTGCCCAAGATTGTGTCCCGCTTTTGGCTAGGTACGCGTATGCATTTTCAAACAATTCATTTTTTAATTCACTACTTAAACCAGGCTGTACTGATAGAGCAAGCGTTTTGTAATATGCTGCCTGATGCTCATAATTCCCTCTTCGTAATGCATGAATATGCTTACCAGTAAGTTCAATCAAATCATTACTACTTATACACCAGTTTTCAATAAACTTAATCAACCACAATATTTTTTCTTTAGAATTTTGTCTACCGTGTCGCATCAGGTACCAGATATTAAAAAAGCGCTCCGGTATAAAATACAGTTTTCTTTTTTCTCCTTTTGATGCAATGAGCTGACTTTGTTCCATTTGCTTTAGTTGGGCTGAAATCTGATTGCTTGCCATGCCATCCCTGGAAAGTCTACTAAGCTTCAACACCTCACCCGAAGAAACAGGCTCCCATGCTCTTGCAATGGCATCCATAATTTTTTGTTGTTGGGGCTTGAGTGAATCCAGACGATGTTTGTACCAATCTCCCACACGATCTAATAGGAGTTCTAAATCCTTAAATACGCCTCCTTCATTTACATCTAATAAAATTTCAAATAAAAGGATCATTGTCCGTGGCACCCCTCCGCTAATTCTTCGAAAGACTTCTATTCTTTCCGGGCTCTCGTTCAGTACTGCTTTTATTTTTTCATCAGTCTGATAATGTTGGGCAAGAGAAATCATAAGATCCTTTGCCTCGTCCTTAGTTAAAGGATCTAGTTTTACTTCACTAAAGAATTCAAAAAATGGTTTGTCATAACTAAAAGTATGCTCCAGCATATGTGTTGATGCTCCAATTAATTGGATATGATCAGTAGTCATCAGGATTTCACGCAATCTTTTATTCTCTAAGTCAGATAACTTATTGAAAAGATCTCCGATATTATCGATGAGAAGTAAGATTCTCTTATTTTTTTGCTTTAGAACCATTACAATTTCATCAAACATAAGTCTTTCGAAATCATCATACTTTTCAAGATTTATCATTCTGTCAACAAGCCCTGCAAGGGACTTGTCGCCTTTTTCCAGAAAGAGTCCGATTTCCTCCCACACATCAGGTAAGCTGCTCAAATTATACTGCTCTTCTGAAAACCTGATCGGAATTATTCTTTTACTTAACTCCACTGAATCTTCTATCTCATACTTTATTCTGAGCATTAAAGTGGTTTTACCCATTCCCCGCTGACCAATTATAAGACAATGTTGCAAACTCAAACTTGTAGCATTGACAAACTTCATGATACGACTAAATGCCTCTTTCCTGATGGCAAAAGTGTCAATCAGGAGTTCTTTAGATTCTTCCGAAGGGTTGAAGATTCTTTTTTGTTTTATTTCCACCATTGCATTAATATTGGAGAGTAAAATTTGTAATTCTCATCAACTTCTTTAACAATATATCCGTCATGCATTAATACGTCTATAATTTCCTCCATGTCATTTCTAACACCGAACTTCTCACAAATATTCAATATCTCAGCATAGCTGAGTTGAAATCTTGATTTCATTGTCAAAAGTATTTCGTGTACTGCATGTAATTTTTCTGTGTCTTTGAATACGCGCATTAATCTGGATTTGAAATGTTCAAAGTATATGTTTCCATTCTTTACTACATTATCAAATGCCAAATCAATATCCTTCACTTCCGGGCTTAAAGATTCTATTTCACTCAACTCTCTGATCAATAATTGAAAATAAAAAGGTATCCACCATTTGATCTTATTTAATATATACTCTATGATCGCAGCATTTAAAACAACTCCTTCCATTTCGTCTCCATATAATTGGTGAATCAAATCGACAGATTCAGCTTCTGTTAAGGGTGGAATTTGAATTTCTGAAAGGTCATTCACTTTATCAGTTCCGGAAATTTTTCTAACAGCAGTGTAAAGCCCTATTGAACCGGAATAAATAACTGACAATTTGGATTTAAAACCTGGATTAAGTCGCATAGCCCGACATTGACTCAAAAACAATAAAGCATCAGGTATGCTATGATTTTCACTGATATTCTCAATAGTGATCGGAAATTCATCGATCATGAGTAGAATCCTTTTCTCACCAAGATCAATTTGGTTTAAAAATTCGCAAAGTAGGTCATGATAGGATTTGCTATTATTTGCTTTTATATCAACACTTAATGGCCCTAATTTTATCGAACTAAACTGGCCGGCCCAACCCTTAAGCGATTCCTTAATTGTTTTTTCAAATTTCCCAAATTTCTCAATCTTGTCTGTATCCAGGAGATTTTGCAGCACAGCTTTGAAAAAATCCTCCCCGGATGAAAGAGCTTCTGTATCAATGTAAACTGCATAAAACCTTTCATCTGGCCTGTCAACAAAATCTAACAAAATTGATGATTTACCGGTACGCCTTGGTGCTGTAATTAATAGGTTTTCATTACCCAGTAGTCTATCCAGAATTTTATCTCTAATTTTCTGTCTCTGGTAAAACTGGTTTCCTCTTGCTATTGATCCAACTATTGTTCTCATATCACATCATTTGCAATTAATTTATTGCAAAGATATATTGCAATATTTTAATTGCAAAATATTTATGCAAATATTTTATTGCAAGGATGAAGATAAATTCTAACTCATAATCTCTTTAGACCACATTACTGTTCAATATTCAAGTTCAAATTTGGTAATTCTACCTGAAATTTCACTTTCGCTTTCAAGGCTGTAAAAACTCTCAACAAAGTATCCATTGTAACATTGCTGGCATTACTTTCAAGTCTTGAAATCTGAGCTTTCTGAACACCAATAAGTTTTCCCAATTCTTCCTGTGTCAAATTTCTTTCTTTGCGAGTTTGCTTGATGGCTTTGCCAATTAAGTCCATTTGAAGTTCATACTCAAATATATCCCGGTCGGGTGTTCCTTTTTTTCCGATAAGTGTATCCTGAACTTCATCTAATGTGTATGATTTCATTTTATCCTTTCTCTATTGATATTACTGATCAAAAATAATAAAGTTTCGTTATAACGAAACTTTCATTTTGAAATTATTGAAGCTCATATATCCCACCCCCCCCGGCATAGCGATGTGTAGGGGTACCCAAAGGGTAGTCCAAGAGCCGAAGGCTCGCGGACCGAGCGAACAGCGAGCCCCGAAACGTAGCGCCGTCCTGCCCCAAAAATACGCAACACACATAATAATAACGCAGGGCGGATGCCCATCATCTTTTACAAAAGGATAAGAATATTAAAATGCGACAGTCTCGGCATGGATCTACTTCCGCTCCTCCCCCTTTGCCTGATTCCACAGTGCGTCCATCTCGTCGAGGCTCATGTCTGTAAGTGATTTGGGGGCGTGTTTTTCGATGTATTCGAAGCGGCGTTTGAATTTTTGATTGATGCGCTCGAGGGCGGTTTCGGCATCAATGTTTTCGAAGCGGGCAAAATTGATCAGGGAAAAGAAGACATCTCCCAGTTCTTCTTCCCGCTTTTCAGGGGAGAATGAACCATCCAAAGCCTCCCGCAATTCGCCTATTTCTTCCATTACTTTTTCCCAAACCTGATCCTTGTGATCCCATTCAAAACCTACCTGAGCAGTTTTTTCCTGCATCCGTTGCGCTTTGATCATAGCAGGAAGGGAATTGGGAACTCCGGAAAGCACTGATTTTTTTCCTTCCTTCAGCTTGATTTGCTCCCAGTTTTGCTTGACATCTTCTTCTCCGTTGACTTTCACATCTCCATATATATGTGGGTGGCGGTTGATCAGTTTTTCGCAGATGGCATTCAGGGAATCGGCCATTTCAAAGTCTCCGGTCTCACTTCCAATCTTCGCATAAAATGCCATATGGAGCATCAGGTCTCCAATCTCTTCTTTTATGCCAGCTGTGTCTTTGTTCAGAATGGCATCGGCGAGTTCGTAGGTTTCTTCGATGGTGAGGTGACGCAGTGTTTCAAATGTTTGCTTTTTATCCCAGGGACATTCAGCTCTCAATCGGTCCATGATTTCCAGCAAACGGGCGAAAGCCACGGCTGGAGCAAGATATTTTTCAGGAATGTCCATGGTATTATATTTTGAAGGTCATTACCAATCCAGAGAATGTCCCATGACATCCTTTTTTGTCTGATAGTATTTCAGATTTTCTGCGCGGGGAGGGATCATCAGCGGAACGCGGGAAACAACTTCGATATTGGAGTTTTCAAATGCCTTTACTTTCTCCGGATTATTGGTAATGAGGTGGATTTTACTCACTCCTAAATCCGTCAAAATATCAAGCGCATCCTGGTAAATTCTGGAGTCTGCCTCGAATCCTAAATGTGTATTTGCTTCTACAGTATCCAATCCGTCTTCCTGCAGATTATAAGCCTTGAGCTTGTTGATGATTCCTATACCTCTTCCTTCCTGCCGCAGATAGATGACCATTCCTTTGTTTTCATAAGCCATTGCCATTGCCATTTGCAATTGAGCTCCACAATCACAGCGATAGGAACCAAAAATATCACCTGTCATGCATTCAGAGTGAATCCGAACATAATTTACCTGAGATGGATCGAATTCTGAAGAGAGTAGAACAATATGCGGAATGAGAGCTTCTGCATCAGCAGCGTAAGCGAGAATTTTAAATTTACCAAATTCAGTAGGCATGGATGCTACTACCTGTTGTTGTACCATGATAAATGTGGATGGTCAGGAAAAAAAGTAAACAAAACCAGCATCAATAAGTTGATGTGTTTTGTAGTTTGCTACAGACCTGAAATGTAGCGCAGTTCTAACGACGGCGTTCGATAATTACTTTGGATGCAGAAAGAAATATGCTACCCAGTAAAAAGGAACCCGTGACGATGTAAAGTAGAAGCATCTGTGAATAATAAAGTAGTAATAAGGCTTTCAGTTGCGAAAATCTATAAATCGAGGCACTTATCAAAACTTTATACCGAATATTTACGTAGTGGGGGTATAATATATTTGTTTAAACATACTAGTGGGTAACATTTGAAAATAATTTGTCAATTGTAAGACGCTGTATTATAATATTTATCCAAGGGGAGCATCACAAATAACCTGGAGTTCGACTAAAGCTGTGGTTTCATGTTTTGTCATGATTTTTGCTTCTTTCATGCAAAAATGCATGCCAAAACGTTTGCTATTATATTATTAACCCCGGATTTTATCCGGGGCTACTGTTGGTGAACCCCTTTCCGGGGTTTTAAACAATTCTCCAAACTTGTCCTTTTTCGTCAAACTCAAGTTGAATGACGAGATATTTAAAGTTGAAGCAATTTACAATAGGAACCTTAGGGCACCTTTACTAAGTCTACCAGAATCAGCTTTCATAAGTGAAAAGCCACTTTGGCAGAGGCTGTTGATTCGGCCTTTTAAAATTTCTGTAGCTTTTCAAGCTGTTCGGAACACAGTTGTCAAGCTGAATTTGACGACATGCAAGCAGGCACAGAAGTCGAGCTAAAGAAGAAAACTGGATTAACTCAGAATAAATTAAAGCGTAGAAGAGTGAGTATTAATCACAATTTCAATAAGCGAGCGACTTTGCATGCGCGGAGAGGAGAACAGCGTAGAAAACAAGGAAATTTTAAACAGCCTTGATCTTTTGTTACTTTTGGATCAAGCCAAAAGTAAAAAAGCATTGAAAAACACAGTGCAGCAAAACCAAGAGCTACTGCTTATGTATTTGAAACAACAGCTAAATGTCCGATTAAAATAAAGGCAAATATTATTCTTTCAAACTTCCGGCAGGAATAAACTTCAAAGAAATAGAATTCACACAATGCCTTGTATTCTTATCCGTAAACTTCTCTCCGGTAAAAACATGTCCAAGGTGTCCCCCACAATTATTACATAAAATCTCTACCCTTCTCCCATCTGCATCTTTTTCCTTGCGCACAGCACCGGGAATTTCATCATCAAAACTGGGCCAGCCACATCCGGAATCAAACTTGGTGTCTGACTCATATAATGGCGTATTGCATCGGCGGCAAACATAGGTGCCTTTTTCGTAGTGCTTATTATACTCACCGGTGAAAGGTCTTTCGGTTCCTTTTTTAAGGATGACATATTCCTCTTCCTCAGTAAGAGGATTGAATGTATCTGACATAGTTAATTCAGTTTTGTCGCGAATTTTTTTTTGAATTTCTGCAGCTTGGGATTGATTACATATACACAATAGGGCTGATTCTTATTGTCTCTGTAATAGTTCTGATGGTAATCTTCTGCTTTGTAAAATTCTGTAAATGCACTGATTTCTGTTACGACCGGGTCTTCCCAGGCTTCAGCTGCAAATCCGGTTTTTGACTTTTGAGCAATGGCTTTTTGTTCTTCGTCGTGGTAGAAAATAACTGAACGGTATTGAGGACCTACATCATTTCCCTGTCTGTTGAGCGTCGTTGGATCGTGCGTTGTGAAAAATACTTCCAGAATTTCTTCAAAAGTCACAATTTCAGGATCAAAGACAATCTGGATTACCTCAGCATGGCCCGTGATTCCCGCGCTTACTTCTTTATATGTTGGATTCTTTTCTATACCACCGGAATAACCTGAAGTGACGGAAATCACTCCTTTCAGTTCCTGATAAATGGCTTCTACGCACCAAAAACAACCGCCGCCCAGAGTGGCAGTGTCTTTTTTACCGAAATAACTTACTTCTTTTACTTCTTTCGCTTCTGGCATTGTTGTTGAATTTTGTTCAGCAGACTGGCATCCTGCCCAGGTAAATGATTGAGCAATGAATGCCCATATGAATAATGACATGCCCCATCTTCCTGATTGCTTAGCTCCTGAAGTATGGAAAATGTTAAATGAATTTGATTTTGGACTCATGATGTGAAATTTGGATGGCCAGACACTTAAAAAAATATTTTTAATCTTTTCAAACAGTCTTATTAACGAGAAATGGCAGGCTTTGGTTGTCGGGAAAACTTGAAGAGTTAAGATTTAACTTTTTGTTCAGGTATATTTTGGAAGTGATATACTGGCCAGCGAAAAGCCTTTCTATTTAATTATTGAGATTAGAGTAGTTGAATTACAAATTCAAAATGTATCGGATCGAAGTCATAGACTTCGACCATCGACATTAGAAAAGGGTCGAAGACTAAAACTACCTCCTTAAAAAAAAGAAAGAGGACACCTGGTCCTCTTAGTTTGTATCGACGTGCTGTGAAGTTCTGATTACAAATATTGCACTTGCTAATCACATTCTCCATAGTCATGTGCTTTACGCCGCAAAAATATGCAAGCTTTTTATTTGTGCAAATTTTTTTGAAAAAATCTTAGTGTAGATTCGACAATAAGCTTTAAAAGCGATGCATTAATCCCACGTTGAAGGACTCCCTGAATTGTGTCCGGGGCCCCTGACCACCGGTAGGTGATCCTTCTGCATCCACAATATCAAACTTGATATCATCATCATAAATCAACTGTGTAAAGAAATTAGCACTCAGATAATCATTGACTTTTAGAGTGATTACATTTTCCCAGTTGACATCTATATTGCCAAATCCCTGAATATGATTGGTAAAAAAATCAGCCTTTGAGTGTACAAAGACATTTTTCAAAACCTCCATCTTGAACTCCATTTTCATGAAGGATCCCAGTTCAATTCTGGTTCTCTGCCCCTCAAAACCCACCGGTAAATATTGAGAAGCAAGATTGCGATCTGCCACATGGGTAATCTTTGTATTGACAGGGGAATAATAAATATTAAGGTAAGGCCGGTTCATTTTATAATCTACACCGGTTCCAATATTTGCAAAAGCCGGAGAAAGAAATCCGCCAATGTAATCACCTCTGCTTCCATCGGCATTGATTTTGTAATTATTATGCATACTGGACCTGAAGTTTACAAGTGTAGAAAAATTCCAGCGCTCTGAATAATATACATTGTACTTCGAATTGAATTCCAGCTGATCTACATTCTTGTTGAATTTGTGCTTGCCCTGACGAACGATTCCATACAAAAAGTCAATGGAATTCTGCCAGTCTGTTTTTTCTTTTTGATATTTAGCAGCCAGAAATATCTTGAAACCCACAGCAACAGAACTTATGCCTCCTGCTTTCCAATAGGGACTGAATGAATGTTGTGCGAAGTTCAAATGAAAGGAATTGTCGAATAACCACAATGGTTGAACGACTATTTTAATGGTATCTCTTTTCTGGAATTCAGCCCGTTTCACTTCTTTGGAAGCCAGCCTGATTTGTTCGCCTTCAGCAATCAGCATATAGTCTCCTGCAGGAACATCTGTTATGATAGCAACTCCTTCTTTATTTACCTTATACCTTTTTCTTTTATCCTTGATGCGTATGACACAGTCACCAGGTTTTAGATTTGAAGGAAAAAGCAATTGTATATATAAACTGTCAGAATCTGGACTTGCCACTACTGAGGCTCCGTATGAAGACGCTATTATGCAAAAGAAAAAAATGGTGAAAAGACTTCTCGACATGTGTTCAGAAAGGAATTAGCAGCTAAAACGATTATGAAAGTAATTCAGTATTCCCTGCAAAAATAATTAATAAACAAACAACACATTAAATTATTTTATTATGCATTGTCACCTCCAAATGCTATAACCAGCTCATCAACACTCCACGCATCCTCTGCTTTGAAGTCCCCGCTTGCAGTTCTCCTGAGACTATTCAGATAAGCTCCGGTTCCCAATTTTTTTCCAAAATCATCAGCGATGGATCTGATATAGGTTCCCTTACTGCATCTCACAAAAAAATGGACAAATGGGGGCTCAAATCCAGTGATTTTCAATTCAAAAATATCAACGAATCTGGATTTAATCTCTGTAGTTTTCCCTTGTCGTGCCAATTCATACAATCGCTTTCCGTCTTGCTGAACAGCAGAATATATAGGAGGGGTTTGTTCAATATTGCCCACAAACTGAGAAGCAACTGATTCTAATTCATTCAGGGTAATATGATCAATTGCACTATGCAAAACAGGCTCTGTTTCCAAATCAAAAGAAGGGGTTGTGGCTCCTATAAAAAAGCTGCCGGTATACACTTTTTCCTGCGCCTGCAGTGATTCAATCATCTTGGTGCATGGGCCTGTGCAAATCACAATAACTCCGGTAGCCAAAGGATCCAGTGTTCCTGCGTGTCCAATTTTCAACTTGGGGAGATCAAATTTGTATTTTGATTTCCATTTGATTTTTGAAACCACATCAAATGAAGTCCAATAGAGTGGCTTATCCACAACAAAAATGGAACCTTCCATCAATTTTTCACGAGTGATGGAATCCTGGGGGGAGAGAAAATATTTAGTAAGCAATACTATACCAGATTATGGATATGGTGGCTACCGCAAAGCAGTAGTATGAAAAATATTTTAGTTGAGCATTCGTGACCAATTTGATCATCCATTTGCAAGCAAAATACCCTACAACAAATGCGGCAATAAATCCTGCAATCATAGGCATAATGGCGACTTCACCATCCGTCCATGTGCCATCCATGGTGTCTTTTGCCATTTTACCAAAAATGAGTGGAAGCACCATCAAAAATGAAAATCTTGCGGCCTCCTTTCTTTCAATTTTAAGTAATACTGATGTAGCAATCGTAGCCCCGGACCTGCTGATTCCAGGAAGAATTGCAATAGCTTGTGCAATTCCAATGATGATCGCATTTGTGAATGTCACTTTGCCTTCAGTTGATTTGGCCTTATCCGCCACAAACAAGAGTAAACCTGTAATGTACAGGCAAATACTAACAAGAATAATTTGTCTGTCAAATAATGCCTCCAGTTCATCATTGAATAATACACCGATAACGGCTGCAGGAATCATTGACACGATGATCTTCAAAGCAAACAGCTGATTCTCCTTATCCTTTGTGCTGAAAAGGCTGCCCAGTATCTGCCAGATATCTTTACGAAACACTACGACTGTACTGAGCGCAGTAGCAAAATGTAACACTACTGTAAATAAGAGGCTATCTTCCGGCTCAAAGTCCAAAAAGAACTTTCCAAGTTCAATGTGGCCGCTTGAGGAAACAGGCAAAAACTCAGAGAGTCCCTGTATGATTCCAAGGATAATAGCGTAAATAATTTGTTCCATGGATGAAAATATCCTTATTCAGATCTGGTAAAAATGGCATAAATATTGACAACCAGGCCCGCCAGAATAAATATAGGAGCCAGTGTAATTCTTCTGAAACTGTAAATCAGCGAAGGATCCCAGGTATCTTTATCAGGCATTCCACCTCCCAGCATCAGAAGAAAACCTATGACTACAAGCCCCATGCCTACTCCCCAGAAGATGTAATTTCTCTTTCCAAATATTAATGGCACTGTACTTGCAGCAGATACTGGACTTTTGCGTGTAGTGGCAGCCGGAGTTGCTTTTCTAACAACCGGCGTACTTTTGGGAGACTTCTTTGCTGACATATATTTCTATTTCTGTTGCAAAGCTATAAAACCTCTACTATTTTTCCCGTATAAGGGAGAAATCTTTATTAATGTACTACTACTAACAGGCTGTACTCGTCAAATTTGTGACGCCCCTGCACGGCTGCGCCTTGCCGGGGTGACATCTTTTGGCTTCGCCAAAAGGTGACGATTTTTGACAGCTAGCTGTCAAAGTGACGCTATAGCATATGGGACAGGGGCAACTTATTAAACTGGCTGTTCGCCTAAAGCTAAAGGTCAAAAGCTAACAGCGACTGTTCAAACAGCAACCAGCAACTTTCAGCTTCGAGCTTTAAGCTTTCAGCTTGTGCCTTTTGCCTTGTCTTTTATGCCTTTTGCCTTACTCCTTATGCCTTTTTCCCTGGCTCTTTTTCCTTTTTCCTTTTTCCTCTACATCAAATCTTCCATTCTCATTTTCAGGTACCCGGTGATAACTATAAATGTACTGGAGACTGTCAGCAGCATGCCACTAATCAGGATAATTCCGGCATTCATAGCCAGCAATTCCATTTTGAGTATATCCATTATTTCAGGCTGATTTTTTATCACCCAACTAAAAAGTGCTCCCAGTAAAACGCAGGCGAGCATTCCGCTGATCAAACCGTGTAGCATACTTTTCAGCATAAATGGCTTTCTGATGAAATTCCAGGAAGCGCCTACCAATTCCATATTCCGAATCAGAACTCTGTTGGAATAAAGGGACAGTTTTATTGAATTATGTATCAATATCAGCGCAATAACCATGAAAATACAGGCCAAAATCAAAATGAAATACATCATTTTTTCTACGTTGGAAAGTACACTATCGAGCATAGTTTCCTGATAATAAACATCATTGATCTGACTTGATTTGCGTTTTAGTTCGGACTGAATAATCGATAATTCTTCTTTGTTTAGAAATGCTCCTTCCACATTGAATGTGAATACATCGAAAAGAGGATTGGGCATATCCAGCAATAAAAAATCCTCACCAAAATCCTCTTTCAAAATTTGGGCAGCTTCATCTTTACTTATAAATTGAATGGAACTCTCCTTTATCTGAGGCATCTCCGCCATTAACTGCCGGATCTTTTTGACATCGTTTTCGGTCGCTTTGTCTTTGAGTTCCACGATGACATTGATTTTCTCCTTGAAATAATCTGTCAATTCATTGGTATGGGTACTCAATAAAACAAAAAAGCCAAATAAGAAAAGTACCAAAGACATACTCACGATCGCCGTTGTATAATTGGGACGGGGAAGAAGTTTCTTGTGATTAAGATTAGATGCCATGTTATTAGCTACTTATAATAAATAAAGTACAAATATAGATTTTCTATCATATATAAATGCGCTTTTTAGATTTTTTTTGTCCTGCTCTCAAAAATTTACCCGGATCATATCTCATTCGGCGATTCATTTCCCTGGAAAATTGTATTAATCTGATGCTGTAATTGTTGTTATTGATAACGAGTAGCTTTGTCAGTTGTGATGTATGAGTCAAAGAATCTTAAAAAATAAAAAGTGTAGGTCCCTATCCTTTATATTTTATTAATTTGCAGCAATTCCAATGAGTCATTCATTTTGACTAACACCTTTAAAGCAAAACTTGTAATGGAGCCTAATAAAATCCCACCTTTAAAAAAAGCATTAATCCCCATTATATTCCTGATTCTGATGTTGAGTTTTAATGTCATCTATGTATACGGTGACGATTCAATATCCGGGTCCAATCAAATGATTCTGATATTGTCCGGAGCAGTAGCTGCCATTGTAGGGTACACGGAAGGGTATACATGGAAGTCGATCATTTTTGGGATCGTACAAAGTATAGGTTCGACAGTTCCGGCAATGATTATTTTATTATTAATTGGAGCACTGGCTGGTACCTGGCTGATAAGTGGAGTGGTACCGGCGATGATTTATTATGGATTACAAATTCTCAATCCGGCTGTCTTTTTGGTAGCCACATGTATAATATGTTCTGTAGTCTCTGTAGCCACGGGTAGTTCCTGGTCTACAGTAGCAACAGTGGGGATAGCCTTGTTTGGAATTGGAAAAACACTAGGGTTTTCTGAACCAATAATTGCAGGGGCGATTATTTCCGGAGCATATTTTGGTGATAAAATTTCGCCCTTGTCAGATACAACCAATCTTGCTCCTGCCATGGCTGGCACTGATTTGTTTACGCATATTCGTTATATGACTTACACTACTATCCCTAGTTATATTATTACTTTGATCATATTTGTATTTTTTGGATTAGGCCATGAAGGACAGGGCAATCCGGCACTTATTGGGGATGTATTGACAGCAATTGAAGCAAATTTCAATATACATTTGGGCTTGTTTATTGTTCCTGCATTGGTAGTTTTTCTCATTCTCAGAAAAACACCAGCTATTCCGGCATTGCTGGCCGGAGCACTTCTGGGAGGAGTTTTCGCCATCATTTTTCAACCTGATCTGATCAGAACACTGGGAGGAGAAGCGGGATCCTTTGCGGTGGTGGCATATAAAGTGGTCATGGATTCCATGACAGTATCCACTTCCATCCCTACTGAGAATGAATTATTGGCGAGTCTTTTAGGAGCAAAAGGAATGAGCGGGATGCTCGGGACCATTTGGCTCATCATTGCAGCCATGATATTTGGGGGAATTATGGAATCCTGTGGCTTCCTCAAATCGATAACAAATGCGTTTATCAGCATGGCAAAATCTACCGCTTCCCTCATTGGCACTACCGCCGCTACTTGTATTTCAATAAATATTCTGGCTTCTGATCAGTATCTGTCCATCGTGGTTCCCGGAAGGATGTATGCTCAAGTTTACAGAGAGCGCGGATTAAAACCTGAGAATCTGAGTCGCACTCTTGAAGATGCAGGAACTGTAACTAGTGTGCTTGTTCCCTGGAATACTTGCGGAGCATATCAATCAGGTGTATTGGGTGTGGCTACTCTGGCGTATTTGCCGTTCTGTTTTTTCAATCTAATCAGTCCGGTTATGACATTCATTTTTGCTGTGTTTCAAATTCGAATAGCCAGATACACAGAAGAAGAGCGGGCAATAATTGCTGCTGAAGATGCAGTCATTCCTGCCGGAGAATGATCATTTTTTAGCCGATAGCTATTTTCTTAAAAGTACTTGGTTAATTTTGCAGCACAAAAAAAAGAAGGTTTCATGGGAAGAGCATTTGAAAAGAGAAAACATAAGATGTTTGCCAGGTATGATAAAATGGCAAAAGCATTTACCAGAATTGGAAAAGATATTGCGATAGCTGTTAAATCTGGCGGGCCTCATCCTGAATACAATTCCCGCCTGAGAGCAGCTGTGCAAAATGCACGCGGAGTGAATATGCCCAAGGATAGAATCGAGGCTGCTATCAAACGCGCCTTTGCTAAAGACAGCAAAGACTTTGAAGAATTAACTTATGAAGGCTATGCCGCTCATGGAATAGCTTTGATCGTAGAATGTGCAACAGACAACCCCACCAGGACTATTGCAAACATTAGAATGCATTTCAACAAAAATAACGGTTCACTGGGAACTTCCGGTTCTGTTCAGTTTATGTTTGAAAGACGTGGAATATTCAAACTGGATTCAACAAAAGTGAATCTGGATGACATCGAGCTGGATCTCATTGATGCCGGCGCAGTAGATATTGAGCAGGAAGATGGCGTAATTACCGTTTATGCCGATTTCAATGAATTTGGTTCCATGCAAAAGTATCTGGAGGATCAGTCCATCGATCCCATCAGTTCAGAAATTAGCTACCTGCCGATGACGACCAAAGAACTGGATGATTCACAGATTGATGATGTATTGGAATTGATCGAAGCCCTGGAAGCAGATGATGATGTGCAAAGGGTATCGCACAATCTGGCCTGATCACTTGAAATAATATCTCAGGACAATTCCAAAATAATCTCCTTTTAATCTCAGAATTGTATAAGGCTCTTCAGGGGCTCCATTGCGGAGTGTGAGTCTTGTCAGCATTTGATGCGTCAGTGCAATGTTATAAATAGCTCCCAGGTAAAAAGTCCCGTCGTTTTTTGTACGGTAATCGACTCCGACCAGTGTAGCGGATGAAGGGCGGAAAGCTGCAACTTTTAATGACAGTGCATCCATCTCATTTGTTCCGGACAACAAATCTGTAGGTACATATTGAATTGGAAACCCGGTACTTAGATTTAAAAAGATCTGGTCGCTCATTCTAAGATAATAAGAAACCAAAACCGGGATTTCATACATGGTAGTCCTTATATTCATGGAGCTGACATTGCCATCCAAAATCGCTTCAGCCCGGAAATTTCTTCTAAGCATATTGATTCCAGTATGCAAGTATAGTTGTTTTGTAAGCCGCAATTTTGCCAGTGCACCAAAGGAGTATCCATTTTGGGGTATTAGATTAAATGTAACATCCTCATAGAATCCTGTTGTAGTTCTTGCCCTGAATAAATCGCTCGCAAAAATAGTATTGAATTGAACCCCAACTGTAACAATTGGATCCAAACCGGTTCCCACTTCCCTGTCAGTCTGAGCATTTGAGAATACTGATCCCAGGAATAAAGATGAAATTAATATGTATTTGCTATTGGAAAATAAAAATCTGTTCATATGCCGTATAACGATGAGAAATGTCAATTCGTTTATATGAATTGCAGTTCAAAGGTCTAAAAAATAAATAATAGATGGGAATCCAGACAATTAAATGCATTTCTTATCTGAGAATTATGTTTGTAAAATATGCCTGAAATTTTGATCCATCAGGAAATATGCCATCAAAGCGCTAATCGTGTGAGGATGATTTATCCTGCCGGATTGAATCGCAGGGATAATTTCTTCTGCAGTTAGTAAAACTATTTCCAGATCCTCTGCATCATCCATTTTGGTAGGATCTGTCAGATTAGCTCCTTCTGCTATCCAATGGTGGACATAACAATCCAGATACACGGGATTGGAGGGCACACTTGATATGAACTTCCATCTGGGTGCAGTATAACCTGTCTCTTCTACAAGTTCACGCTTTGCTGAAAGCAGCTGATCTTCACCTTCCTCCATCAATCCTCCCGGAACTTCCAGCGTATATTCATTGGTGCCAAATCTGAACTGTCTGACAAACAAAAACCGGCCATCCTCCATTATGGTAATAACATTGCAGGCATCAGGCCCACTTAGACGTACTATTTTGACTTCCTTGTTATTCCGGGGATTTATGAGATACTCAAATGAGGCATCAAATAATTTCAAATCAATTGAAGGATCTTTTCTCAGGCTTTTCCAATGAGACATGAAAGGGTGATTTAAATTTTATGAGCCGGCAAAATAAGTTCTTATCACGGTGTTACAAAAGCATTCGTAATTTTACATGATGAAACTCAGAAAGATTGCCAAAAGAATTCTAGGTACCGGTCATAAGACATTCGGTATTCTGATGGGTTTGTATCCTGCCTTTATATTTTTTGGTGTCAAAGTCAGGTTCAGTAAGGATTTCTTAAATGCAACATTACATTTGCCTGTTCGCTGGTATTTCAGGAATGGACATGGGACAATTTTTGGAGGTGCCATTCTTGCGGCTTCTGACCCATTTCCTGCCATCATGTTTTCAAAAAATTTGCCATGGGCACTCACATGGACCCGGGGACATGAGGTAGAATTCCTAAAACCCGGAAAAAAACGATTACGCGGAATCGTAAAACTCACTATTGAAGAGATTGAAGAGGCGAGAGATTACCTGATGCTTCACGGAAATTTCAGAAAAACCTACCATTATCATTTTTTGGATGAATCAGATGAAATTATAGCAATTGTTCATAGCACTGTGCACATGCGTAATCCCCGGCATTCCCGGTATACGTCGAAAAGAAATGCAAATACGCCATCAATCCCTGAAAAGTGATAAATTTGCAGTTCTATTTTTTCACAGAAACCAATTAACACAAAATGAAGAACTTATTTACATGTTGTTTGATTACACTGACTTGCTTTAGCGGATTTTCTGCTTTGGCTCAGTCAATTAAATCTCCGGCTGCGAGTCCTATGCAGACTATTCGTCAGGATTTTGCACTCTCTTCTATTGAAATCAACTATTCACGCCCGGCTAAAAAAGGTCGTGCAATTTTCGGAGATCTTGTTCCTTATGGCAAATTATGGAGAACGGGAGCAAACGGTGTTTCCAAAATTAAATTCGGGGAAGATGTCACAGTTGGTGGTGTTGCCGTACCTGCAGGAGAATATGCTATTTATACCATTCCAAACAAAGACTCATGGGAAGTGATTCTGAATAAAGGATTAACCAATTGGGGAGTGGATGGGTACAAAGAAACTGATGATGTGGCAAGATTCAAAGTGAAGCCTGAAATGACAGCCTTGTCATATGAAAGCTTTACATTCCTTATTGATGGTGTGCTGAGTGAAGATGCAAATGTGTCAATGGCCTGGGACAAAACAATGGTCACCTTTTCAGTGAAAGCAAGTATCAAGGACAAAATCTTTGCACAGATCGAAGACGTAATGACGAAAGACAAAAGACCTTACTATCAATCTGCAAGTTACTACTACGAAAACGATAAAGACTTAAAGCAAGCTCTTGCATGGGTGGACAAAGCAATCGAACAATATCCTGAAGCTTATTGGGTAGTTCACCTGAAAGCAAAAATACAGGCTAAACTGGGCGATAAAAAAGGCGCTAAAGCAACTGCTGAAGAATCCATTAAATTAGCCCAAAAAGAAGGCAATCAGGATTATGTGGCTTTGAATCTAAAGTTAATTGATTCTCTGTAACTGCAACTTCTGTTGTTGGCATAAAAAAAGGCGCTGTCTGATGACAGCGCTTTTTTTATTATATTTTAATGAGATGCACCTTGCACTTTTGATGACTAATGAATTAATTGCAATTCATATCAAACTTAGAAAGATCATCATTATTTGGAAAACAAAGACCGGAAATCACCTGGGTCGGCACATACCTTTGAAGATTAGGATCTCTGAGCCCGTCTCTCAGGAATGCAACCAAATCTGCCTTCTCCTCATCCGTCATTCCCAAAGGCCTGAAATATGGTGATATTTGCCCCCCCGGTACACGTCCGTTTTCGGCGATTCCATTGTTAAAATATTCCACGACCTCTTCCAGACTGCCTTTGCTGGCACCATGGAAATAGGGTCCACCATCACCTAAGTTATATAACTGAGGCACACGGAATTTGTAATAATCTTCTTCTCTGCCTGTGAATCCGCCTCTGCCTAAATTTCTTCTGTCATTAAGATCCGTTTTCAAACCTCCATTCTCAAACAAATCTTTCACACCCAAAGCGTGGAAAGTATTTGAACCCAGATTGGCTTCATTATGGCAATTTACGCAACCGAGTTTACCAAAGAATAGAAGCGCACCTCTCTTTTGCTGATCAGTCATTGCGTCCGTGTCACCTTTTATCCATCTCTGAAATGGAGCCTGGTCTGTCAATAAAGCTCTTAAATATGCTGAAATAGCAAAACTTGCAGTCTTGCGTGTGTATCGTTCAGAAACTGGTACATCGCCAAATGCCTTGTCAAACATATCCTTATACCCATATGTCTCGACCAGTTCTTTTGTGTATAATAATCGATGGACTTTCAATCCTTCAATATTCTGTCCTTCCAGGTTTCCAAGGCGCTCGTGATTGATGGCGGTACCGGGATCAAATACTCCCCACATCTGTTCGGTTCCTTCATTTGCCTTATCAGAACCAAAGGACCCATTCCACATAGAGTTGCTTACAAATGCTACATTCAATACACTAAGTGGTCGGGCACCCTGAGCATCGATTTCATTTTCTTCATAAATAGGAAGCTTAATCCTCGATTCTCCGTGTGAACCAAATCCATACCCTCCGTCAGCAATTCCTTGTTTGCGTCCCGGTCTGAAGCCGGCGGATGGGATGTGACATGATCCGCAGGAAAAGGTTTGCAATCCCTGATAATGAGCGGCCTCTACTCCAAATACCGGTTCAAAGAACAACAATTTACCCAAATCAATTTTTTCCTGGCTTATTGGATTTGCGTCCGATTGAGGAATCTTGCTAAATTCAGTGGGAGCAGGTAATTCAAATTTGTGCTTATCTCCCAACAATCGCTCCAGTTCTTTATCCATGGGATCATATAAAGGATCGAATGTACAAGCTGCAATCAATGCAAATAAAAATATGCCTGATAGTATTCTTAGTTTCATCTCTATTGAGTTTTTTCGAATCGCAAATATAACAATAATTTACACATTATAAAATAATGTAATGTGTAATTTTAGTATCTGCGAAATACATTTTAAGGTTCATGAGTAAGTTATCACATCTATTAACGTAAGTGTGGATGTAAATCTATGGAAACCATCGATAGAAGTTTACTCCTACTTACTTAACAGCTCATAAAAATGATTGAAGCAGGTCTTTTCAAACTTAAAGGCACTTGTTTATATCAAAGGGAAAGCTGACTAAAGTCCATTCTTACAATTAATGTACAGGTGCCGGGAGAAGGATTCTGGGAAAATGTAGTGCTGCAGGAAGAAAATGGTGTAATAATAAGTGATGAGTGATGGGGTTGGGATAGGGGGGGGAAGTAGTGTTAAGTTATGTTATGATAATTGTACTTTCTATGATTTTCCTTTGAATCCAGTCTTTCGCTCCACTTTCAATAAGACACAGAAAAATGGTGTGCCTGATTTTATCCATCCTCATCTTGATTCTTTCTTTATAGTGGTACCAGTTCAGGTAGTTCTGCAAATACTTAGTCGCGACACCATGAAATGGTAAAAGAAATTGCTTAATCGATTGCTGATGCATGTCGACAAGCCGCAGATTGATGTAATTCTTTTTTCTGGGCCTTTTACGCTTGGGCACTTTTAGATATTCGATATTTTTTTCATCAATCAAAAAATTGAAAGCATCATTTTCCTGTGAAATCAGTAAGGACCCTTCCCGAATTCTTCCCTCCAGTGCCTTCTTTATTTGTTCGGAGTGAGGCTTCTCAGCACCAATTATTCTGCTAGTAGTAGCGATTTCTGACCTGCTGGAAGCCAGGAGAACTGTGATAGTCTCTGGCAAGGTTACAGTGGATTCCCCGTCGTGTTCTGCTTGTGTATGCTTTGATTTTCTCTGCCCTTTCAAATTTCTTGACATTTGGAAATCATCAGTTTCAATAATGCCGGACAATTCTTCAAGCATTATCCCTGAGATGGATGCCAGCAATCTATGCCTCCATCTAAAGCTTGTCTGAATAGTGATTCCCAGTTCCTGGGCAGCTTTCCGAATAGTATAACCTCTCTCAAATGCCAGGACATATTTTTGCCAGAGCTCTCGTTTATGCAAACCTGCCAGACTCGTTCCATGAGTAGCCATCCAATATTTATGGCATGATATGCAATAATAGCGCTGTATTGACTTGATTCTGGCGCGTTTGATAGTATGGGAGCTTTCGCAATGCACACAAGCAGGAGCTTTAATTTGGGCTGACTCAAGTTCATTGACAACCTGGTTGAATCTCCCCTCATGATGATCCCACTGGTCTGCCAGTAAATAAAGTAATCTCTCCTGCTCATCAATTGACAAGCTGCTAAATTCTTGAAGGATGTTTTTAGTATTCATAGAGTAAAAATAAGATACAAATATCAAAACATAAAAATAAATTCTCCTTCTTCTTACCCCTTTCTCATCTCCCACCTAATTCCACCTTCAAAGTCTCCTCCTACCCAAGCTCGCTCTTTAATATCACTCCCTCCTATCCAGACACAAATCCAGTCTTAACATGCACCCCACTTACCACTCAATCTAATCCGCCAAATCAAATACAAACTCCTGCTACCGAACCTACCAAAATTTATTTCTTCTATACCAACGTATCCTCCAGTCTCACTCCCACTTTTAATCAATCAAAAACTTAACTCCTGCCCCATTTTTGCCATCACTTTTCAGATTTAAATTCTTATACTACCTTATTACCTAAATTCTGTGGTTATCTCTTACTTTCCATTCCTCAAAAAAAAAGTCACTTTTTGTAACATAAAACTCCCTCCAAATGTCTTTAAATCATTAATTCATATTACAAACAAACTCATCAACTTTATTGGCCAAACAGATCAACACCGAAACAAAAACCGAAACACTTACCTGGAAAGAGAAAACACAGGCACTCCGCTACATCCCTCCCTTTCTGCGCATGATTTGGAAAACCTCACCATATATGGTGCTGGCCAACCTTATTTGCAGATTATTCAAGTCCGTGCTGCCGGCATTAATCCTTTATGTAGGCAAACTGATCATAGATGAAGCTATTCTGCAATACAATCTGACAGAAAAAGATCTCGACTATATTTATATGCTGGTTGCCGCTGAATTACTTCTGGTAGTTTTTTCTGAATTTCTGGCCCGTCAGATAAGTTTGCTGGATAGTCTCGTGGGGGATCTTTTTTCAAATGCCAGCTCCGTCAGAATCATGCAACATGCTGCCTTGCTGGATTTGTCTCAGTTTGAAGATGCCGCATTTTATGACAAAATGGAGCGGGCCAGAAGACAAACTGTAGGCAGATCCGTTTTGCTTTCACAATTGCTGAGTCAACTCCAGGATATTGTGACCATCTTTTTCCTGGGGGTAGGTTTGGTATTTTTGATTCCCTGGCTGATTCCTATTTTGCTGATTTCTGTGATTCCATCATTTCTCGGAGAGACACATTTCAACGCAAAGAGCTACTCCCTTACAAGAAACTGGACGCCTAAAAGACGGGAACTGGATTATCTGCGGTATATAGGGGCCAGTAATGAGACTGCAAAGGAGATTAAAATATTTGGCTTGTCGGACTTCATCACCAATCGGTTTTCAGAGGTAGCAGACAAATACTATGAAGAAAATAAGAAACTGGCTATCAATCGGTTCAGGTGGGGAATTGCGCTGAGCTTTATCGGAACAGCAGGATACTATGGAGCATATGTTATCATATTAATGCAAACGGTAAATGGCAGCATCACTATTGGGGATCTTGCATTTTTATCCGGTTCATTCAGCAAAATGAAGTCTACGATGGAAGGAATTCTGAGTAAGTTTTCAAGCATGGCAGAGAGCGCATTATACTTGCAGGACTTCTTTGATTTTTTCAAAATTGAACCAAAAATCTTTTCCCCGGAGCAAAGTATTCCATTTCCTTCTCCTATTTTGGAGGGATTTGTATTTGAGAATGTTGGTTTTAAATATGATAATGCTGAAAAATGGGCATTGAGACATCTGAATCTGACACTCCGCAAAGGAGAAAAATTGGCTTTGGTAGGGGAAAATGGTTCAGGCAAAACCACACTCACAAAGCTTCTTGCGCGATTATACGATCCTACAGAAGGCAGAATTTTGCTGGATGGAATTGATCTGAAATTATATGATCCTGCTGATTTGAGAAAATCTATAGGAGTGATTTTCCAGGATTTTGTCCGTTTCCAGATGTTATCATCGGATAATATTGCCGTAGGTAAAATTGATGAAAAGAATAATCCGGAAGCCATCATTGAAGCTGCACAGCTCAGTCTGGCTGATGAAGTAATTGAATCTTTGCCCAAAAAATATGAACAAATGATTGGCCGACGCTTTGATGATGGAGTCGATCTTTCAGGAGGACAATGGCAAAAAATTGCATTGGGAAGAGCATACATGCGGGATGCACAAGTGATTATTCTGGACGAACCCACAGCAGCACTCGATGCCCGGGCCGAACATGAAGTATTTCTGAGATTCTCTGAATTGACCAAAGGAAAAACTTCTGTCCTCATCTCCCACCGCTTCTCCACAGTCCGCATGGCTGACAGAATCCTCGTTCTGCACGAAGGTCAGCTCGAAGAATCAGGCTCTCATGAAGAATTACTGGAAAATAACGGCAAATATGCTGAGCTATTCAGATTGCAGGCGAGGGGGTATTTGTAATCATTGATAGTTTTTTCATTACATCATTTTCTAATTTCCAGGACTTTTCGAATTGAATTTCAATCAAGGTGAAATAAAATATTAACCATCAATATTTACGTTTGTGGACTGTTAGAAATTGCAATTTGATGTATCTTCAATTTAAATTTTCTCCCCTTCATGAACCGATTTGACCGAATCACAGCCATCCTGATCCATCTTCAATCCAGAAAAATTGTCACTTCCCAGCATCTTTCTGATCGATTTAGAGTCAGTCAAAGAACCATTTACAGAGATATCAGAACGCTCGAAGAAGCGGGAGTACCTATCATCAGTGAAGCAGGGGTGGGATACAGTATTATGGATGGATACCGTTTGCCACCCGTCATGTTTACCCGTGAAGAAGCTGTCAGCATGGTGACTGCAGAAAAATTGATGGATAAAATGGTGGATAAAGTGTTGGGAGAACATTATCAGTCAGCAATGTACAAAGTGAGAGCAGTTCTGAAACATTCTGAAAAAGAATGGCTTCAATTGCTGGAATCTCAAATCCAAATTTTCCCCGGTCATTCACCTGTCAATTCAAAAATCCCCAATACGCTGGAATTGATTCTTAAGAGCATTGCCGAACAAAAAGTAGTTCATCTCAGATACAAAGCCTTCATGGCGGATGATCCAAGTGACAGAGTAATTGAACCTGTCGGAATTTTTCATGAAAATCAATTTTGGTATGTTTTTGCATTTTGCCAAACAAGACAGGATTACAGACAGTTCAGAGCAGACAGAATGGAACAGCTTAGATTGAGTGACACTTCTTTCACCCGGACACATGAAGATCTTGAACACTACCGGAAGAAAAAATTTGCATATAGTTCTGATAAGGAGGAAATTACTTTGCTCGTTCCGGCTTCGGTTTACCGGTACATTCATGCACAGAGCAAATACTTCGGTGTCATCCGTGAGAAGAAAATCGGTAAATCTGTAGAGATGACTTTTCTGCACGAAGTAGACTGTGATGGAATGGCGAGGTGGTATCTGATGTATGCAGACACAGTACAAATCATTGGTCCTGAATCATTTAAATATCATGTGGAAGATTTGCTGGAAAAAATTCAAAAAAAATTGAAAATCTCTGAGCCCATACTGACATAAGGCTGTCATCTCTGTATAAGTTCTTTGTGTCATCATCAATAAAATTAAAAGATCATGACAATCATTGAAACGTTTAGAAGAGAACTGGAGAACGAAGCAATTGCCACCCGCAAAATGCTGGAGAGAATCCCCGAAGATAAATATGACTTTCAACCGCACGAGAAAAGCATGGATATGCAGCGACTTGCCAATCATATTGCAGACCTGCCCTACTGGATCAGAATGTCCCTTCATCTCAATGAGCTTGATTTTGCAAAGAACCCTTACAAGCCTACGGCCTACCAAGGTGGGGCTTTACTCCATTATTTTGAAGAAGGATTGAAAGATGCTCTCGCAAGTTTTGACGAAGCCAATGATGATATGTTGCCAGAATCATGGATTCTCAGAGATGGTGATACTATCTTTGTTGACAGCAACAAACTTGATACTGTGCGTATGTCCATCAGTCAGATTATTCATCACAGGGCTCAGTTAGGAGTGTATCTTCGATTATTGGATGTTCCGATTCCGGGGAGTTATGGCCCGAGTGCGGATGGGGAGTAGGTGTGGGTGTTGTAAAGGGGATGGTGTCGTAAACCCGGTGACATCTTGCGACGCTTCGCTTGCAAGGTGACATCTTTTTGCTAACGCAAAAAGGTGACGCCTCCGGAATAAATTGAATGCTATGCATCCAATTTATTTCGGAGGTGACAGCTAGCGCATAAGACTTGCAGGCTCTTATTGCTATGCCAGACACTCAAAATCCAGAAGTGGCGGCTTACTTGCAGCTTGCAGCTTGAGGCTTGCAGCTTCTTCTCTCCTGTTGTTTTCTCGAAGCCCGAGGCTCGTACCTTTCTTTCCGGCTGTTTCCGATTCAACGCTTCGCCGCTTTAACGAGGCTGTTTAACGGCTGTTCTTCTGAAGCTTGAAACCTTTTCCAAGTTGTTCCTCACAACCACCAATTTGCAAGTTTTCCGTAAATTGAAGCAAGAAATATACATTTCAAAAATAGTCCGCATTCAAATTTGACATCTAAAACTGGCGAATTTAATCCAACTCCCACCCCGGCTGTTTGGCTGTTACTTGCAGCTTGAGGCTTGCAGCTTGCATCCCGGCTGTTCGCCAACGGCCAAAAGCCAAAAGCTAACTGCTTCTTGTTATCCACTTGTTAAGTGACAAAAATCACATAAATACGATTCAGATTGTATTAATTTTGCAGCATGAAACGAGTATTGCTGCTTTTCTCTGTGATATTTGCTTTGGGATGGAGTCTGTCCAGCGAGCAAGCTACACCAGATCCGGTCACTCCTGATGAATTGGGTGAAATACTTTTCAATGATCCCATTCTGTCATTGGATTCTACAATCAGTTGTGCCAGTTGTCACAGGCCGGAATTTGCATTTTCGGATACTACTGCATTTAGTTTGGGTGTAGGAGGGCATTTGACACGACGCAATGCCCCATCCATCATGAATACATTGTCACGCGATGCGCTGATGTGGGATGGAAGAGCTGCCACATTGGAAGATCAGGCTTTACTGCCACTTGAGCATCCTGGAGAAATGAATATGCCTAGAGATTCGGCAATCGCCAGACTCAATCGTACGCCCAGATATAAAAGATGGTTTAATCAGATGTACAAAAGGGATGCAGATGTCAAATTGCTTTGTGCATCTATTGCTTACTTTCAGAGAAGGCTGGAAACATCAGATACACCACATGACAGATGGCTGGCAGACAGAACTCCGGGATTGACTGAGCAGCAAATCAGAGGACGCAGCATATTTTTTGGAAAGGGTAATTGCCTGGAATGTCATTTTACACCTGATTTTACCGGTGATGAATTTAAAAATGTAGGGCTTTTTAATGGAAAAAATTTAGACGATCCCGGACGTTTTGATGCCACTAAGGATTCCACAGATCTTGGAAAATTTAAAGTTCCGGGATTAAGAAACGTGGCTATCACTGCACCATATATGCACAATGGAATGTTTAAAACTTTGGAAGAAGTCGTGGACTTTTATAATGACACAGAAGCCATAGTTCCAAACGCAATCAACAGAGATACTCTTATTAAAAAGCTGGATCTGAATGTTCAGGAAAAAGCTGATTTAGTTGCATTTTTAAAATCCCTTACGGATGACAGATTTGCGCATCTGCTGGTAGAGTAAAGTTATTATATATCTACATCCAGCCTCACTGTGAGGTTTCTCGGCCCTTCCAGTAATCCCGGTCGTAAACTGTACTCCCTGTTTAAGGCATTTTTAAGCAATACACTGGCTTTCAGATTCCGCGTAAATTTCCAGGATGCCCGAAAATCGACAACGACAAAACCTCTGTTATTCTCATTTCTGTACACTTTTAAACCAGGCACCACCAGTTCCTCTAAAATCGCATCAATATTTTCCATATTACTATTGTAATTAACTGAAAAACCCGCTCTAAGCCTATCAGATCCTGTCTCTATATCCAACTTAAAAGTATGCTGAAAACGATATTTTAAAATGTTGCGCTTTGCAGATGAGGTGAATGAATCCTGCTCTGTAAATGTTCGGTATCTCGGATCCAGATAAGTGTAACCGGTAAGGATTATAGTTTCCAATCCTCCAATTTTTCCTGCACCGGAAATATTCATATCTACTCCTCTGATTCTGGTATCTCCAATGTTTTGGGATTGGAATCCAAATTGAAAATCAGGCGTCACTGTAAACACAAATTCCATCATATTGTCATACTCCTGAATAAATCCGGCGATATCGAAGAAACCTTTCCAATTCCCTAATTGCAATCCCTGCTTGAAACCAATCTCAGCAGTCCAGCCAGTCTCTGATTCAAGAGCAGGATTTGGAAATACATTTACAGATCCAAAGGGTGTATTGATGAATCGTTCAGCTACCGTGGGAAATCTATATCCTTGTCCATATGCAGCCCGGATGAAGGAATATTTTGCTAACTGGTAGTTTGCCCCTGCCCTCATCACCGGTCTGGTCTGTTTATTGACTCCTCCTGGTATCACAAAATCGCCGACGAGCTCAGGGCTTCTCATTTCATTGTATTCTACTCTTGTTCCCAGGCTGAGATTCAATCTGTCAAAAAACTTCTTTTCAAGTTGAAGGTATGCTGCAAGATTTGTAGAACGATAGGTGGTATCTCCATACAATTCTGCAGTCGTTGCAGTACCCTGATACACCAGTCCACTTGCTATTACAAGATCAAATTTTTCAAATGTTTTTAAATATTGATACTCTGCATAGTACAAATCTGAGCGATTGGATCGGTTATCATTGTTTCTGTTGTCGATATAATTGTAACGGCTAATGATTTTGTGCCGGCTACCTGCTTTGTCAAAATAAGTCAGATATGGATCTATATTGAACCTCAATCGATTGGAAATATTAAGAACATCGGGTGCCGGCTGGAAAGCCCCGGCCTGAGCATCCTTCCAGTAAAAAAAATCAGAGGAGCTTCCCGGATTGAAATTACTGTTCAGACCAATAATTAAATTATCTCTTAGCCTGTATCTCAAATTGGCTGAAAGTCTGCCATATTTACTATAAGTGCTTTGATTAAAACTTTCTCTATTGCGATAAAATCCATTCAACACAACATCCAGTCTATTGTATTTCCGTTTGTGCAAAATGCTCAAACCGGTTTCATAAGGAGCTTTTCCCCACCACTTTTTTGCAGGGTCCGCAGGGTCCATGAAATGTGTGTAGTAAATCATCGCTTTTGTCTCGGACTGCTCTGTTGGATATCCGGTCAGTACATTAATAATTCCATTCAGAGCTGAAGACCCATACAAAACAGAAGAAGCACCTTTCAGAATTTCAATTCTGGAGATATTCTCGATCGGAAAATCATTCCAGTTGGTTGTTCCGGCATCCGCTTGCAATGCCGGGATATCGTCCAATAATATCAAAACTCTGCTTCCTGCTCCATATGAATATCCTGAACCTCCGCGAATATTAGCTTGGCCATCAATGATATCTACTCCGGGCATTTTTTGGAGTACCTGGTCCAGGGCAGTTGTATTCGTGCTGTTGAGCAGTTGAGGTCTTATGACTTCCAGCGACACAGTTACCTCCCCAAAAGGCTTATCATACCGGCCACTCGTGACAGTGGTGGTTGTGAGTATATTTTCAGCTATTTCCATATCAAATATCATCTCCGTAGTGGATCCTGCCTGTATGCTAAGCTTTGAAAGCAATGGAACATAGCCTACCAAACTCATTTTAGAAGAATATTCACCTGCAGGCAGGCTTAATTCAAATTCTCCCAATTCATCTGTGACAGCGTAAAAGGAGTCCACTTCAATGATGACCCCAATCAGCGGAGATTGATCCGATTTATCTTTCACCTGACCTTTTAGAGTACCTGGATTTGTTTGGGCAAAAGAAATATTGAATGCGAAAAAGGCAGTAATTACAAGTAAGAAGTTAGAGCAATCAAAACAATACTTTCTCAGAGACATAAGCTGAATACTTTAATACCGTGATCAAATTCCTGAGCAGAAATATAAATGTAAAACAAGTATTGAAATATCAGATGTGATTACATTCATAACTCGTAAAATGAGAAAAAAATTAATACTTTCAGAGTTAAAAAAATGCGATCTTTATACCAGAAACCAAAAGACAAAACATTCCTTTTTCAAATTTGAAATTCCATCGTATGATCCTTCGAGTGTCATTTACTAAACTGTTATTATTATGCATAAGCTGCCTCGCAAGTGCGCAAAATTGTATTCCTGATCAATTTTATGCTGATTCTGTAGCAGGCGTTTACCCAAGACCACTTTCCGACCTTTATCCTGATGCAGGTATACAGACTCCGGCGTGCATTGGAGAGCCATATACCTTTAATTTCACTATCAGGCTGACAGATACAGTGTTAATTGCCGGGAATCAAATTGCCATTAATAGTATCCGATTAAGAACTGCTACTCCTATCATTGGATTACCGACAGGAATATCATACAGATGTGAGCCCCCGAGTTGCGATATTCCGGCAGAAACGCTTGGATGTATTGAATTATATGGAACTCCGGAAGCAAGCAACATACCCGGAGAGTATCCTTTAATGATTCGTGTAGAATTGATAACTAACTTTGGAGCCATTCCACTTGATTTTCCAAATGCTGCCATTTCTCCCGGCACATACACCCTGCAACTAGGAAATGAAAACGGACCCGATGAATGTATCACTTTATCAACACATAGTCCTTTTGACAAAACTTTTCCCCTCGAAGTTTACCCTAGTTTTGGCCAGGGAATCGCGATGTTATATCTTCCTGAACTGGAAAGTAAATCAGCCAGCCTTTACGTGTCAGATATGATGGGAAAAACTATCCATAAAAGTAAGATATACAGTAGTGGTGAAAAACAAACTTCAGCCATTGATATCAGCAATTATCCGGCCGGTACGTATATCATTCAATTGCAGGACGGTATTTTGACTTATAGAACAAAATACATAAAATGGTAAGTACAGCTTGAAATGTTTGTCTTCATATAGATTAATTTTGCCGATTCTGACAATCATTATGTTTTGTCAATGTGCTTCGGAATCAAAAGAACCTGAAATCATTGCAGAACCCATAACTGACTCAGCTATGGATCAACCCTATGATGAAGAAATCCCCTTTGAATCAATGGATACCATTGGGAGTATAGAATCTTTTGTGCGGAGCACTCTTGACAAATCCGCGATGATGCAGGAAGTTAGCTCCACGCGAAGTAATCTGGACTCCCTTCCTGTCAAATATGTGGAATTTCGTGATAGCACGGGAATACGGGTGAGGATTGACTTTATTCCTGTCTCCAGGAATCCAGTAGTTCAATACACATGGATTGGAAATGCAAAAGAATGGCTTTGGCTGGGTAAAAGATTATATTCCGCAACTAATCAAAGAGACTCATTTCAGGAGTGTTTTTACATAAAAAGCAATCAACCGTTTGCATATCAAAAACAAGATTTATCAGTCAGCAACAAGGATATAAATACTTATTTTCCGGTTGAAGCAATAAACTGGCTTCGCAAAATAGAGAATGAATAAAAAATAGATTTTGGCGTTTAATCATTTTGCAAGTTTCTAAACCAAAACCCCTTCTGAATAATGAAAAAATTTTTGATCCTGGTAATTGTATTGATAGTCGTTGCAGCTTTAACTAACCCTTCACATTCCAGCCACCGGGAGAAAATTAAAGCAACATTTAAAGAAGATAATCCATTAATTTCAGCAGTTGGTGGAGGAGAGGTCTATACGAGACTGGTAGATTACCATTCATATATCATTTATTCCAAAACTACATTGGATGATGAAACCGTAAGCACCGGAATATTTGGTATAGTGTGGGTCAATAATGTACAGATTGAAGAATAAGCATATAGTTATTCCACTTTGAAAGTTCAAAAATTGAAGTTATCATTTTAATTCAATGTCTCCACAGCAGCTTGTTGTGTGGCATCTTTAAAATACAACATAAAGCGGGTACCTTTCGGAGTATTATTGATGGACCAGTATCCGTCATTTTTCCTGACAAATTCACTGCAAAGTTTTAAACCAAGGCCTTGCAGGCTAAGCACAGACACTTCGTCCGTTTTCGGAGCTATAAGTGATGATTTTACTTCTTCAGGTATTCCTCCGGCTTCATCTTCTATAACAATAACTGCCTGATCAGCTTCAGTATACCATTTGATCTGAATGGTGGTATACTCAGGACTGTACTTAATTGCATTGGATAATAAATTTCTGAGGACAATCTCCAGTGAGGAGGAGTCCGCCCAAAGTTTTATATCTGGATTTCCTTCTGTCACTATCTGCAAATGTTTGTTTACAATCAATGGGTCATTACCGGAAATTACCTTTGAAATCATAGGCTTTAGCTGAAGTTTTTCCTTCAATAACTTAATACCATCTTGCTGCGACTTTGCCCACATCAGCAGGTTTTCCAATAAATTTCTGAAATCAATTACACTCACTTTAGTCGCATTCAATATTTCCATTGAACCGGCAGACAAAGAGTCATTTTTCCCGGGAAGCAGATTCAGTAACATGAATACATTACCGGCAGGGCTCCTGAGGTCATGTGAAATAATCGAGAACAACAAATCTTTGGTTCGGTTAGAAGCTTCCAGGGCCAGAGATTGTTCTTCAATCGCTTTATTCCTTTTCTCTAAAAGCTGTTTAGCTGATTGAGTCTTTCTGTAGAAATAAATCAAAGGCAATAGCAACAATACCATCATTATCAGAGCGGACATAAGAATATAGCCCTGAATACGCTTTTGCCTCAAAGTTTCCTCATTAGAAGCATTCAGTTTCTCAAGATTTTCCAGATCCTTACTTTTATTTTTTAGTGCTATGTCTGATTCCAGAGCGTTTACTTCTTGCAGACTCGACAAAGTTATGCCCTGGATTTTGTATTTATAATGCATTTGCAGATACTCAAGCGCTTTCTGATAATCCTTTTGGATCACTTTAATTCTATAAAGTACATGATAAGCAAATGATAAAGGATAATTCGATTCATCTTTTTGATGATAACTAACAGCCTCTAAAGAATACTCTTCTGCTTTATCATATTGCTTTACATTGAAATATGCCAAACCCAGATTCATAAGAATAAATGGTTCATAATTAACCCCGGGGTGCCTTAAAAACAACTCGTATGCCCCCTTTAATTCTTTGAGAGCCTCATCATACTTTTTAATTTCACCAAGATAAATTCCATAATTCGCACGGTGAGCAGCTATCATTGCAGAATCATTAATCTTATTTGAAAACTCCATGGCTTTCTTAATCCAGGTGATGCTGCTGGAATCAGTTTGATTCATCATATTGAGCCCTATTAAATTATAAGTGCTCGCTATATTATATGTGTCTTTTAATTCCTCAAATATGGAGAGTGCATTATTTGCATACTCCAATGATTTCTTATTTACATTAGACTGATAAAATAACTTTGCTAAATCTAAAGCTGCTAAAGCATAAAATAGCTTTTGTTCTTTGTGTTTTGGGTCAAGCGTTTTTATACTTTCATAAAAAAAATACACAGCTGAGTCTTTCAAATCTGTACTGCTGTATGTCAATCCTATATTTCTCAACAAATATCCAATATTCAGTGTGTCGTCGATATTTTCATACATGGGCAATGCCTGCAAAAAGAGTTTTCTGGCGGCAATATGATTGCTCGAAATGGCATGAAGAACGCCATTTTCGAGTATAGCTTTTGCTATGTATTTTGTTACACCGGATTCAAGAGCCAGTTTCTTTTGCATTCTATTAAGAGAAAATGCAATTGTGGAATCATTTTTTATAAACTGCCGTGATTGATCTCTGAGAAAACTCAGCTTATCTTCCAATTTAACAATAGTATCTAGTCTGGATTGCAAAGAATCGGGAATACCCTGATCAGCAAAAACTGTAAGATTGAAGCCAAATAAAAGTGCAATTGCAAAGAGTAATCCTCTGGTTAGCATATGAAGATAATGGTTTTAGCCAAAAAAATTAATCATAGCCCACCTAAAAATATCTATTTGATATGATCTCTTTATGTGCGCACAATTGACCGAAATATATTATAAAATATCCACAATTAAGCAAGAGAGCGGCGTTTATCTTTTCATTTAATCATAAATCATTTATATATTTAAAATACAATTTTATCTAAAAAATGAATTTTAAAATTGAATTATAATGATTTATACATAACATTATAATTTTATATTATTTTATTTTATACCCTTCTTCTCTCCATTTCTCTCTAAGATAATTACCTGTAAAGGACTCCTCCACATCAATAATACCTTCGGGTGTTCCCATAAAAACAAGATATCCACCTTTCAAGCCTGCCTCAGGACCCAGATCGATCACCCAATCTGCAGATTTGATCATGTCCAGATGATGCTCCACTACAACTACAGTATGCCCCATTTCTATCAAAGATTGTAAAGCAGATAAGAGCTTCAGCACATCGTGAAAATGTAATCCTGTCGTAGGCTCATCAAATACAAAAAGAATTTTATCCCTGCTTTCCTGCATCCCCAGATAGGACGCCAGCTTTACCCTTTGCGCTTCACCCCCCGACAAAGTCGATGAGGATTGACCCAGCTTCACATAACCTAAACCTACATCCGACAATGGTTTAATTTTTTGAATAATATCTCTTTGATCTTTAAAAAAATCAAGGGCTTCATCAATGCTCATATTCAGTATATCATTGATGTTTTTTTCTTTATATCTGACTTCCAGAATCTCGTCTTTGAATCTTTTGCCATTGCATTCTTCACAAGTGAGCGTGACATCAGGCAAAAACTGCATTTCAACTACAATCTCTCCGTCACCCTTACAAGTTTCACACCTGCCACCTTCTACATTGAAAGAAAAATGTTTTGGTTTGTACCCTTTGAGTTTGGACAATTGCTGTCTCGTATACAGGTCCCTAATATGGTCAAAAGCCTTCACATATGTTATCGGATTAGATCTGCTGGATCTGCCTATCGGGGATTGACCAATCATTTCGATATGGTGAATTTTTTTTAGATCACCGGAAATAAAGTCAGTCAATGAAGGGCTTTGACTCTGTGGATCTGCCAGTGCTGCTCTTACAAGGGGTATTAATACTTCTTTTACAAGTGTACTTTTTCCGGAACCGGACACTCCCGAAATCACTGTCAGTGCATTCAGGGGAATAGTCACTGTCAGATTCTTGAGATTGTGTATTCTCGCCTGGTGCAATTGAATTTTATTCCGAATCGGCCTTCTTACCAATGGTGTTGGAATGATCATTCTGCGATGGAGATACTGCACTGTGAGACTGCGCAGATGTTTATCAGGATCAGCTGTTTTAAAATTTCCGGCAAAAACTACCTCCCCTCCATGCAAACCTGCCTCGGGTCCCATATCTAAAAGAAAATCTGCCTGTCGGATGACATCTTCTTCATGTTCAACTACCAACACAGTGTTTCCAAGATCTCTCAGTTTCTTTAAAACTTCAACAAGTTTCAGCGTATCTCTGGGGTGAAGCCCTATGCTCGGCTCATCAAGAACATATAATGAACTGGCCAGATTACTACCCAGGGTCCGGGTCAAATTGATTCTTTGTATTTCTCCACCACTTAATGTAGAGGAGAGTCTGTCAAGATGCAAATAATTCAATCCTATCTGACACATAACAGTGAGACGGGAGATAATTTCAGTGAGAATTCTTTCTGCAATTTTTCTATCAGCTTCCGAAAGCTGAATTTGTTCAAAAAATGAAAGCATATCCTCGATAGGCAATAAAACCAACTTGTCTATAGTAGTGCCGGCAACAAATACATATAGTGCTTCCTTGCGCAGTCTGGAGCCTTTGCAAGTTGGGCATTTGGTTTTACCTCTATATCTCGCCAGGATTACTCTGTTCTGAATTTTATAAGTTTTTTCTTCCAATTGCCTGAAGTATTCATAGATTCCTTCAATCCCATCTCCTCCATTCCATAGTAAATCCTGTTCCTTTTCAGTTAGAAATTCATAGGGCCTGTGAATGGGAAAATCTAATTGAATGGCTTTTTGAATAAACTTATCCTGCCATAAAGAGGCAGATTCACCTTTCCATGCCACCACAGCTCCTTCATGAATGGACAAAGTTTTATCGGGAATGACCTTTTCAGTATCTATACCTATAACTCTGCCATATCCTTCACATTCCGGACATGCTCCATATGGATTATTGTAATTAAATAATGCAGGCGAGGGATCCAGAAACTCTATTCCATCAGCTTCAAACCGGTTATTGAATGCTTTGATCTCTTTGTCATCAGCTACCAGGCAATTACCAAAACTCTCGTCAAAAGCTGTTTGAACAGAATCTGCTATTTGCTTACGAAATGCATCCGAATCATCACCCGTGACAAGTCTGTCAATGAGTATATAAATAGGTTCCTGCTGTAATTGTCCCAGCGGTTTTTGTAGGAAAGGGCTATCCTCTTCCAGAAATGATTCTATATATTTAAGTTCATCTCCTACATACAATCGGGTATATCCTTTTTGCATCAATAAAGACAACTCGTGGCTCAGCAATCTGTCAGGATATCTGTTCTGAAGCGGAATCATCAGGCGGATACGTACACCCTTTTCATAATTCATGATAAAATTCACAACATCCGTGACAGTGTGCTTTTTCACTTCCAGACCTGAGACGGGAGAAATTGTCTTTCCCAGTCTTGCATATAATAGTCGCAGCAGATCATAAACTTCTGTGAGTGAACCGACAGTTGATCTTGCATTACTGGTACTTACTTTTTGTTCGACAGCAATAGCTGGACATATTCCTTTAATAAAATCCATATCCGGCTTTTTCATCCGGTTGAGGAATTGCCTTGCATACGAAGACAGACTCTCCACATACCGGCGCTGACCTTCTGCATAAATCGTATCAATGGAAATAGAAGACTTACCACTTCCGGACACTCCACTTACCACTATCAGTTTATTCTTGGGCAATATGACTTCAATGTCCTTAAGGTTATTGACCCTGGCACCTTTCACATGAAGTGTGTTCCTGTAATTAAAATCCGTCTCTATTGTTTCAACCGGCTTAGTATCCTGCATTTTCTGTTTTCAGACAGTTATAAATAATTAATGAGAACATAAGTTCAATCTGCAAAGGTATGAATGAGATTACTTACATGCACTACATATTTAAATTTATAAATATAATTACCTGATTTGGGGAACAGTCGGGTTTTATTAAAGGAAACTTGTAATGATGAACAAACCCGTACCCCTATTTCATACGTACTTAGGTTAGAGGTTACGTGAGGAAGGTGAGAGTTGTTGAAAAAATCCTGAAGAAAATTTAAATAGCTTAAGTCCTGATTTTGAAAGGGAAAGGAACAAAATAGCTGATTGAGTAATAAATAAATATGTTAAAACTGTGTTAATTTATCTCGCCACTATTGTATGAATGGAAATTATACTATCTTTCGCCTGTTAATTGGTTTCAAAGCCAAATTTTATTTTTTTAATAATACCAAATACTGAATCTATCGCATATAACCTCTACATGTAAACACCATTTTTTTTTAATCTGTTAAAGTGTTTTACTATGCAAGTTATGACGCTAAGTGATCAGGAGTTAATCGGGTATTATCTTGAAGGTGACCAAAAAGCTTTCGAGGAGTTGTTGTCCCGCCACAAAAACAAAATTTACACATCGATTTATCTTTTTGTCAAGGATCAAGCCCTTGCTGAAGATATTTTCCAGGATGTTTTCATTAAGATTATTGATACGCTCAGAAAAGGCAAATATAACCATGAGGGCAAATTCCTTCAATGGGCCATGAGAATTTCATATAACATGTGCGTGGATCATTTCAGAAGATCCAAACGCAGACCACAGTTTACACCAACTGAAACATTTGACATCATGGATATTCTGAAAGTATCCGATGACAATATGGAAGTGCATATGATCAAAAGTCAAACGCATGATAAATTGCGAAGACTGGTAGATCAGTTGCCGGACGAGCAAAGAGAGGTAGTGATATTGAGACATTACGCTGATCTGAGCTTTAAGGAAATCGCTCAGCTAACCAGAGTTAGTATCAATACCGCTTTGGGTAGAATGAGATATGCTTTGATCAATATCAGAAAATTGATGGCTGAAAGAGAAGTTGTCCTTCAGTAAGATTCTGTAGCAATTTGTGAGATAGGTAAAAAAACAAAAGCCTTCTGTCTTAATGATAGAAGGCTTTTTTTATTACTGTAAATAATTTGTGAAAAAGCTGCGAACAACCTGGCCACAACTCCACTGAAGGGCGGTTTACTTTAAGCTTCAGCATGTAGCTTCTTCCCAGCTGTTTACGTTTAAACGCTTCACCCTCTCAACTCATAAAAGAGGCTGTCCAGGCTGTTAACTGGCTGTTACCTGAACTTCTAAACTCCTCAACACAACGGCTGTTTTCTCGCAGCTCATGGCTCGCAGCTACTTCCCGGCTGTTTCCGATTAACCGCTTCACCGCTTAAACGAGGCTGTAAACTACTATTCCTCCTGCAAAAATGGATATCTGAAATCAGTCGGCGATACAAAGTTTTCCTTAATGGTTCTTACACTGACCCATCTCCATAGATTCAGCATAGAACCTGCCTTATCATTGGTACCTGATGCTCTTCCACCACCAAATGGCTGTTGTCCCACGACTGCTCCCGTTGGTTTGTCATTTATATAGAAATTTCCTGCAGCATGTCTGAGTTTTTGAGTTGCCAACACCAATGCAGCTCTGTCTTTGGCGAAAATAGCTCCTGTCAAACTGTATGGCGAGGTAGAATTAACCAATTCTAATGTGTCAGCATAAGCTTCATCAGGATATACATAAATTGTAAGCACAGGTCCGAAAATTTCTTCACACATGGTTGTGTACTTTGGGTCCTTGGCCAGAATCACTGTTGGCTCAATAAAGTATCCGACAGATTTATCATAATTTCCACCCGCTATGATCTCAGCCTCGCTTGACAGACTGGCAGCATCTATATAAGATGCAATTTTGTCAAATGATTTTTCGTCAATGACCGCATTGATGAAATTCCTGAAATCCTCTGTTGTGCCCATTTTGAAATCTGCCAAATCCTGCAGTAAATATTTTTTCACATCCGGCCAAAGACTTTCAGGTACATATGCTCTGGAAGCTGCTGAACATTTTTGTCCCTGGTATTCAAATGCCCCTCTGGAAAGCCCAACAGCTACTGCTTTAGGATCAGCTGATTTATGAACCATCACAAAATCTTTTCCACCGGTCTCTCCTACTATTCTTGGGTATGAAGTATAATTAGGTAATTGCTCGCCGATCGTTTTCCATAAGCTTTGGAATACTCCTGTACTCCCGGTAAAATGTAGTCCTGCAAATGATTTATGATAAAATACAACATCTCCAACTGTTTTTCCACCTGCAAAAACCAGATTGATCACTCCATCCGGAAGTCCTGCCTCTTTATATATTTCCATGATCAGGCTGGCAGAATATATCTGCGTCTCAGCCGGTTTCCACACAATAACATTGCCAAAAAGGGCAGGCGCCGCGCACAAATTTCCTGCAATTGCTGTAAAATTAAATGGTGTTAAAGCAAATACAAAACCTTCCAGTGCTCTGTATTCCAGTCTGTTCCATGTTGTAGAAGGACTGTAAGGTTGCTGAGCATACATCTCAGTCATATATTGCACATTGTATCTCAGAAAATCCACCAATTCACAAATACAATCTATTTCTGCCTGATAGACATTTTTAGATTGTCCCAGCATAGTGGCTGCACTCATTCGGGCTCTGTATGGACCCGCCATCAAATCTGCAGCTTTCAAAAATATGGCGGCTCGCTCTTCCCAGGGCATTGCTTCCCAATCAGCTTTTGCAGCTAATGCTGCTTCTACTGCTGCTTCAACATGCTCCTTTGAACCCCTGTGATAGTGTCCAAGTGTATGAGCAATTTCATGAGGAGGGTGTACTCTTACGGTATCATTTGTACGGACAGCTTTGCCCCCGATGATCATAGGCATGTCCAGCTCTTTGGATTTTGCTTCTGCAAGTGCCGCTTTCAGTGCTTTTTTTTCCGGAGAGCCGGGCAAATAATTTAAAATGGGTTCATTTTTGGCCTCAGGGACCTTAAAAAATGCGTTAGCCATATATTGTAAAATTGTGGTTGAATTAATGAGAATGTAAAAATATAAAAACCAATTGAAAGGCTCAATAGTTTACCACCCTACATATCGGGGAGGTTTTATTCCATTTAATCTTAGATAGACAACCATTTGTCCGGCATGATGGGTGGTATGGTGTAACAACAGATATAAAAAATCAGATTTACTCAGCATTTTACCCGATGGTTTAAAATCTTGCATTTGTGTCATATCGTCAGGATGAAGTAAATAAAGTGTTTCTCTGACATCCTGAAATACAGACTGTAGCTGGGCAATTCTTTCCAATTTACTCATTGTAACGTACTCAATCCGGCTATTGCCTGTTTGCCGGGAAAGTAAGTAACTCTTATCTATTACATTCAAATGATTGACAATATGATGCAATTGCTGATCAAAAGTGAAGATTTCATCTACTGGCTTGAAACTGTAGAGGGAATCCGGCATGCTCTCAGACATTTCTATAAGGTAGGCTTCCATTCTGTCCCATTTGTCCAGAAAATCTTTGGAGGTAATCTGAGCCTGAGAATAAAGGCCAAAAAATAGAAATAACAGAAGTGGGGTAATTCTCATTCTTTATGTGTTTTTTTGTTGCCTTAACCATTTCCTTAAGTATGAAAACACCTAAAGTCTTTGAACGGTTGCTCATTTTCTTAATTGTGTTCATTTCATTTCAGTGTTCACAACAGCAAAAAGCGGACCTGATTATTTTGAATGCAGATATTTATACAATGGACACACTCATGCCCTCTGCAAAAGCTATGGCAATTAAGGGTAGTAAAATCCTGGCATTGGGCACTGATGAAGAAATAATGGAATGGGCAGGGCCTGAAACTATAGTTGAGAAAATGAATGGTGAATTTATTATCCCCGGATTGATTGAAGGTCATGCTCATTTTTCATATCTGGGAAAAAGCTTGCTGGATCTTAATTTTATGAATGTCACTTCATGGGACGAGGTAGTAAGCATGGTAGAAGAAGCAGCAAAAAAACTTCCGGAAGGGACATGGATAGAAGGTCGCGGATGGCACCAGGAAAAATGGCAAAAAATTCCTGAACAAAATGTAAACGGCTATCCATTCCACGACGCTTTAAGTGCGGTAACACCCAATCATCCGGTAATCCTTCGGCATGCCAGTGGTCATTCTTTATTCGCCAATCAAAAAGCGATGGAAATGGCAGGTATTCAGGCTGAAACCCCCAGCCCTTCAGGTGGTGTAATAGTAAGATCCGCAGATGGAAAAGCAATCGGGGTATTTGAAGAACGTGCCATGTCACTCATTTCTAATCCTTTTAATCAGTATTTGGAAACCCTGGACGAGGTTGCATTATTTGATAAATGGCGTATGGGTATCGAACTCGCTCAGGAAGAGTGCCTATCTCATGGGATCACTTCTTTTCAGGATGCCGGATCAAGTTTTGAAGATATTGAACGATATCAAAAAATGGCTGAAGCAGGTGAATTGAAAGTACGACTTTATGCGATGATTAGACATCCCTCAGATGTTTTGGAGGGAGGTATGGACAAACTACCTATTCTAAACGCGGGTAACGGATATTTTACCTGCAGGGCGATCAAATCTGAATTAGATGGAGCCCTGGGCGTATTCGGAGCCTGGAAATTAAAGCCATATGCGGACAAACCAGGTTATACAGGCCAAAATACTACTTCCATTGAAGAATTAAAGAAGATAGCAGACCTGGCAGTGAAACATAAAATGCAACTATGTGTACATGCCATTGGAGATAAAGCCAATCGGGAGTTTTTGAATATTTGTGATTCATTATTCAAAATTAATCCTGAAGGAAATACTTGGCGATGGCGATCCGAGCATGCCCAGCATTTGGACACTACAGATATTAAAAGGTTTGCCTCACTCGGAATTTTTGCTTCTATGCAGGGAATACACTGTACATCTGATGCACCATTTGTAGTAAAACGACTTGGAGTTGAACGCTCAAGAACAGGTGCATATGCCTGGAGATCTCTTCTGGACGCCGGTGTAATTATCAATAATGGAACAGACGCTCCGGTAGAATCTATTGATGCAATAGAATGCTTTTATGCAAGTGTGACAAGAAAAAGGAAGGACAGTGAACAGGCATTTTTTCCGGAACAGGCAATGACCCGTCATGAAGCATTGTATTCCTACACAATGGCGAATGCGCTGGCCTCCTTTGAAGAAAAAAATAAAGGTTCATTGAGCCCGGGTAAATTTGCAGATTTTGTAATATTGTCCAATAATCTGATCCTTTGCACTGAGACAGAAATCCTTAAAACTGAAGTACTTCGCACTTATGTCGGTGGTAAAATGGCGTATCAAAAAGCAAATTGATTCTTTAAATGGCACCAAGTATCTATCATTTGGCCTTATTCGTCCATAAAAGTTAAATGGAGACTACGAAATCTTTAGTTTTGTATCTGAATTAAAAATAAATATCCTCGTATGAGACAATTCTTCAAGTTTGTATTCGCTTCCTGCCTCGGTGTTATATTGGCAAGTTTCGTAGTTACTGCAATTTTATTTGCTGTATTCGGTGCCATCAGTTCCGCGGTATCTACTGACAGCATAGCAGATGTAAAACCCAATTCTGTTCTTGCCATAGATTTTACACAGGCTATTCCTGAAAAAACAAACAATCTTCCAGTCAATCCATTTGACTTCAAAAACAATAAAATACTTGGTTTACAGGAAATTTTGGATCAGATCAAAAAAGCTTCAGAAGATGATAATATTAAAGCAATCTATCTGAACTTATCCGGAATGACGGGGAATCAGGTTACCTCACGAAAAATCAGGCAGGCCATTGCTGAATTTAAAGCAAGTGGTAAACCGGTCGTTGCATACTCCCATTATTATCCACAGGCTACTTACTATCTTGCTTCTGTCGCAGATAAAATCTATGTGAATCCAATAGGTGCTGTGGAATTCCAGGGATATGGTGTGATTCTGGCATTCTTCAAAGATATGCTGGACAAACTGGGAATTGAAATGCAGGTATTTTATGCCGGTCAATTCAAAAGCGCGACAGAACCATTCAGAATGAACCAAATGAGTGATCAAAACAGATTGCAAATCAGGGAATACATGGATGATCTGTATGATATTTTTCTGGATGATGTGGCTGCTTCACGAGGAATTTCAAAAGATTCATTAAAAGCAATTGCAGAAGGATATTTATCAAGAGATGCTGAAAGTTCACAATCTCTTGGTCTGGTAGATGGCATTAAATATGAAGATCAGGTCAAATCAGAACTAAAAGCGCTTGTTGGAATAGATGAAGACGATGACCTGAGCTCTATAAGTCTCCAACAATATGCTAAAGGTCCTGCGAAGACCGGTGAATATGGCAAATCAGATAAAATAGCAGTAGTATATGCTGAAGGTGAAATCAATGACGGAACCGAAACTGCAGGCCAAATCAATGGAGATAATTATGTCAAAATTTTGAGAAAAATCAGGGAAGATGATAAAGTAAAAGCATTGGTCTTAAGAGTAAATTCCGGAGGAGGTTCAGTTTTGGCATCTGACAGAATCTTAAGAGAAATTCAGCTAATCAAAGATAAAGGAATACCGGTCGTAACATCCATGGGAGATGTAGCCGCTTCAGGAGGATATTATATTGCATGTAATTCAGATAAAATATTTGCTGAGCCAAATACTATCACCGGATCCATCGGTGTGTTTGGAATCCTGCCAAGTGTACAAAAGTTATTCAATGATAAATTGGGAATACACTTCGACACGGTCCAGACACAAAGGTATTCTACAGCCTTCACCCCATTTTTCAAAATGAAAGATTCAGAGTTTGCAATTTTACAAACAAGCGTAGATAAGACATATGACCGATTTCTGGGTCATGTTGCAAGCGGAAGAAATATGACAAAGGAACAAGTTCACGCCATTGCTCAGGGGAGAGTGTGGAGTGGAAGAAAGGCTAAAGAGATAGGTCTTGTAGATGAACTGGGAGGTTTGGAGCAAGCTATCGCTGCTGCTGCACAGCTGGCAGAACTGGAAGATTACAGAACGACAGATTATCCAAGAATAAAAGATCCAATGCAGCAATTTATTGAGCAGATGACCGGAGCAGATGATGGTGAGGCCATCAGACAAACTATGATCCAAAAGGAGCTGGGAGATATGTACGGATTTTATAATTGTGTTAAGCAAATGAAAGACATGAAAGGGCCGCAAGCCAGATTGCCTTTCATTTTATACGCTGAATAAATAAAGCAAATTTCATTTTAGGCCCCTTCTGATGCTGATCAGAAGGGGCTTTTTTTTGTACTAAAATGATTTTCCCTCCTTCTTTTGGCGAACCTTCGATTACAAAACCCATTTAGACAGGACTGAATTGTAAGCTTCTTGTCATAACAATATTAATACAAATAATCAATATTTATTTAGTATTTAACAATTATTTTACATATTTTGAATTTGGATTATCCAATCTGCTACCAGAATAAAGAGTAAAAATCAAGCAGATATACCCAGCTATCTTTTTTCCCTACAGCAAGCCATCATAAAATTCAATCTCCTTAGATACAAATATATATTATACATTTCTTATTGATTATCTACTCTTTAAGAAATTAACACAAATTTCATCATAAAGTTTAAGTAATTAATTCAAAAAAATATTCAAGAAATAAGTCCTTAAAATCACCAACTCAGGTATTCATGCTCTCGTAACTACAGGTAAAACAGAGCATAAAAAGTCATAATTGTCATTAAATTATATTTATACTTTATTATTATACTTAATATATTTTATATTATAAATAAACAAAACTACTTGTGTTGTGTTTTTACATAATAACCTCTTTCTAAACTAAAATATTTATACATGAAAAAGCTTGCACTCTTTTTTACTATTATGTTGGTTTCATGGATGTCCGTGGCACAAACGAGTGTTGTAGACATCATTGTCAACAGTCCTGATCACAATGTCCTGGAGGCAGCTGTGATCGCTGCTGAACTTGCAGATGACCTGGATGGTGACGGACCATTCACAGTATTTGCTCCAACTGACGCTGCCTTTGCTGCACTTCCTGCTGGGACAGTTGAAGCATTGTTAGAAGATCCAACCGGGCAACTCGCCCGAATATTATTGTACCACGTTGTGGGAGGTACTGCACTGTCAACAGACTTATTTGATGGCCAAAGTATCGTAACGCTCAATGGTGCATCCGTCACTGTCACTATCGAAGGTGGTAATGTTTTTATTGATGATGCCCTGGTGACTGTAGTTGATATTGTTGCTGATAATGGAGTGGTTCATGTGATCAATGCAGTTATGTTACCTCCAGTAGCGGTAGTAGACATCATAATAAATAGCCCTGATCACACAATTTTGGAAGCAGCTGTGAACGCAGCTGAATTAACTGATGACCTGAGCGGTGACGGACCTTTCACAGTATTTGCGCCAACCGACGCAGCTTTTGCAGCACTTCCTGCAGGTACAGTTGAAGCACTTTTGGAAGATCCAACTGGTGCTTTGGCTCAAATACTTTTGTATCATGTCGTGTCAGGAACAGCTCTGTCTACAGGCTTATCTGATGGTCAGGTCATTGCAACATTGAATGGCGCTTCTGTGACTGTTACTATAGAAGGTGGAAATGTATTTATCAACGACGCTCAGGTTACTGTTGCAGATATCATTGCTGATAATGGGGTAGTGCATGTGATTGACGCGGTCCTTTTACCTCCTCCGCCGGTAACAGTTGTAGATATCATTGTCAACAGTCCTGATCACAATGTCCTTGAGGCTGCTGTGATCGCCGCTGAACTTGCTGATGACCTGAGCGGTGACGGACCTTTCACAGTGTTCGCTCCAACGGATGCTGCTTTTGCTGCACTTCCTGCCGGCACAGTTGAAGCACTTTTGGAAGATCCAACAGGAGCTTTGGCTCAAATACTCCTGTATCATGTGGTTTCCGGCACTGCACTTTCTACAGATTTATCTGATGGGCAAAGTATTGTAACTTTAAATGGTGCATCGGTGACTGTTACTATAGAAGGTGGAAATGTATTTATCAATGATGCTCAGGTGACTGTTGCCGACATCGTTGCCGATAATGGAGTAGTGCACGTCATCGATGCAGTATTGCTTCCGCCCGCTGGTTCAAATACAGTTGTGGACATCATTGTTAATAGTCCTGATCACAATGTCCTTGAAGCGGCCGTGATCGCTGCTGAATTAGCTGATGATCTGAGCGGTGACGGGCCTTTCACTGTGTTCGCGCCAACGGATGCTGCTTTTGCTGCACTTCCTGCCGGGACAGTTGAAGCACTTTTGGAAGATCCAACAGGTGCTTTGGCTCAAATACTTTTGTATCATGTTGTTCCCGGTACTGCACTTTCTGCAGGTTTATCTGATGAACAGGTAATCACAACCTTAAATGGTGCAACTGTAAGAGTTAATATTGAAGGCGGTAATGTGTTTATCAATAATGCTCAGGTTACAGTAGCAGACATTATTGCTGATAATGGAGTGGTGCACGTAATTAATGCTGTATTGATTCCGCCTACACTTGGCGTAAATGAATTGAATAATGCATTCCCGGATGTAAAAATATTCCCCAATCCGGCGTCTTCAAAAATAACATTAGATCTAAGCTCCATTTCATCTCCTATTTCTCAAATTAGAATGATGGATATGAATGGTAAAACGGTCAGGTCTGCAAGGTTTATTGGGGGTGTGGAGTATTTAGATGTTTCGGGCATGACTTCAGGTTTATATTTCCTGGAATTTATCATTGACAATAAGGTCTATTATAGCAAGATTATGATTGATAGAAAATAAGTTTTTTTTCATATCACCTTAATAAACCCAAGTGTGGTCTTTAATGAAAGGCCACACTTTTTATTTTAATACAGATGTTAATTATGGATTTTTAAACACAAAGAATCGACACAATTTTCTGTAAGGTCCATTTGAACCAACTACCTGGAGATTGTTTTAGTTATACATGTGAAAATTACCTTAAACGCGATAGATGGACAGGACAACATATTTAATAATTATGCAATATGAGTGCTTATAACCTGATTATCAGTAGTTGCATTTACCATTGGCATGATTATTGGCGTATATATATTAACATCAATCAAAATATAAGTAGCATGAAAAAACTTGTACTACTATTTTCTTTATTTTTAACGGTAGGGATCTGCAAAGCGCAGACGGTCCTGGACATTATAGTGAACAGTCCTGATCATATCATTCTGGAAGGATTGATCAACGATGCTAATCTCAATGGGACCCTATCAGAAAATGGCCCATTTACAGTCTTTGCACCTACAGATGGAGCATTTGGAAATCTGCCGGGAGGAGTCCTTCAGGCAATGATTGATGATCCTGATGGTCTTCTCACTCAGGTGCTCACCTATCATGTTACTCAGAACAACTTGTTGGCGTCCAATCTATTTCAGGGACAGCAGATATTTTCAATGAATGGTGCCACCCTGGATGTAACTGTAAATTCATCCGGTATATTTATCAATGATGCATTAATAATTATTGAGGATATCGTTGCAAGTAATGGGGTTGTGCATGTGATAGATGCAGTCCTGTTGCCTCCTGCCAGCTCAAATACAGTATTTGATGTCATTGCTAATAGTCCTGATCATACTATCCTGGAAACAGCTTTGATTGCAGCCAACCTCGAAGAAGCCCTGAGATTTGGAGGGCCTTATATGGTTTTTGCGCCAACCGATGCTGCCTGGAGTGATTTTCCACCGGGTGTCCTGGAGACTTTACTTGCGGATCCGGCAGGAGAATTATCACAAATTCTGTTATACCATCTATCCGCAGAGGTATTACATACGTCTACTTTTTTCAATCAACTTTCTGTTTCCACACTTCACGGTGACAGTGTTTTGGTTACTATTACCAGTTTAGGAATTTTTATTGATGATGCTCAAATCATAGTCAGCAATATACAAGCTGATAATGGTATTGTTCATGTCATAGGAGGTGTCTTACAGCCTACAGAAGTCAATGGTACTGTCAGAGAAATCATCATGAACAGTCCAAACCATATTGTTTTCGAATCACTTCTGGAATTCGCCAATCTGTTGACAAACCTTCAGGGTCCCGGACCTTACACGGTTTTCGCTCCTACTGATGATGCATTTGAGGCACTTCCTGCCGGGTTTGTGGAAACATTACTGGCTGATCAGACAGGCGCACTTGCAAGCCTGTTGCTATATCATGAAACTTCAAGTGTTATTCTGGCAGATGATTTTGTACAGGGACAAACCATTTCTATGCTAAATGGCAATTCAGTGAATGTGACTGTTAATAACCAGGGAATATTTATCAATAATGCCCGAATCATTACAGAAGATATAATTGCCAGTAATGGAGTTGTTCATGTTCTGGACGCCGTGCTGATACCACCTTCAGCTGGAAATACGATTTTTGATATCATATCTAATACCCAGAATCTCAGTATTTTGGAGCAAGCCATCATTCAGGCCGGACTAGTTCCTGTTTTTGACGGAACTGGCCCATTGACAGTTTTTGCCCCTACGAATAATGCATTTAATGCACTTCCTCCGCAGGTTCTGGCAGATTTAATTGCAGATCCAACCGGAGCGCTGGCTCAGTTACTTCTGTATCATGCATCTCAGGGAGAAACGCTAACCAGTGAGATGGCAACGGGATTAAATCTTTTGACCCTCCAAGGAGAAACAGTGACTGTAACCATTAATGGACAGGGGATTTTTATCAATAATGCCCGAATCACAGTGGCCGATATCATGGCTGATAACGGTGTAGTTCACATAATAAATGCAGTATTAATCCCGCCGCCGCCTAGCAATAAAATTTTTGATATTATCAAAAATAGCCCACAGCACAGCATTTTGGAATTTGCAATTAATGCTGCTGGTCTTGCCGATGACCTGAGCGGAAACACTCCTTATACAGTTTTCGCTCCTACTGATGCAGCTTTTGATGCACTACCTCCCGGATTTATGACTGCATTACTTGAAGATCCCACCGGAGATTTACTTCAATTGTTGCTGTATCATACTCTGAATGGAACAAGACTGACCAGCAATATGGCGAATGGACAGAACATCATCACCTTGAATGGTGCTGCTGTCACTATTACCATTAATGATCTTGGCGTATTTGTGAATGATTCAAAAATAACAGTAGCAAATATTATCGCAGATAATGGGGTTGTTCATGTAATTGATGCAGTGTTAATGATTCCGCCACCTGCACCTGTTACAGTGATGGATTTGATAGTCGCCAGCCCATTACATACTACATTGGAGTCTCTCATCCTGGCCGCCGGTCTGGCGCAGCAATTCAGCAGTCCTGCACAAAAAACTGTTTTTGCTCCAACGGATGCAGCGTTTTCTGCTTTATCCCCAGCTTTAATAAATGAATTAACCAGTGACCCCAGTGGCGTTCTGACTGAAGTACTGTTATATCACCTTGTGGCAGGAAGAATACCGTCCAACCAAATGGTTAACGGCTCTCAAATTGTAACAGTTAATTCACAAAATGTGAACGTAACAGTGAATGTCCAGGGAATATTTATTAATAATGCCAGAATCACAATACCGGACGCATCAGCTGATAATGGAGTTGTTCATGTAATAAATGCTGTCCTTCTTCCGCAAAATACTTTGGGTGCACAGAATCTGACCGATGTTTTCCCTCAAATCAAAATATATCCCAATCCGGCTTCCAGTGAAGTCATTCTGGATCTGAGTCAATTGAATCACAAAGTGAATGAGGTACGAATCCTGGATATAAATGGGAAAATGGTACTGAGTGATCGTCTGAAGAATAATCAGATGAACAGACTCAATATTGAGAATCTGTCATCGGGACTTTATTTTGTAGAAATGATTATTGAGAATGAGGTGTATGTGAGTAAATTGATGGTGCAGAGGTAGGAGAAAGAGATAAGAGATAAGAGATAAGATCAAAGATATGAATCTAAAATCATGAGATTTAACCCATGCAAGTCAGAGACTTGCAGACATTGCGATTCGGGTCGGAGACCGCGAATCGAGCGAAGAAAGGAAGATATAAGATATAAGATATAAGAGAGAAGAGAGAAGATTAACAGCCAGCTATGAGTTATGAGTTTTGAATGATGAGTTCAAACATGCCAAATTAACCTGCGATCATTCCAAGTTTTTTTATTGTAAGTCATAGACTTGCAGACTTTGCGATTCGGGTCAGAGACCGCGAATCGAGCGAAGAAAAAGGCAAAAAAGTAGCTACCCTCCCTTCTGCTTACGATTAAACATTTCACCGCTTAACCTATTAAACGACTGCTAAACCGGCTGTTCAATTGGATGTTAAAACTGAAAACTGAAACCACTGAAAATCTGAAATCTGAAATCTCGATTTCTTACAGCGTCCTTCCCAGCTGTTTACGATTAAACATTTCACCGATTAACCAATCAAACGGCTGTTAAAACGGCTGCTAAATTGGCTGTTAAATGGCTGTTAAAAACTGGCTGTTCAATCAGAAAACTGATCCCCAAAGCTTTGGGGACTGAAATCTGACATCTGAAATCTGAATTTCTTTAAAGCGTCCTTCCCGGTGCTGTCCGTCTCTTAAACTCCGTGCTTCCTTGATTTTCAGTGAGAATCAACAATGTTACATATGCACTGGCGGCACCTGTTTGAAACTCCTTGCCACCATATGTGACTGTTCCGCCATCTTTATCCCAGTCTGTTGCAAGCAGCACAAAAGCTCCATCGCGCTTGTCGCTGGATCCGAACATGAGAAAAGATTTGGAGTCATCTTTATCAAAACCAATGGCTATTCTTTCATTATCGGGACTAAAGAGCATCGTTCCCGGAGTCCCGCTGCGAATGATAATCTCCTCATACTTTGCTCCATCTTTGGAAACAATCTTTCCGGAGACAATTTTTGCTTTGGAATCTGTGACTTTGCGGCGCAGAATTATATCATCAGAAACATAAAACTGAAGTTTCTTCAAATCAGCTTCACCCCAATCAGCCGTAGTGATAAGATCCCTTGTGAGTGAGCGGTATCGGGTAGTAGAGCATGCGGTAAGCGTCAAAACTAATACTCCCAAAAAAGTCCATCTGATCATAATGCTTTGTTTTATTCCAAATATACATTCAACAACTTAGTCTTACTTCTATATTAAGACATATTAACTACGTGATTAACACGATCTTAAAAACGAAAAGTTATAGCTTCGGTCAACTCCTGCATCAGCGATGTGAAGGGGTGCGAAGTGCAGCGGAGCAGACCCGGTGCCCGTGGGGTTCGGCTGCGCTCAGTCACCGACTTCGGGTCTCCGGCGAAACTTTGAGGTCTGAGGGTGAAATATGCGCCAAGGGCATCGGGGCCGAGCGAACAGCGAGCCCCGAAACGTAGCGGCCGCGAGTGAAGTGTCAAGATTATTGGTCTTCCAATGATCTTGATACTGAACCTCGCGGGATGCCCAAAAAAACATCCAGCTTATCACATTAACGAAGACTCCGGAAAAACTGTTGTAATAATTCTCTGCATGCTGTCTCCTGAACACCGAAAGCAACCTGAGTTTTGGGATGTAGCATGTGACTTCCGAATCTCATATAGCCGTTTTTCTCATCCTCGGCTCCGTAGACAAGCCGGCCTATCTGAGCCCAATGTAATGCAGCGGCGCACATGGGGCAGGGTTCCAGTGTAACATAAATAGTGCATTGCGGTAAATACTTCGATCCTAAATGGGAGGCGGCAGAAGTGATAGCCATGATCTCTGCATGTGCCGTGACATCATTGAGCCGCTCTGTGAGATTGTGCGTCCTGGAAATAATCGTATTCTGAACCACTATCACTGCACCTACCGGCACCTCACCCTCTTCGACAGCCTTATTTGCTTCATTGAGGGCTTGTTTCATAAAAAATTCATCGCTATAAACAGAGAGCATATCGGAAAGTAAACATGAATTAATCGCTAAATATAGGTGTATAGATTTTGAGATTGTAGAAGAAGCAGTATTTTTGCGCATGGAAACACAAAATAGCTTTGATCAAAAATTCGGGGAGCAAGCATTCACATTTGATGATGTATTACTAGTCCCTGCTCATTCAGAAGTCCTTCCCAGAGAAGTAGATTTACGCTCCCAACTGACTACTGATATTCGACTGAATGTTCCCATCATTTCTGCTGCAATGGATACAGTGACTGAAAAAGCACTGGCTATCTCAATTGCCCGACAAGGTGGAATGGGAATCGTGCACAAAAACATGAGCATCGAAGATCAGGCCGATCATGTGCGAAGTGTGAAAAGAAGTGAAAGTGGTATGATCCTCGATCCTGTGACGCTGGGTGAAGATGCCAAAATTGCGGATGCCCAGGAACTCATGCGCAAATACAAAATCGGTGGAATTCCTATCATCAACAATCAAAACAAACTCATCGGTATCCTGACCAACCGGGATTTGAGATTTGAAGATACAATGAACAGGCCTGTCAAAGAGGTCATGACAAAGATCAACCTGATCACGGCTCCTGCAGGTACAACACTGACAGAGGCGCAGGAGATTCTGCAGACAAATAAAATCGAGAAACTTCCTGTGATAGATGATTCCAATACATTAGTGGGACTTATTACTTATAAAGATATTATCAAAGACAAAGATTATCCAGTGGCCTGCAAAGATAAGCACGGCCGGCTTGTAGTGGGTGCAGCTGTGGGAATTGCCGCTGACACGATGGAGCGGGTGGAAGCCCTGGTCCATGTGGGTGCAGATGTTATCATTGTAGACACTGCTCATGGACATTCCACAGGTGTATTGAAGATGATCAAACAAGTCAGAGAAGCATTTCCTTACTTGCAAATCATAGGAGGTAATGTAGCCACCGGAGATGCAGCGCTGGCATTAGTGCAAGCAGGAGTGAATGGAGTGAAGGTCGGTGTAGGACCTGGAAGTATCTGCACTACCCGGGTAGTAGCCGGTGTAGGGGTTCCGCAGTTAACTGCCATTTACAATGCAAAAAGAGCGATTGCTCACACCGGAGTGCCTGTCGTAGGCGACGGGGGTGTCAGATATACAGGAGATATTGCCAAGGCTATAGCAGCTGGTGCTGACACAATCATGGCCGGGGGATTGTTTGCCGGAGTAGAAGAAGCTCCGGGGGAGACGATCATTTTTGAAGGTAGAAAATTCAAGGTATATCGTGGAATGGGTTCGCTGGGTGCTATGGAAAAAGGTTCAAAAGACCGTTACTTCCAGGATGTGGAAGAAGATATCAAGAAGCTTGTTCCGGAAGGAATTGAAGGCCGGGTACCCTACAAAGGTAGTCTGCAGGAAGTCATGCTGCAATACATCGGAGGTCTTCGGGCGAGCATGGGGTATTGCGGAGCCTGGACGATTGCTGATCTTCAGAAAGCGAAATTTGTAAGAATTACTGCTGCAGGGGTTATTGAATCTCATCCACATAATATTACGATTACGAAGGAGTCACCGAATTATAGCAGAAGATAGTTATGAGTTATGAATGATGAGTGATGAGTGAAACAGCCAGGTGAACAGCCGAATTGAAAGTTGAAAGTTGAAAGTGAACAGCCAGTTATGAGTGATGAGTGGTGGGTGACAAGCTGACTGCCTATTGGCTATTAGCTTTTGGCTTTTGGCTTTTGGCTTTTGGCTTTTGGCTTTTGGCGAACAACAGCCGGGATGAGTTATGAGTTATGAGTTGACACAGTGCTACAATCTTCACAAGCCGGTGAAAGTTGATCCACAAAGCTTTAGAGAAAGTTGAGAATGAACAGCCGGTGTTTCACTGGCTGTAGTCTTGGCACGGGTGACATTCCGGCACGGCTGCGCCTGGCCGCTGTGACATCCTCTGCTGCTACGCAGCAGATGGTGACATCTTGTGATATTTGAATGCGTTGCATCCAAATATCACAAGGTGACGTTTTTTGATTTTGTCTCATGCAGAGCGATTATTTTGAGGTATGTTGGGATGCACTGAACAGCCTGGCTGTTCTTTGTCTGGAGTAGTCCGTCACCATTGGCATCGGCAGATGCAAAGGATGTCACCTTTTGCCGAAGGCAAAGGATGTCACCTCTTCCCGGCGCAGCGGGGAAGAGATGTCACGCGGCTTACGACAAATCTCTATTGGAAATCGCAATTTATCGCGATAATTTTCGTTCCCAATTGTCAGTTAGTTCGATAATATCAGCTGAGATTAATTACAATGAATCCCCATTTCTCTGATCCTCTCCCCTACTCTTTTTATCAGGATGAGGATGTTGTTTCAATTGCTCAGCAACTTCTGGGCAAGCTATTAGTAGTCAATAAAAATGGTCAGATCAGATCGGGAATCATTACTGAAACAGAGGCATACAAAGCTCTCGAGGATCGGGCTTCCCATGCATTTGGATATAGAAGAACAGCCAGAACAGAAATAATGTATCAGCCCGGAGGCCATGCATATGTGTACCTTTGTTATGGAATCCATCGTCTTTTTAATGTCATAACCGGGCCTGAAAATATGCCGCATGCTGTATTGATTCGATCCATTCAGCCTGTTGATGGTGTTAAATTAATGTTCGATAGCAGGAAAATTACTAATTTGGAGCCAAGACTAAGCACGGGACCAGGTTCTATGAGTGCAGCGATGGGGATTGAAATGACAGACAACGGAAGTAAATTATGGGATTCGGATAGTGCTGTTTCTTTATTTGAAAACCCAGAGGAGCTGAAGCTATTAAATATAACTGCGGGTCCCAGAATAGGTGTGGATTATGCTAAAGAATGGGCAGACAAACACTGGAGGTTCTGGATCAGTAAAAGTCAATGGGTAAGCAGAAGGGATAAAGCAAAATTATATGAATAAAATACAGGTATTTATACTTTTGATTGGATTATTGCTATCCAAAAACATCGTGCATGCACAATGGTCTAATGTAGATACAATCTATGTCCCGGAAATAAAATCAGTTCGTTTTCATCCTTTCAATGATCAACTTTCCATTCCTATTTTGCCTTTAGGGGGCGCAGGTGCTCTGAGTCTTTCCTTTGATGATATGAGAGGTGGGTTTATTGACTTAAAATATCAAATCATTCACTGTAATGCTGACTGGGAAAGATCTGAGATGACTTTTATGGAATATGCTTCGGGATTTGAAGAAGAAAGACTAAGAAATTTTGAGTACTCTATCAATACTTATGAGGATTATACACATTATGGTCTTGTGTTTCCAAATCAAGACCTGAACGTTATCATTTCGGGAAACTTCCTGCTTCATGTTTATCAGGATGATGCCTATAATACCCCGGTACTGACCAGAAGATTTTTGGTCACAGAATCTGAGCTCAAAATTATACCGCAAATGAGAATCACTTCTGATGCAGGGAAATACAGAACTCATCAGGAAATGGATGTCATCATCAATTTCAAAAACCAACGACTGGTTAATCCAATTAATGAGATATCGCTCACCATTCTGCAAAACAACAGATGGGACAGTGCCATTCATCAATACAAAGCTCAATCAGCCAGAGCTGAAGATCTTGTTTACAATTATATAGATAAATTAGTATTTCCTGCAGGTAAACCATTTCGGAATTTTGACATAAGAAGCTTACAACGACGCACTGTAAATATAAAGAGCATAGAACAGTTTGCTGATGGAATTGATATACATATCATTCCGGACAAGGATCGAAGCAGCATCAATTTTATTAACTATCCAGATGCCCGGGGGGGATTTGTTATAGAGAATCAGGACAGACCTGTTACTGCTACACAGTCAGAATATGTGCTGGTACATTTTACACTTGCTACTGAAAAGCAACAGTCAGGTGATGTTTATGTTTGTGGTCGCCTGACCGACTGGCAATTAAGAGCTCCTTTCAAAATGACTTATGATGATAAATCGAAAGCATACAAAGTATCAGTTATGCTGAAGCAGGGTTACTATGATTATTATTATGTGCACACAAAGGATGGCAAGACTTTTGACCATTCCCTGCTGGAAGGAAACTGGTCGGAAACTGATAATGAATATCTCCTGCTAGCTTACTGGAGACCATTTGGCAGCAGATACGACAGGTTGGCTGCATCCACTATAATAAAAGCAAGTTCGATTTCTACTTCCCGCTGATACAGCCACATTGATCTGATATAAAGTATCTTTCATAGAAAATATTCTATGGATGATTTGAATATAGGTAACATTGTATCGTATCTGAATTTATTATGTCGTATGCTAAGATTACTTTCTCTCAAAACAGTACTTCTCTTTGTACTTTGGGGTTCCGTCCAGGTTCATGGACAGGAAAAATGGGACCTCAGGATGTGTATCGATTACGCATTGGAAAACAGTATTGCCATTAAGCAAGCTCAAATCAATGTTCGAAGTGCACAAGTGACCAGAAGAGCAGCGGTAGAATCAAGGTACCCATCACTGAATCTGAGCACCAATGCCGGATTGAATTTTGGTAGAACCATTGACCCTACGACCAACTCTTTCGAGACACAAACCCTGGGTTCAAACAGTGTTTCTATGAATACAGGAATGTTAATATTTGATGGTAATCGCATCAATAATACAGTCAAACAGGCAAAACTTGATATTCTTGCAAGTGAGAAAGATCTGGAAACAGCGGCCAATGATCTGGCATTACAAGTAGCGCAAACCTATCTCACTGCATTGCTAAATCTTGAAAATGTGGATCTTGCAAGAGCTAATCTGGAGCAAATCAATCAACAGGTGGAACAAACCAGAAAACTGGTAAATTCAGGAGCAAGAGCAAGCGGTGAATTGTATGAAATCTTAAGTCAGCAAGCTACCAGCGAGCAAAATCTTGTCATTGCAGAAAATAACTATGTATTCTCCTTGCTGGATCTAAAACAACTATTGCTCCTGAGCGATAATTATGTTTTTGAGATTGAACGTCCGGTAATTCCGGATGTAATCCCTCACCCGATTTTCTCTTCTGATGCTACATATGATTATGCGGTTAAAAATCAACCTCAGATCGCAGCCGGGGAGCTGAAATTGCAGAGTGCCATGGCAGGGGAAGCGATTGCAAAAGCGGGATATTATCCAACATTATCAATCTTTGGACAATTGAATACTTTTTATTCTTCACTGGCAAGAAGAATTGACGGTTTTACCGAAGAGCTGAGCCCGCCGACTACTATTGTATTCAATGGCATATCCCAGGATATTCAATTTTACAATCAGGTGCCAATATTTTCCAATCAATCATACTTTAATCAATTTAACCAAAATCTGGGTGTAGGTGTTGGGGTTCAACTTTCAGTGCCTATATATGATAACGGAAGGACCAGAGCCAATGTGGAACGTGCACGGATAAATCAATATTCTACCTCTTTACAAAATGAGCAATTGAGGCAGCAATTAAGAAATAATGTAGAAAGAGCCGTTACAGATGCCAATGCCGGAAAAACTGCCTTTGAGGCTGCCAAAAAATCATCCGAAGCTGCAGCCAGAGCACTGCAGGATGCAGAGAGAAGATATGCCTTAGGAGCTGCGAATGCTTTTGAATTAACCAATGCCCAAACTCGTGTAGCTACTTCAGGACAACAAGAAATAATCGCAAAATATGAATATATTTTCAGATTAAAAGTAGTAGATTTTTATTCCGGAACCCCGATATCTCTATAAAAACCTCAACAAAATGGCTAAGAAGAAAAGTAATAAATGGTTGTATATCCTTGCAGGAATTGTAGTAGTGCTGGTGATTGTCAGCATTATTTTCAGCAACAAAAAACCCAAAGGTGAAGCGATCGAAGTCGAACAGGTCAGCACCCGTACTATTAAGGAAACAGTAGTAGCCAGTGGCAAAATATATCCGGAAACAGAAGTTAAGATCAGCTCAGATGTATCCGGTGAAATTGTAGAGCTATATGTCATGGAAGGAGATTCTGTGAAAGCAGGACAACTTGTAGCTAAAATCAATCCGGATACTTATGTTTCTTCGGTAGAAAGAGGTGTAGCCAGTTTGAATTCCGCCAAATCGCAAAAATCTATTGCTCAGGCTCAAATCCTCAGCTCAATAGCACAAAAAGAACAAATTGAGGCACAAATTGCAAATGCCAGGAATATTTACAACAGAAACAAACAGCTCAAAGCAGATGGTGTGATTTCTGCAGCAGATTTTGAAGCATCTGAATCTTCCCTGAGAGCCCTGGAAGCTAATGCCCGCTCATCAGAAGCCAGTGTAGCTTCTTCAAAAGCCAATGTACAAGCCGCTGAATTTGCAATAAAAAGCGCCGAAGCCAGCCTTCAGGAATTGAGAACAGCACTTCAAAGAACCTCTATTTATGCACCTACAAATGGTATTGTGTCCTTATTGAATGTAGAAAAAGGTGAACGCGTAGTGGGGACAATGCAAATGACAGGAACAGAAATGATGAGAATTGCCAATCTTAATTCCATGGAAGTACAGGTTGACGTAAGTGAAAATGATATCGTCAGGGTTAGTCTGGATGATGAAGTTGAAATTGAAGTAGATGCTTATATCGGCAGAAAATTCAAAGGGAATGTGTATCAAATTGCTAATTCTGCCAGTTCATTGGGAGGAGTCGGTGCACAAGCGACAAGTACAGATCAGGTAACCAATTTCTCAGTTAAAATAAGAATTGATCCGGCTTCATATGCTGATCTTGTAACTCCAACTAAGTTATTTCCATTCAGACCGGGTATGTCAGCTTCTGTAGCAATACAGACAAATGTAAAATCAAATGTTGTCAGCGTACCGATTCAGTCTGTAACTGTCCGTGATCCTGACAAAAAAGATGAGTCTCCTGATTCGGAAGTAGTAGCCGCTACGGAAGAGACTGAGAATCCGGACAATGCGAATAAAAAGCCTGAAGCTGAAAAGGAGAAAATTGAAGTTGTCTTTGTTATGGAAGCAGATACAGTAAGACTTGTGCCGGTCAAAACGGGAATACAGGACGATACCTATATTGAAGTACTGGAAGGGTTAAAAGGAGATGAAAAAGTAGTATCCGGCCCTTATAGTGCGATTTCGCGAGATCGGAAGAGC